>CATJCJ010000473.1 GCA_949738935.1 uncultured Eubacteriales bacterium | reverse complement strand
GCAGCCGTACTGAACAAATGCTTATAGTTTTCTGTAAACAGATGAAAATAAAATACGATAAACTTACCGAAAAAGAAAAGAAAACACTTATAGATGTTGTTTCAAAATCGAAGTTAATAAAATCATATATTCCTCAAAGAGGGAAAAAGAAAAAATAATTTCATAGAACATTATTAAATTAATTTAAGATTGAAAATTCTAATTTTATTAAAGTAAAATGTCAGGCTTTTAGTCAAGATAATAACACAAAAAAATCACATAATAATAAATCATAAAAAGGTCCCTGCGAAGCAAGGGCGCAACTATACACCGACTAAATCGGTGCGTTGCGCTCTGCCGAGGGCTTCTCTCAAAAATCTGATGATTTTTGGCAATTTTAGAATTATTTTAAAAACATAACAGGTGAAATTATGTTTCCCCTGCGCTGACTAATGTCAGCTACCCTTTTTATAAAATACAATTTATAAAATTCTTTAAATATATTTTCCATTAAAGGAAATTCAAATAAATTTACAAAAATCAAATTAAGATTTCTGGATATTTTATTATATACCTATTTAAAGTATTCGTATGTTTAATTTTGATATTTTAATGTAATTATACTTGTAACACTTTACCATAATGATGTATAATTTTAAGTAGTCAATATAAAAATAATTATTGCAACATTATCGTTAAATAAACATTTCAAATAAATTTAACAGAGTAAATTTATCAGAAAGGCATAATTATAATTAAGCAACATAATCTTTAATTTGCGAGTAGCTTTTTGACGCAACTAAAATTATTTTTACTTTTGAATTATAAGATATTTTTACAAAAAAACAAAGGAGAATATATATGAAAATACTTATAATTGAAGATGATTTGAGCCTAATAAATGGTTTATCATTTGTTATCAAAAAACAAGGCTATGAGTTGGATATAGCTCGCACAAGCTGTGAGACTGAAAAAATATGGCATCACGGAAAATATGATTTAGTAATTTTAGATGTTTCTCTCCCTGACGGTTCAGGTTTTGATATATGTGAAAAAATTCGCAAAACCTCAAATGTACCAATTATTTTTCTTACCGCCGCCGATGAGGAAACAGATATAATAATGGGACTTGATATAGGGGGAGACGATTATATTACAAAACCGTTTAAGTTAGCCGTGTTTTTATCAAAAATAAACGCTATACTTAGAAGAAGCAATAATTTTAATCAATCTTCCTATCAATTAAATTCAAATGGTATAATTGTACATATGTTGGAGGGAAAAGTGTATAAAAATGAAAAACAAATTGATTTAACAGCAAGCGAATATAAACTTTTATGCCTGTTTATGGAGAATCCTAACATTATACTTTCATCTGAACAGATTTTAAGTAAATTATGGGATTGTAATGAAAATTATGTTGACGGAAACACACTTACAGTTTATATCAGAAGATTACGTGCAAAAATTGAGGACAATCCAAGTAATCCTAAGATGATAATTACAATTAGGCGTATGGGATATAAGTGGAATGCTGAGGTGTAAAATGAAAATAATGACAAATAAAAAAATAAAACTGCTTTTTTTTAAAACTTCAATATATATATTAATATTCTTATTGATTTCATTGTATTTTATTTATTCTGAATTTCAAAGTACAGCGCTTTATATCTTAATAAGTACATTATGTATGTATTTTGGAATATTGACAGCTTTATATCAATACTTCAGTGAACAAAATAAAATTATTGAAAACGCTGAAGAGCAGATTACTGAATATATATCTGGAAACACAGCCGCAAGAATTGAGTGTGACTATGAGGGTGAACTTTATAAGCTATTTCATAAAGTAAACTCTTTGGCGGCAATTTTAAACGCTCACGCTGAAAATGAATTAAAATCAAAAGAGTTTTTAAAAGAAGCTATATCAAATATATCACATCAGCTTAAAACTCCTCTTGCGGCTCTTAATATCTATAATGGAATTATACAAAATGAGGCTGAAAATCATGATACTGTAAAAGAATTTTCTAACCTTTCTGAACAAGAACTTGACCGTATAGAAAATTTAGTTCAAAATCTTTTGAAAATTACTAAACTTGACGCTGGAACAATTATAATTGATAAAACAAAAGAAAATATATTTGAAATTATGAAAGAGATAAAAAAACGTTTTTTATTTCAAACTAAGTTTGACAATAAGCAAATTATTCTTTCAGGAAAAGATAATATTTTTCTATACTGTGACCGAAATTGGTTTATAGAAGCTATAGCCAATATTATAAAAAACGCGCTTGACCACACAAAGTCAAGAGAAATTATTACTATTGAGTGGAAACAATTTTCATCTATGATTCAAATTATAATAAAGGACAATGGAAGCGGCATTCATCCAGATGATATGCCTCATATATTTAAAAGATTTTACCGAAGCCGATTCTCAAAAGACACTCAGGGAATTGGATTAGGTTTATCCCTTGCTAAAGCTATTATTGAGGCTCATAACGGTAGTATTGAGGTTGATAGTGAACTTGGTGCGGGAACAAAATTTATAATAAATTTTATTACTACAAAATTGTAGGATTAAATTCATATTATCGTAGGATTTATATGTTATTCTTTCTTATATAAAAAAGAAAGAGGTGTTTTACTAATGAATTTGTTAGAAGTTAAATCTATTGGCAAAATTTATGGAAAAGGTGAAATAGCCGTAGAGGCGCTTAAAAACGTTAGTTTTTCAGTACCAAAAGGTGAATTTGTAGCAGTGGTTGGAGAATCCGGTTCCGGCAAAAGTACTTTACTTAATATGATTGGCGCTCTTGATACGCCTACTTGCGGTAAGGTATTTATTGATGGAAAAGATATTTTTTCTATGAAAGAAAGTAAACTTACTATTTTTCGACGCAGAAATATAGGATTTATTTTTCAGGCGTTTAATTTAATTCCTGAATTAAATGTAGAACAAAATATCATTTTTCCTGTTCTTCTTGATTATCAAAAGCCTGATAAGAAGTATCTTGAGGAATTATTATCTGTACTTAATTTAAAAGAACGCCGAAATCATTTACCAAATCAGTTAAGCGGAGGACAACAGCAAAGAGTCGCTATAGGACGCGCGCTTATTACACGGCCGGCGCTTATTCTTGCCGACGAGCCAACAGGTAATTTAGACTCTCAAAACAGCAGCGAGGTTATTTCTCTTTTGAAACAAGCGTCAAAAAAATATGAACAGACTATTATTATGATTACGCATAACCGTTCTATCGCTCAGTCTTCCGACAGAGTATTGCAGGTATCTGACGGCGTTTTAACTGATTTTGGGAGGTGCCGTGAATGAAAAGCTATCTTAGCCTTATTCCAATTTCAGCACGTGTTAGAAAAAAACAAAACCGCTTGACTATTATATGTATCATTCTCTCCGTGTTTCTTGTAACAACAATATTTTCTATGGCTGATATGTGGCTTAGAACAGAAAAAGAACAATTAATCAGCCGACATGGAAATTATCATATTATAATCAACAATATACCTGAAAATATAGCCAATTCCATAGGCGCACGCTCAGATGTCGCTGTCTTGGCACAACGTAATACAATAAATTATGATAAAGAAAAAGATTTTTATATCGGAGGATATTATGTTGATAATAAAAATGTGGTTTTATACAGCGCTGACAAATCTTATATTTCAGAGATAATGAATTACTCTGTAGAAGGTGATTATC
Organism: uncultured Eubacteriales bacterium; assembly: GCA_949738935.1. Taxonomy (GTDB): domain Bacteria; phylum Bacillota; class Clostridia; order Lachnospirales; family CAG-274; genus MGBC114079. The sequence continues at coordinate 2,686 of CATJCJ010000473.1, read as the reverse complement.
CTAAAAATAATAATGAGATTATGATAAGCGGGGATTCAAAAGAACTTTTGGGAATAAAGAAAGGTGATAAAATTATTCTTAATACTCAATTTGGCAATTTTGAATATGCTGTATCTGGATTTTGTTTTGACGATTCAGAATTTAACGAAATTATAGATGGAATGTGTATATATTTAAGTAAAGAAAGTTTTTATAATTTACAAAAACTTGATAATAAAGCAAATTTATCATATTACGTTCAATTCAGTTCGGAATCGAATTTAAGAGAATCAATTGATGATATAAAAGAACAGTACGGCTTATCTAATGAAAATATATCTGAGAACACCTTTGTTTTAGGATTGTTGGGAGCAAGCAATAATTCTAACTTTAAAAATATTTATTCTTTAGCAGCTGTATTTTTTATATTAATACTTATTTCTGGTGTTTTAATGATTTCAAGCTGTATGAATAGTAATATTGCTCAGAGAACAAAATTTTTTGGTATGCTTCGCTGTATTGGAGCAAGCAGACAACAGATTATTCGCTTCGTCAGGCTTGAGGCTCTTAATTGGTGTAAAATTGCCGTTCCTATAGGATGCAGCTTAGGGGTTTTAATAACATTAGCGTTATGTCTTATACTTCATTTTATGGTTAAAGGCGAATTCGCTGATATACCGATTTTTGGAATAAGCGCAGTTGGTATTGTAAGCGGTGTCGCAGTCGGCGTTGTTACAGTACTTATAGCCGCTCATTCTCCCGCTAAACGTGCCGCAAAGGTTTCTCCTATGGCTGCTGTATCCGGAAATAATGATAGTATAAAAAATACATCTCACTCAGTTAATACTCGTTTGTTTAAAGTAGAAACCGCTCTTGGTATTAAACACGCTGTATCAGCCAAAAAGAACTTTATTCTTATAACACTGTCGTTTGCTTTTACGATTATATTATTTTTAAGTTTTTCCGCTTGCCTTGATATAGCTAAAAGACTTATTCCATCGCTGAATAATTATAATCCTGATATTTCAATAGTAAGTTCAGAAAATATTAACTCAATCGACAAAAACGTCATAGACAGAATTAAAGATATACCAGAGGTTGAAAATGTTTTTGGAAATATGTTTTCTCTTGACGCTCCAGCTCAGATTAATGGAAATGAAACCAGTATTGATTTAATTTCCTATGATAATTATTTATTGAATAGGTATGAGAAATCTATATTAAGCGGTGATTTATCAAAAGTTTATGGAAACTCAAATTACGCTATGGCGATTTTTAACCAGGATACTCATATTAGCGTTGGTGATAAAATAAAAATTAAAGATAATGATATTGAGATAGCGTGTGTTGCATCTGAAGGTATTGGCGGAGCGGGAAACACAACAATAGTGTGTTCTGAGGAAACTTTTACAAGAATAACAGGTGAAAAAGATTATATATTGATTAACGCTGAACTTTCAGATAACGCATCAGATAAAACTATAAAATCAATTCAGTATTTAGCTGGAGAAAACGAATTTGAAGACCGCCGAGATGATAACAAAGAAATATATAGTTCTTATTGGGTATTTAGACTTGCAGCTTATGGATTTTTGACAATTATTATTTTAATTACAATATTTAATATTATGAATAGTATCTCAATGAGTGTATCGGCAAGAATTAAACAATATGGCTCAATGCGGGCTGTCGGTATGAGTACAAGGCAACTTATAAAAACTATAGCCGCAGAGGCAATAACCTATGCTTTAAGCGGATGTATTGTAGGATGTGTATTTGGACTATATATCCATAGCTTATTAATTGGAACTGTAATTTCACGTTTTGGAGGAATATGGACAGTACCTTTTATCCCGATAGCTATAATATTATTGATTGTTTTATTTTCTTGTGCTGCGGCAGTATATTCTCCTGCTAAACGAATAACCGATATGGAAATAACCAATACTATAAATGAACTATAGCACTTAAATGTTTTATGATAAGTTTAAAAAAAATCTGTTGTAAAGAATGATATTAAATTTCAAAAAACGCTGTCAAATGATTATTTTAAGGCAATATCGCAAAATATTAATTATTCGATATTGCCTTAAGAAGTATGAAATTACAGATAACTTGTATACAAAAAAGTCTATATGGAATACTTGAAAGAATATTTTGAAAATTTTGTATAGGCTTTTTTAATATATATAATTATATTGACGAATTTTATACTAAAACATTATTATTGTTATCCATAGGAACTCCCATCAGCGCACCATAACTATGGTTATATACTGAATTTAATATCAATACCGTTCTCGTCTGAAACGTAGACAACATCAATCATTGTAGTCGCAATATCGTGCTTTTCATCAACTGTCAATTTTTCCCAGCGGTTCATAGGCTTTTCAAGCGGTTTTGTATCTATCTGTTTGTGCTTTCTGCTTTTCGTCTGTAATTTTTCCTCAAAAGAGATTTTTTTGCTGTGTAAAGTTTTTACTCTTTCGTTGATGTAATCAAAGAGCACGCTGTCAGCGTTAGCGAGTTTATCCATAAGTTTTTTTATCTCATCATCAATACGAATTATTTCAGCTTTGATGTTTTCTGTTTCTTTATCAGGTTTTTCGCTTTCCTTTTTGGCAATTTTAATACTTTCAAGCCTTTCTTTCATAGCCTCGTAAACCGCTTTTTCAACATCATCAGGTCTTAATAAATAAAGTCTTTT
>CATJCJ010000472.1 GCA_949738935.1 uncultured Eubacteriales bacterium | reverse complement strand
TTTTTTATATATAATTTAAATATGATATTTTATTTATGTAGTGCGTTATGAAAGGATTAAAATAGTTTTTAGATATGCAAATTGCACAAATTTATTGTGTTATATTGTGAAAATTGAAAATTTAAAATTTAAAACAATTTGAATTTATTTTTTTGATTTGATTATGGTAAATTTGAAAGTTTGTGTTTTTCTATGATTTTTAATTTCTTTCAGTAAATACTATGTTTTTTTGACTTGAAACAATTAATTTAACAAAAAAAGAAAGGAGTTTTTAGTATGAATAAGGTTAAAAGTTTTTTTAGTGTTTTTCTTACACTGACATTAATTATGTCATCAATAGGAACAACCGCTTTTGCCGCCGGATTTAATTCGGAAACAAAGGTCTATGATGTTGGTGATGGGGTTATTGTTACTTCAACAGACATTAGTAACGATGGAGCGGTTACTCTGACAAAAAATAATGTTCAATATGATACAGGGAGCAAAAAGAAAGGAAAATTAACATTTGACTCTTTTAGTGATAATATATATGAACAAGTTATGGCTAAGGTTTTTGGAGAAACACATACATACGATGGTGTTATTGACTATATTGGTTCAGGAAAAGATAAAAATACTTTTACTATTCCTATCAATATTTCGGAAGAAAAGAATTATTATGCCTATGTGCTTGCTGCGTCAAAGGATATGTTTATGTGGGTTGATAATCCTCAAGCCACTTCAGCAGCCGGTACAGCAGGGAGCGTAACTCCTTCAGGCAGAGGAACAATGAAAAATACACAAACAGATAAAGATAAAATATCTGTAGCTTATGTTATAGATTGTGGAAATTTGACCACGGGAAAACATACTCTTACTTTTGATGGTAAAACTGGAGATTGGTGCCCGGATATATGTGCTATTGCTATATATCCAGCAACAGCCGCAGATTTTGAGGGACCTACTCCAGCTTATCAAGATGAATCACTTCCTTATGAGAAAAGAGCGGCGGATTTGGTTTCAAGAATGACTTTGGAACAAAAGGTTGCTCAGCTTGGACATAACGCTTCCGCGATTACTGATTTGGGTATTGGAAAGTATTACTATTGGAAAGAGGCTGTTCATGGTATTGCAAGACAGGGAAAAGCGACTTCCTTTCCGTCTTCGGTTTCTGTGGCAAATTCTTGGGACCCTGAAATGATGCGTCGAGAGGCTAGTATTATTTCAGCAGAGGGAAGAATGAAAAATAATCGATATGATTTGAATTATTGGTCTCCCACAATTAATATGCAGCGTGACCCGAGATGGGGAAGAAATGAGGAGTCTTTCAGTGAGGACACATATCTTACATCAATATTTGGCGAGCAGTTTGTTAAAGGTAAGGTATGCAATATGGTATGGAAGAGACAGGAACATATAAAAGAACTATTCCTACACTGAAACATTATCTCGCAAACAATAATGAGGGTGAACGTCAACGAGGAACTTCTATAATGACCGAGGAAGAGTTGAGAAATTATTATACGGCGGCATTCAGAAATGTGGTTGAAAGTTCTGACCCTGGAGCTGTTATGAGTTCATATAACGCGACAACAGTTACAAGAAAAGGGGAAAAGCTTTGGGATTATATAGCTAGTCCGGCTAATAGAAATACCCTTACAGACCTTTTGAGAAAGAACTGGGGATTTAATGGATTTGTTACCGGCGATTGCGGCGCAGTTGCTGATTTATTTACAACTCAAGCTTTCAAAGAGGCGTTATATGAGAGTGAAAAAAATGGTATGTTTAAAGACCTTGAAAACTTTACAAAAGTTCCACAATCGGCTACTGTAGCTTTGGGAATTAAAGCTGGAAATGAACTTGACTGCGGAGGTGTTTCACAAGGAAACGCTCTTGACGCAGTTAAGAATGGATATTTGCAGGAAGATGAGCTGGATGTGGCTTTGTATAGAATTTTTCTTGAGAGATTTAAGACAGGTGAGTTTGATAATAATGATGCGGCAAATGCGTTTAGGGCTCAATTTAAATCATCTGATTTGGAAAGTGATGAAAGTGTAAAAGTCGCTGAAGAGGCTTCTGAAAAAGGTATTGTATTACTTCAGAATAAAAAAGATGAAAACGGAAACGCATTGTTGCCATTAAAGAAAGACGGTAATTTAAAAATTGCTCTTGTAGGTGAGCTTGCTTCACAGGCGTATTTAGGGGATTATTCCGGTAGTCCTGAAAAAGCGGTTTCTCCTTATGAGGGGCTTAAGACTATGTTTGGAGAGGAAAATGTTGATTTTCTTGCTCATATTGTAGATGGTACTGTTTTATTTGATGAGATAGAGAGTATCACTCTTGTAAAAGGTAAAAATGAAGAAACAGTTGATTTGAGTAAAGCGATAAATATAAAAGGTACAAGAATTGAAAGCGGAAAACTTATGGAGGTTGGTGCGGGAGCTTCTCTTGTTGTTCCTGGTATTAATTTTAAAGATGTTACAGAAGTTAAGGTTAAAACAAAATTATCTCAGGGCTCTGTGGGAGGGTCATTGCAGATAGGATATGGAAATACTACCCCTGTGGTTGGAGTTGTCAATATTTCTCCGAACGAGGGTAATGATGGATTATATACAGCTAAATATACTGGAGATGACGGAGGTTATAATCAAACCGCAGATATGTATATTAATATAACAGCTAATTCGGAATTTAGCGTTGAGACTTATAAAGAAAAACTTAGCAATGCTGATGTTATTATAGCTTATACTGGAACAATATCATCCAGTGAAAAAGAATCTAATGGGGAACTTGCCGATGGTAAAGAGTCAAATGACCGTTCCACAATTTCATTGCCTTTGCGTGATGGTCATGTTTCAGAAATATGTAATTATAAAGAGGGTGATATTTATCCTTATGCTGATAAAACTATAGTTATAATGCAGACGGTTGGTCAGGTTGATGTTGACCCATTTGAGGAACATTGCCGTGCTATACTTTGGACTTGCTATAATGGACAATGTCAAGGCACAGCTTTGGCGAAAGTTTTGTCAGGTGAGGTAAATCCATCAGGTAAACTTACAACTACTTGGTATAATCCTAATGATTTAGCAGAAGGAAAGTTGCAGTGTGGTGTTGAGAGGGAAACAGCTAGTAAAAATGGGGCGAGCTTGGTATATTATTATGATGACCAATACAGACTCGCGCCTAAAGACGCAAATGACACATATCCCGGAAGAACTTATATGTATTATAGAGGAGAGCCTCAATATCCTTTCGGATATGGTCTTTCTTATGCGGATTTTGAGTATTCAAATGTTAGGATAGATAATTCAAGCTTAAAACCGGGTGATACTTTTAAAGTTACTGTAAATGTTAAAAATAATGGCAGTGTTGCCGGAAGAGAAGTTGTACAGCTTTATGCTAAAAATGATGAAAAAGGAAACGGATTTGAGCTTCCGCTTCAGCAGCTTGTTGGTTTTGGTGCCATTGAATTAAATGCCGGTGAGGCAAAAGATATTGAGATTACTGTTGATACAAAAGTGCTTTCACGTTACAGCGAGGAAATTCAGAAAAATTATACTCCTAACGGAAGTTATACTCTTTGGGCAGGAAAAAATGTAGCTGATAATGCAAATAAAGCGACATTCAGCATTATCGGTGAACAGGAGTCAAAAATAAAAACAGTTTACGCTATTCCTAATGGAGTGGTTGTTCGAGGCGCTTATGATTTAAGTACCAATACTACTCAGGCGATAAATACTATAATTCCTGAATTGTCAGCCGTAATGACAGATGAGGAAGTTTATAATCTTGAAAACGCACAAATTACTTATACAAGTGATAATGAGAATATTGCTAAAATTGATGAGAATGGAACTGTACTGCCCGGTGTAGAAAGTGGTGTAGCTAATATAACGGTCAGTATTAAAATAGCAGATGAAACCAAAGAAGTTTCTTTTCCCGTAGTATGTAAACTTCAAAAAGCTATTTCGGCGGAGATAAGACAACCATATCTTGATGAGCTTGACGCCGCTTATGGAAGTTATAATCAAAATGACTACAGAGAGGATTTTTGGGCAAATCTTACGGATATTTATAATAAAGCTAAATCATCAATTAATCTTGAAGTGGATGAAAATAATCTTAAGCCTATTTTGGATAAGGCTAAAAGTGATATGGCGGCTGTTAGAAGTAAGCTTAAAGATGGTGAGGCGGCATACACTGTTACTTTTGCGGATGACCAATATTATTGGAATACCATAGCTACAATAGCTTATAATGGAGATGAGGATAATCCGACAGCTAAAGCTATGATTGCTGTATTTGATAAAAATGGTATTATGAAAAATGTTGTAAATAAGGATTGTACGGCAACAATAGATAAAAATGATACTATAAATATTGATAATCTCAGCGAGGGAGACGTCGTGAAATGCTATGTATGGGATAATCTTAAAAAAATGACTCCCCTCGCGACGACAACATCAACTACTATTGTAAGGCCTCCGGCTCATATGGAATATGATATTAGTGATTCTATATATGATAGATTTTTAGTATCATCGGGAATACAGGTTGAGGAAGTAAATGGTGTTGGAGGATATGGGGATTTATCCAGAGATGATAAATCAAGTAAAAATCTTAGCATTACTTATAATGGTAAGACATATAAACCAAAGGTAGGTTTGTTAGGAACAAAGGGAACTATGACTAAGAGTAATATATATTTTAAACCTTTTGATTGTTATGAAAAGGCTACGGTTACAGTATTATATACTTCTTCCGCTCCTGATAGAATAATGGAAATCGCTCAGAATGGAGAAGTTTTAAATAGTGCTGGCGGCGGAGGTGATAGTAATCTTAAGGCTCTTACCGCTGAGATTACTGATTTGAAAAATCCGGTTTATATTAAATCAGAAAAGAGTTCTCAAAAAGTAACAGTATATATGATAATTGTGGATTATGAGGGATATAAAGAAAAGTCTGCGACAATAGAACAAAGTACAGACGCTGTTAATGTTAATGGGGGAAATGAGAACAATAATGAAGTTATGACAGCTATGGTAAATTCCTCGTTATTGTCCATAACACCTGAAGGTAAAATTACAATTATCAAAAAAGATGAGGAAAATGTTTTTGACTATAACAAGGAAAATAAAACAAATGTAAAATTTTTAAAAGTTGATTCTTGGAATAATGACAGTTTTGTAGCTCTTGTTGAGGATAATGAAACTAAAAAAAGAAAAATTATTTTGAGCGCTTATGGTACGCAATGGAGTGAACCAAGTTATATTTTCACTCCGGAAAATAATGATTTAAAAGAAGATGTTGATTTATCCATTAATGATTTTATTACGGCTGGAGACCAGATTTATGTTGGCTGTGATGATGGTCTGATGGTTGTGATTACGCCTTGTATTAAGTGTTATCGACTGATGAAGGTTTCCGGTTTTGATATCAAGAATATAAGCAGAGAAGAAAATATTATAAAATTTAATGGAAAAACCACTAATGAAAGTCTAGGTGTTCCTTTGACTTCTATACGCCAAACTAATATTTCTGTTGATGAGGCTCTTGATATGCATGGTAACGGCGCAATGTTTATTGATGTGAGAGACCCTGAGGAATATGCCAAGGAGAAGTATGAGGATTCGATAAATATTCCTCTTTCTAATATTGATAAGATAAATGAGTATTCTAAAGATAGTGTGTTGATTTTCTATTGCTCCGCGGGAACTCGCGCTGATAAAGCTGTTGAGTATGCTCAAAAAAATGGATTTACGAATGTATATAATCTTGGAAGTGTGTCATCATTAATGTAATAAAATAAAAATATGAGCTTTGTTCACACCGCCTTAAGTCTTTTTTAGGCTTAAGGCGATTGGAACAGAGCTTTTTGTTGTTTTTATCCCAGTGCCTTTTCAAGTCTGTCAAGTTCTGTTCTTGGAAACCACATAAGAAGTTCTTTGTATTGTTCGTTGTTGAGACCTTCTGTTGTAGTGTAAATCTCAATTTTTCCGTCAACAGAAGCGATTTTAAATTTACTCAAAATTTTATTGAAATCACTTTTCTCCATATTTATACCTCCGTTGTTTTTTATTTTTTTTTAAAATTTCTGATAGTCCCATGATAAGCAAAAATCCTCCAAAGCATTTTCTTAGAATATCGGCTTCCATATTTATGGCGATAATTGCTCCAAAACCGGCTCCGATAAGTCCAAATAAAATGATTTTCCATAAAACGGTTTTTTCGATATTGCCGTTTTTTGCGTGGGTGAAAAGCGCTATTACGGCGGTTGGTATAAAATAAATTAAATTAAAGTTTTGAGCTGTGTGTTGTTCGTAATTAAAGAAAATGCTTAGAGCCGGAATAAGAATTGTACCTCCGCCAATTCCCATTCCACTTATAACGCCTGATAGGAGTCCTATTGTAATTAGTCCTATAATCATAGAATCATTTTCACCGCCGCTATAATCATAAATAATCCAAATATTTTATGAAGCCATTTGTCGGAAATTTTATTTAAAAGTCTTGCTCCTAAAAAACCTCCAGCCATACCGCCTATGGAAATCAGTATAATATTAAGCCAATTGATATCTCCGTTTTTTAAGTATATAAACATACTTAAAAATGATAATGGTAAAATAATGGCTATAGCTGTTGCGTGAGCTTTATGAGGTTCAACTTTTAAAAAACGCTCCATCGCGGGAACAACAATTGTGCCTCCGCCGGAACCAAAAAGACCGTTCGCTAATCCTGTGATAATTCCTATGACTGCTGAAATTAAACTTTTCTTCCCCATTTGAAATCACCTCAGAAGTATTTTGTCTGGATAAATGGATTCTATTCATATTTTCAAGGAAATGATGATAAATTAAATAAAATAAATTTAGATCTGTTTAATAACTTCCGTAATAACGATTGACAAATCTTTTTATACCTGTTTTTGCCTATTTTTTTGAAATACCACTACAGATATTCCCGCGAAAATCAAACTTCGTCAGACAAAAAAATCTTTTGTTAATCGTTATTACTTAGATTATTAAACAGGTATTTTATTGATTCTTGCTTAAAAAATAAGAGGGGTTTTGGATAACTTTATAAAAAATTTGTATAAAATTTAAAAAATTATTGAATAAATTGCTAAAAGATGTTATAATTTATCTTGAAATTTTTATAAATTTTACACTTTCTTAAAAGTTAATATTGTATAATTGATTTTTGTATTGTCAAAATTAAGTATAACAGGTGTTGATAATTTATGTTTGAACATAAAATAATTAATGATATTAATGATTATTTTGTTGAGCTTAATAGCCGTAAAGATAAAGGAATTTATTTTTATCGTGTAAATGGTTATAATGATATAATAAAAAGTTTTATTGACAAATATTATGATTCGGCAAGACTTTTTGGAGTGGTAATTCAAGGAAAAATTCAAAATCCCACCAAGGAGAATTTAAATTATTATGAGGAAATAATGGGACTGGATTTTCAAGTGAGTAAAAATTTTATTATATCAAGTCTGCGAAAATGGCTTCCAAGATTAAATGATTATCAAAGAAATAATCTTGCTTTTGCTATTTATGATGTTCTTGACTTAATGGGAAAGCAAGGAAAAAATGAGGATATACTTAAAAATGTTTATATTAAATTTATGTGTTGGCTTTATTATAAGTTTGAGAGAATTGTTAGTCATATTGGAGATAATAAAATTCCTAAAATTTTATATGAAGGTGATATAAGTATTTATGAGTTGAAAATGCTTGGTATATTGGCGGACTCAGGTTGTGATGTTGTTTTATTACAATATAATGGAGATGAAAATTATTTAAAACTGGATTCAAAGTCAATAGTTTCGTTAAAATTGGATATTCCAAATATGAATCCTTTTCCAAAAGATTTTTGTATTGAAAAAATTCAAAAGGAAAGAGCCGATAAGGTGAATATACAACGTTTGTATGGTGAAAAATCAGATATTTTAAATTGTACAAACGCTTGGATTGATGGAGATGGATTAGAAGATTTTAAAAAAAGTATTCATAATAGAGGCAATGACCCTAGTTTATTCTACAATTGTTTTTGCAGGATTAATGGCGTTGAGGATAAATTGACTTATATTAATAATTTATATAAATTTTATGTTGAAATTAAAAATAGTAAAAGACAAGCGGTTATTGTTAATAAAGAAATATTGAAGCCATCTATGGAAGAAATAAACTCTATTAACAGAAAGTCATATAAAGATAAAGAACAAATGTTAAGTGATTTGTCAAATAATATAAAGTATTCATATAATATTGAACTTCAAAAGTTGATGAAAAAAGCTTTTATTGATATTTTGTTGGAAGAATCTAATGATTTGAGTTTGAACAGACTTACAAATAAAGCTGTATATTTACTTTGTTGGCTTAAGAGGTACTTATCTCAATTATTTCATAATTGGAAAATGCCCAATATAAGCTGTTTTATATATATGGGCGGTTGTAAAGATGTTAATGAGGCTCTTTTTTTGAGGTTTTTGGCGAGATTGCCTGTTGATGTATTGATTTTAAATCCCAATTTGAATGTAAAATGTTGCTTGGAAGCGGATAATATTTATGAGATAAATTATCAAAACTCAATGGAAATTGATATGTTTCCTCAAGAAAGTTCTGATATTCGTGTTGGAACCGCAGCATATTACGCTGAAAAAGAACTTGATGAAATCATGTATCAGGATTCGGGAATGTATAGAAATAAACAATATCACAGCGCTGTTTCTGTTACATTACGTACAATGTATGAGGAAATAGCTATTTTGTGGAATCAAGAATTGAAGTATAGGCCTAATTTTAATATTATTGGTTCTGTTGTTAGTGTTCCTGTAATTTTTTCCAAAATTTCAGGAATTAAGGATGGAGATATTTCTAAATATTGGTCTGATGTTAAAAGCCTTGTTACAGATGATACTTTTGTTATTACAGATGTGCCATTTATTAACCCAACTGACGAAAATCCTATTAAAGCTTTTGTTACAGAATTTTTTAAAAGTAAAAAACTTTTAAAAGAAAAGATTAAAAACCATAAATGTTATCAATATGGTTTTTTGAGAGAAGACGTGCAAAATCACATTCTTGATAAATTACAATTGCTTATTGAGCGGAAAACTATAAAAGGGACATTTGAAAATGGAACAGAATATTCTATTATCGCGACTGCTCTTAATATCAAAAATGATATAGTAAGAATGATTCAAAGTTTTGATTTTACAAAGAAAAATCCTAAAATTATATATATTAATACAACAGAAAAGGGTATTTCTATTGAGGATAGTATT
>CATJCJ010000471.1 GCA_949738935.1 uncultured Eubacteriales bacterium | reverse complement strand
TTAAAACAACAGCGCCGTGACTGCTTTTAGCGGTTAAGGTTTGTGAGGCTCCGTGACCGACACGTCCTCTCTTGTCTTTCGCGTTTGGGTGCGAGAGGTTAATCCCGTCGCCGACCTTTGCCGTATCGTAGCCCTGTTTTGTGCCGTTTTTAATTTTCAGTTCCATTACAGCGGAATTTGCCGCTTTTCTGTTTGTCATTCCTGATGTGTACCTCGCTATCAGCGTTCTTGCCTCATTCGTGATTTTAGGCACTGTGTCTGATTGGTCTATAAAATAAAGACCCGTTTTAGCTCCTGCTCCTCCCGCTTCACCCGCTTCACCCGCAAGCGTGACTGAAACCCCACTCGTGTCGTATACCCTGTATCCCTGTTCGCCGCCTATAATCTGCTTAAGAGACGCTGTGTTATTTCCCTCGATAGGTAGTATTTCTCGTCCGCCGTATCTTCTAAGATGTCCGACAGTATACACTCTTTCTCGGTTTTGGGGTACTCCATAATCTTTAGAGTTGAAAATCTGCCATTCAAGGTCGTACCCGCTTTCATCCAATTCAGCGAGATATTCAAGGAAGTCAAATCCCTTATTGCTGCTGAGCAGCCCCTTAACGTTCTCAACGATAATCCATCGGGGCTTATCTTCTTCTTTTTTGCCTTTGAGGAGGTCAGCGAATTTAAAAAAGAGACCGCTTCGGTCTCCGTGTAATCCCGTTCTTCCTCCCGCAATGCTGACATTTTGACAGGGCGAGCCTGCCGTCCAGATGTCGGCTCTTGGAATGTCTGCTGATTTGAGTTTTGTAATGTCATTTGAGTACCACTCTCCATCCGTATCATACATTGCGTTATATGATTTTACCGCAAATTTATCTCTTTCACAATATCCTATACATTTCATTCCGGCTTGCTCTAAGCCTAACCTAAAGCCGCCTATACCTGCGAAAAAATCTACGAATGTTAATTGCCGCATTTCTATAAAGCCTCCTCCCTATCCGTTAATCCACCACTCAAAAACAGCCTCGCCCGATGTCCATTTTTCATCGACACGCTTTCCCTGTTCTTTTCTTGCTTTAATCATTCTGTCAAACGCTTTTATATAATTTTCTTTATATTTTGGATATCTTGTAAATTGTTCTTTTCTTGCTTTGATATTCGCCATAGGACAGCCTATACAACCTATTCTCTTGTAACCACATTCAGAATAAAGGGGGTTGCTTTTACAGCCGTAATATTTCAGAAATTCCCACACATCGCTGTCCGTCCAATCAATTATGGGATTTAGCGTGGTTGTTCTTGTTTTATAGCAAGTTTCAACCATTCTGCGGCTTTCGTCATTATCATTATTTAGAACAATACCTCCCTGCTTTGTAACCTCATAGTCAGCACCTATTTCTTGCGCAAGCTTCTGAGTTGTTTTTGGTTTTCCTATAAATTTTATAATACCACCGTTTTGTTTTCTTTTTACGCTCTCAGCCCACCTTACTCCAGTAACAACAATTTTTCCGCTGCCGTTATTTTCTTTCAGCTCCGAACAACAATAACGCGTTATTCTTAACGGCGGAATGCCTTTTTTGACAATCAGACCCCACATAGTTATCTGCCTGCCGTCTTTATCTCTGGGGATTTCAATTTTTACATCTTCTTGAGATTTTATATATCTGACCGTCTCCGGTGCGTCAACCGAAGTCAGATTATGAACAGCCTCAAATTTCACATTAGCGAGATGAGCCAGTATTTTTATAACATCACTGTCTTTTCCACCGCTGTACGCAAGAAAATAACCGTCTTCCGGCTCGAACGCCTTAAATCTGTCAATAGATTTTCTTACCTTATCGGCGAGAGTTGTATTCATCAAATCACACACCCTCTTCCATATCCTGCAAAGTCTCGTCAAGAGTGAGCTTCTGACCATTTCTCATTACAAACACATCTTTTGTCTGTTCACCCTTATCCTCAAAGTATTTTAAATATCTTTTTACCGCTACATCAACAAATTTAGGTTCAAGTTCTATACCATAACAAATTCGATTTATCTGTTCACAGGTAATAAGCGTTGACGCGCTTCCAAGAAAACCGTCAAGCACTAAGCCGTTTGACTGCGTACATTGCTTTATCAAATACGCTATAAGAGGCACAGGTTTGCTTGACGGATGTCCGAATCCATCTTTTTCAGAATCCTTTATTCCGTCAAATTCAAAGACCGCCGTTTGCTTTTGGTCACCATACCATACATGCTTTCCGTCTTTTCCCCAGCCCCATATTATAGGCTCCATATTAAACTTCCAGTCTGTACGCATAAACGGAGCCTTTGGCTTTTTCCATATCAGCCCCGCACCGACTTTAAATCCCGCGTCCTCAAAGGCGTCATAAAACACACGGGTTTTCATTGTGGCGTAAAACTCATATATTGACGCGTCTATAGCCATTGAGTTTTTAAAATTACTGAATACTTTTAACAAAAACTCATAGGCTTGTTTGTCGTCTAAATTATCGTTCGCAATCGTACCTGATTTATTTTTCAGCTCCACAAAATACGGAGCGTCTGTACATACCAAATTAACCTTTACACCTTCAAGAAGTTTTTCAAATGTTGGTATATCCGCAGAGTCGCCGCAAATCACCTTATGTCTGCCTAAATGCCAAATATCACCTGTCTTGCTGAAACAAGGCTTTTTCAGTTCCTCGTCAACATCAAAATCATCTTCTTTTACGTCTTTGTCATGTACTTTTGAGAAAAGGTCATCGATTTCAGGAATTTCAAATCCCGTAAAATCTGTGTTAAAGTTTTCATTTTGCAAGTCAACAAGCAAATCAGCTAACAAGCTGTCGTCCCACGCTCCTGTTATCTTATTAAGAGCTATGTTCAAAGCCTTTTCTCTTGTTTTGTCAACATTCACCATAACGCACTGTACTTCCGTATATCCTAAATCTTTAAGTACAGTCAATCTCTGATGTCCCGCTATGACTGTCATATCAAAATTTATAATTATCGGCTCAACGTATCCGAATTCAGAAATTGAGTTTTTGATTTTCTCATATTCTTTATCGCCCGCCTTGAGCTGTTTTCTTGGGTTATAGGCGGCGGGCTTTAAATCCGAAACGGGCAGTGTTTTCCATTCCATTGATTTCTCCATTAGTTTCTTACCTCGCTTTCATAAAATCTTTGATGTATATAGCAATTATGCGAGCAGTATTTTCTGTCTTTATTGCCATAGGATATAAAATCCTCGCCACAGTAAGCGCATTTCAGGCGATACCTTGCTGTTTCTTTTTTGTTTATCTCCTCTGGGTGTGTCTTCCACCATTCACGGCGGCAATTATCTGAGCAAAATTTTTTGTATCTGCCTTTCTTTGGCTGTCTGATATAGCCGTAGCAGTTAAGGCAGCGTTTATACTCGTCGGCTTTCTCTTTGTCGTTGAGTACAAACGCCTCGCCGAAGCCCGCCATATGTCTTTTCTTGCAGAACGTCCTGACGGCGTCCCTTGACAATCCCACAGCGGAGGCTATCGTTTTATAGCCGTCGCCGTCTTTTCGCATTTTGACTATTTGCCTTTTCTGTTCCTCCGTCATATCCTCCCGCCTTTCTGTACTTTTCAGCGAAAAGGGGTTTATTTTCACAAAAACAAAAAAACACCGAATTAATCAGTGTTTTTCGCTAATTTTTATTCTATACTTTTTAGCTAAAGGGGGTACCCCGCCCTACGAATTTTGCGATTTTGCGCGTTAAAGTGGGGATTCGGTCACCGTAAATAGTACTGTAGAGATAAAAGTACCCCCTCCCTGTCAGTACTTATATTCGATAAATCTTTCCTCGGTCGCTGTCTTTTTATCGTGACAATGCTTGCATAAAGCCTGCCAGTTATTTCTGTCCCAAAACAATATACGGTCGCCTCGGTGCGGTTTTATGTGATCTACCACCTCGGCTTTTGTCAATCTTCCCTCAGCCTTGCACCTCTCACAAAGAGGATGAGCGTTTAAAAAAGCCTTGCTCGCCTTTCTCCACTGCCTGTTATACCCTCTCGCGCCGGAGCTTCTAACTTCAACAGGGTGCAGAGCTTTGTGTTCATCACAATACATTGTTCCGCAAGGCACCAGCTTAGGGCAGCCCTGATGTCTGCAAGGCGTGTTTGGTTTATGTGGCATATCCGTCACACCACATCTTTTTATTTTTATAATACTTAGCCGCGATAGCCTGCTGCTGTTCTTCTGGCAAACCTCTCAGCCTTTCATAGCTGGTTTTCATTGACGCTTCATATTCCTTTTGGCTTTTACGAAAAGAGCAGCCCTCGCAGTTGGCTTCGATTAAAATACGGCAGCCTACAACGGACTCCGCAAAGCATTCTGTATCAATCATTGTATCATCTCCCGTTATGAAAAATAAAAAAACCGACACGCCAAAGGAGAACAAAAAAATCGTGTCGGGCAAAGAAAAAAGGACAGCCCTTAGACTATCCTCTCACACCTTTGCATTATAATAATATCACATTTCATAGGACAAATCAATACACCACTTAGTATACCAGTTAGTACACCTTTAATATACCGCTTATGCCGTCAACTTAGCATATATTCAAGCTCTATGCGGTTTTTCTCGTCATAAAGACCGTCAAGTTCTTTTATAGCTTTTTTTCGGTATTTTGCGACCATTGAATGACTTATGTGATATTTAGATTTAAGCTCCTCCCATTTCATGCCTTTTATAACCATATCGCCTATAAGGTCAGGCATATAACCGCTAAGGACTGATATGCCATATTCCAAAAAACGCATCTCACCACATATTGTTTTATATTCATCTATCAGATATTTCAGCAATTCCTCATTTTCTTTTGCCATCTCATTTTTATAATTTAACGCTATTTTGGCTGTTTTATTCGTAATTCCGCTTGTTTGTACACGCTCTTCCTGCGGCTGTGAAAAAGTCATGCGTTCAATACAGTCTTTTTCTGTAACGCCGACAAAATTTCTAAGCTGCATATCTAAAATATTTTTTCTCACAAGCCATTTTTTATAATTGTTTATAGCTTCTCTGGCATTCATTTTCTCAGCCTCCATTTTACCGCCTCAATCAAAGCGTTCTGTCCCGCGCTTTTACTCTCTAAAGCCTTTATAACATTTTCGTCAATGGTGTCTTTTGTAACGATATGATAAATTATAACCGTGTTTTCCTGACCCTGACGGTATAGTCTTGCGTTCAGCTGCTGATACAGTTCCAAACTCCAAGTAAGCCCAAACCATATAATCGTACTGCCGCCTTGCTGTAAATTCAAGCCGTGTCCCGCTGAAGCAGGGTGAATTAAAGCTACAGGCATTTCACCGTTATTCCACTTATCGATATCGGCGGCTGTGTTTATTTCCTCCGCCTGAAAGTGTTTCATTATCCTGTCCTTATCGTGCTTATACCAATAAGCCACAAGTACAGGCTTGCCGTTTGCCGCCTCGATTAAATCCTCCAAAGCGTCAAGTTTATTATCGTGTATCTCAATAACCGCTTTTTCCTCGTCATACACAGCGCCGTTTGCCATTTGCAGAAGTTTATTTGAGAGGGCGGCGGCGTTAACAGCGTCAAGTTCTTTATCTTCAACAGTTAAGACCATATCAGATTTAAACTTGTTATAGATTTCCTTTTCTTTGCCGTTCATCTTAACCTCAACATTGTTCATAATCAGCTCAGGCATTTTTATATTATCGGTCGCTTTCATAGAAACGCATATATCCGAAATCAGCTCATATATTTTTTCCTCCGCTCCCTCCCTCGGCTTGTATGAAAACACAATCTGCTGATTTCTTTTATCAGGTGTGAAAAATCTATCACGAAAACCGCCGATATATCTTCCGAACCTCTGACCCATATCAAGCAGATAAATCTCAGACCATAAGTCCATAAGAGAATTAGGGGCAGGCGTACCTGTCAAACCGATTATTCTCTTAAGCTTCGGTCTTACTTTCTTCAGAGCCTTAAATCTCGCCGCTTTATTGGATTTAAAACTGCTAAGTTCATCAATCACGACCGTATCAAAATCCCATTTATGATTTTCAACAAGCCACGGAACATTCTCACGATTGATAATATAAAGCAGCGCTTTTTGTTTTAGAGCCTTTTCTCTCTGCTCCTTGCTGCCGATGACAATTGAATAGCTTATGTCTTTTAAATGCTCCCATTTTTTAATCTCATTCCTCCAAGTTGACTCCGCCACACGTTTAGGCGCGATAACAAGAACCTTTGAAATTTCAAAATAATCATACGCTAGCTCATTTAACGCCGTCAAAGTTATGACGCTTTTTCCGCACCCCATATCAAGAAATAATCCCGCCGCCGAATGGTCAATTAAAAACTGTGAAGCGTAGCTCTGATAGTTATGTGGATTGTATTTCATCAAGAACACCCCCAATCATCTCTTTATTGTCTATCACATAAACTTTGAATCCTAATTTCTTTAACTGCTCAATTCTTTTTACCTGTATCGGTCTTGGCTTTTTGCCTCTATCTTTAAGCTCCACAAACGCAATCACACCGCCCTTAAAAAGCAAAATGCGGTCAGGCACACCAACAATCCCCGGCGATACAAACTTCCAGCATAACCCTCCACGCTTTTTTACCTCACTGACTAATTTTTGTTCAATTGATTTTTCAGACACAAAAAAC
The DNA here is from genome assembly GCA_949738935.1 of uncultured Eubacteriales bacterium. GTDB lineage: Bacteria > Bacillota > Clostridia > Lachnospirales > CAG-274 > MGBC114079. The sequence goes on along the minus strand of CATJCJ010000471.1, from coordinate 716 downwards.
CTCCTTTGTGACAAGTTATTGACAACCTCCGTTTTTTTCCTATACGCGCGTAATATACGTATATGACTATTATCTTATTATTTTATATATCTCTATAGGATAATTCTTGTCACTTATCATACAGCACGCATTTTTCTCTGAATGTATGCGGGTTTCAAGGATTGACAACCCTATTGACAACCTCGTTGACAACTTTTAGCTTGTCATTTTTTTTACTGTTGACAATTTAGCTTGTCAACAAGGTTGTCAATAATAACAGCTATCGCTTATATGACCTTTGCAATCCATATATTTTAAAACTTGCTCGGTCTGACTTTTCCCAACCCCCAATTTTTTTCATAATAGCGGCTATGGCGTATGAGTCAGCGGACTTCATAGCCGACGGCTCTCTTCCAAAGCACTCGCACCATATTTCCATATTACACACAATCGTTCTTCTAACCGTACCTGTGTGACTGTCACCGCCGAATTCTGAACCGTTTAAATAATTACGGCGGTCGTACAAAGACATATCACCCCAGTTATCAGGCAAAAGTGTGTCAAGGTAAATACGAACCATACCTTCACGCTCGTCTGATTCCATAGCGTCAGCCTGTTCAGAAACGGCAAGTTTTACGTCCTCGCCCTCAAGATACAGCTTTTCACCTTTTTTGTATAAAACAAGAGTTTCAGCCCATATTTGCTTAACTTCCTCATCTGTTATCTGCCAAGACTTC
>CATJCJ010000470.1 GCA_949738935.1 uncultured Eubacteriales bacterium | reverse complement strand
CCGCTCGCTTGCTTCCTACCTCTTTTGCAAGCTTTATAGCCTGCGCCTTAAACTCTTCTGTGTATGTCCTTGCTTGTCCCATGTATGGCACCTTCCTTTTTTTTATTGTATTCCTATTGTTTGGATTGTGTCAAGTTTTATTATACAATATCATTGACGATGATGTATTTAATGGTTACAATTCGATTGTCAATGCCTTGAATATAAAGGTTTCACATTTTTTTAATAAGTTTGAAAAACAGGAGATAGATGTAAAAGAAGCGTGGAGAAAATTTCGTAGTGCTGACTGCACTTCACATATAGGGTTACTTCTATTTTATCAAGCGGTTAAGCATTGCTGCGCAGATTTTATTGTTAGAAGCGAAGACAAATATGAGTCTACTGACGGTAACAGCTATGCTTTTAGAAATGATAATCAAGCGGAAAATTCTGATGTTGTAGAATATTCTAAAGAGGGGAAACGTTCAATACCAGGTACGCAATACCTTATAACTCTTTCGCTCAGCAGTTGGAATCATGAGATATTAAGTGGCGGAGCAAGCATAAGTGGATGTAATTTTATTGAGGATTACTCGTCTTTTTCGTCTGTTATAGATCTGAAAACCAATTTATTCGAGCCTGAAAAAATAGCTGATATTATTGAGAAGATTAGCGGCTACAAAATGACCGATCCTGATGAGAAACTCACTGCGCAATTAAAGTGGCAGAGTTATCTGAAAACTCAAATGCTCATACTTCAAAATGGCGATTCAGAGCTTGTAAATTACTGGTATGTATCGGAAAAAGACGGCGAATATTTTAATGATGCGGCAAATTGTGAAGTTTTTATCAAAGGCCTGTTTGGAGCGTTTAATAAACTTTCTGACGAAAAAAATGTATTTTTTGCCATGACAAATCTATCCCGTCAATTCCTTGAAACATTCAGAGAAGTTATTGTTGCACTCTCCTGCAAGCGATTTAAAAGCAATATCCAACTTTATTTCGTTGATAAAAGTTTTAAATGGTTTGCTCAAATAATAGGAAGCACAATAAAACAGGCTGTGATAAATGCTGTTGAAATAGCGGTTGAACACGGTTCACCATTGTTTAGACCGTATGATTCCGTCTGCTCTGCATATATTGCGTCTTTAAGTGCATCAAGTGATTTGAATGATAAGATTGTTGTTGTACCGTTTGATATACTTGTTCCTTATAACCTTGATTCAAATGTTACAATTTTTGAAAAAAGAACGCTGAATATGGTAGAGGAGCGGATCGACAGCGCGGATAATCATGGCTACAAACTGGTTGATACTCACACAAGGCTTGGAAGCAAGGTGCACATTCGCTCGTTCTATGAAATGTCATTCTTATTTTACAGAACTACTATCGCTAATCGCATTGCATTTAAGGTGTTCAAAATATTTTCAGAAGAGCTTAACGATTTGATTGACCCGCAGCTCCTTACTATCAAGCCTATAATGTATTATAGCTATTCTTCATACTCTAAGGCTATAGTGACGTCGTTAGTTGAAATAACCAAGCTGTATCTTGGCGATGTTATAAAAAAATATAACAAAATGTACTCCAACCTTGATGAGGAGGAATTGCGAAAAAAAATAGAATTTGCACAGGCACAAGTCGCTTTCGCGTCATATCAGTATAATCTTCAAAGCGAGACAAAAATGGATGCGATTCAATTGTTTTTTAGTTTTTCAAATAATTACAGTGGCGCAGAATTATTGGATGAGTCGTCGACCTGTTCATCGGTCGGTAAACTTCTTAAACTCAAAGAAAATATCAATCTTGTTACAATAGTACCTATCAGTTCCACTCTTACGACCTTTGATAAAATGCTAGAAAAGCTGTACAGCTATCGCGAAGATTCTAGTACCGGAAATTTTATTCTGGTAAAGAATTTTACCGCCTTTTGGGTGGGAGATTGCAAAGGCAAGTCAACAAGCAATAAAATATTCCCGTCAGATATTGAATACGATTACTGGTTTGAAGCTGATTCTGTGTCTAAATGTATAACCATACGAACAGACAGCGAAAAAGGATTAAGGCTTTTAAACGGCAACCCTAAAATATACTATCTGATGCGCGCGGCAACGGTTTGGGAGCATCCATTAAAATGTAAACTCTGTTTTCCAAATGAACATGGACTGATAAACGAGGTGCCGCTTGTTGAAACGGATTTAACGTCAACGGTTCCATCTCAACAGATACGATCCGAGATGGCATATAGGTCTCAACTATTTATAGATAGATTATTAGAGAAACGCAGAAAACTGCACAAGGGTATATCTAACAGCTCCGGTAAAAGCATAGTCGGCGGAAACAATCACAGAATAACCTTGCTTAGAGACTGTGTATATTACGGACATATAGAACGCGGTAAAAATCATTTTCAATACTACATAAGCACCCAGGATTTTTTTTATAAAGACGAGGTCAGAGAGGAGATCAGAGAATGGCTTTATGGGCTTAAACTGGAAAACGAACAAAGTGATTGCATAAAAAGTCCTAGGCTGAAAATTATTTTTTCTCCTGAACATAACACTAATGTAGGCTTCGCGCAGTATGTAAACACATATTATTTCAACGGAACTGCAGAGATTATTTCCATAAATGAGGATAGAGAATTCAGAACAAACTTTATATGCGAGCACGAGTCCATAAGGCGAACTATAGAGCTCCTTCATAAACAACAGGAAATTTTCGATTGCGGCAATCCTGTTGAATTTTATTTTGTTGATGACAACATAAATACAGGGGATACGATAAAAAAAGCAAATAGTTTTCTGCGTTCTCTTATACCCAATGAATATATCAAATCATATTCTCCTGTGGTAATAAAAAAGTGTTTCTTACTCGTTGACAGACTTTCGGATGCGTCAAAGGGATCGCTTGTTCTATCAGGTGACCCCTCTGATTGTCATGCATTTGTACATATTGACGTTTCTCATATGAGACGACAGGGTGACTCATGTGTTGGTTGCAAACTCAGTGCTGATACAAAAAGGCTTTTTAACAGAAGCCCAATGAAAATAATCGCAAATTATTGGGCAAAAAAATATCTTGATCTCATTCCAGTAGATTTTGATAATGTTAAAGAAATGTCTAAGCTTAAAAACGGGAACAATGCATATGAACGTTTTGTGCTTTCACATATTGCCCAAAATTTTATTTTTAAAGATGGAGTTACCACAAGAAGTAGCGGGGAATATTACGATAGCATCATTTGTATTTTTGAATTGATCATATCGCTTGGTGAAGGAAAAAGCATAAATAAAGCTCCGTCAAATTTTCTTTTTACAGATCTGCTAGAGGATATGACAGAAAATCTTTTGATCCCAATTGATAATTCTGGTGAAAATACAGAAAATCCTGGCAAAGTAAAAACGCGGCACAACAAACAAGCAGGTTGTATTTTATGCGAACTGCTTATAAAATTATTGGCACGTCCTTTCTTTTCATACGATTTTTCTTTTCGTAATCAAATGCAAACATTTCTGCTTATATTAGCAGAGTGCTATTTAGGCATAAAATGCGAAACAATCTATATAAATATTACTAGTAATTCTTTGGATGAAGATGCGCGCCTCATTTCTGAATCACTGTTTAATAATGTTAAAGAAGACAATTATAAGGGCTTTTTACTTAAGAACAACAGGATAAAGAGAACGGTTGACCTTGCAAAGCGCATTTTGTGTCTAATCGGAGGCCACGCACAGGATATTCTTTACTTTTATAAAGATGTGCTTTTTGAGTCATTAGCGGATATGAAGAGCACATATTTGCTTAGAAAAAGTGTTATAGAAAGGGTAGAATGTCTTGTAGATACGATTTTTTTAAATTTGAGCTTTACGTGTGATGAATCATCCTGCAAGTGTCTGCTAAATCCAAATCAGTGTTTAGCCCAAAACGCAAAAAAGTGTTTTTGGATAACATATTATTCGCATATCCATAAAATTATAGATTGCAATACCGACGAAACACATTCACTTTGGTTTTATTATTATATGCTTACAGGTGAAGAAATAACTGATGATACTAATATCAATTGTGAAGCGAACGAGGATGCAAATTTAGAACGTAATATGGATTTGTTCCTGCTTACATCATCGTTGGAAAGGGATACTATGAAAACTTTTAAAACGGTTTTAGAAAGCAAAGCCACGGAAGATAAAGGTGGCGCAAGATCCTATTACTTAAGCAATTTTTCAATGCAGCGCAAATGGGCAAAGATGAACCCAATCCCCGACGGTCGTTCTGTGGATTGGCTGGATTTTCTGAAAACAAAAAAAGGCGAACAAACAGGTAGCCGAGATAAAAATCCAATATCATTACGCTATACTACATTTACCGATAAGCTTTTAAAGATGCTTAATGAGCTAACTCACGACAAAGCAGAATTTTATGTCGCCGTACTTAGTGCCGGCGGCAGCGAGGAATTTCGCACAGATTCTGGGAACAAAATACATTTTGAGGAAATACATATTTTAAGCGATTCGAGTTCGTTTAAGAACACGAAATTTGATATAAAGCAAGAACGGTATATCATAAAAGACCGGATTCTTGAGGCATGGAATAATGACTGTTGCGCTTTGCAAAGCAACGGCTATTATATAGAACTGCATAATTTAGGCAATGGGAAAAATATCATGCCTGACGATCAAAATCATCCTAAATATGATGATAAGCATCATATAATAAATGATTTCCATAAGCCTTATGTCATAATTTATTTTGATAACCCAGGTTATAGCAAGGACGGCCACGGCATTGGGCGAAAACTTTGCACATTAAGCAAGGTATTTCTTTATGTTGGGATTAACAATCCCGAGGATATGAAGAACCTTCCATTTTTTGTATTGAGAGATATTTTATCCTGCAGGGGGATGATTATGAATATGCTTGAAGACGACTTCGATGGTGAGATCATGCAAAAGCATGCAAAATCGGTTCAAGAGGAGATGGTTATTACTCATGAGCGGTCCGCAAGCCATATGTCGACAACAGATGAGCGGGGTTCTCTTCAGGTGTTCGGGTTAGGCGATGTGTCCAACTTAAACTGTATTTTGCACCCTGTAGACCTTAAAACAAGGCAAATAGAAAAAGATTGTTTTAAACGCGCTGAATTGTGGCTTCTTTTTCAAAACTATGTTAACGGTCAAATCGCCCGTTTGTTTAACAGGTCTTTCAGTTTAAATAACGGTGCCATAAGTGATGAAGATATCCCTAAGCTGTACCTTGAAACAGACGAGATACTAAAAAGCGACGTATTCAAACAAACAGCTAAAAATTTTGGCAACCTGAACATTTCTTGTGATGAGCGTTTCAGTATGTTGGAAAAGGTTTTGCATATGCATATTGGTATTGCCGAAGATGTCAAATTTTTTTCGGCTGTTGTTAACGGAAATGTTTTTTACTACAATTGTGAATTTATTAAATGCATATTGTTTGATATTTTCTTTTCCGCAATTAAGTACGCTACCACGGATGCTTCGTTTCTGCCGAGGGTAGATAATCTGATTTGGTATAAGGATTATTTCGGATCTTCAAGTCTGCACAGTTACGTGTTTTTGTTAAGAGAGAACGAAAATCTTATCATTTTAAACAATGTTAACTCAAATCGTATTGATACAACTATGTGTGATCGGATGAACGAGGAGATATACCGTCGGATTCACGATCCGTTGGATTACGGAGACGGTCATATGAGCCTTTTTACTATTAGACACTTTGTTTTAGGGCTTAGGGAATTGAATAATCCGGATAAATCGGGGGAAGATAATTGTGACACGAAATTTAAATACATCACCTCGGAGGATGCTAAAAAAATTATACGAAATCACAAAGTACAACTTGACGAGAACGCCGAGAAATATGACTACTGGTTTTTGACACAGCTGCCTATATTTACGGAGGATATTGACAATGAATACAATAATTTGGATTAATGACAGGAAGAATGATATGGAAAACATAGTCAGGGGGGCATTTCCCAAACTTTGGGCAAGCGGAATTCTTGGGAAAGCAGTCTTTTTGGGCAACGCAGTATACCATGATATGAATAATTTCGATCAGGAAGCCTTCAGCAGCCTTATTTCAGATGTTTTGGCTATGAATATAAAGAGCCGATATGCAGAGGAAAATGAGGATTTCAAAAGTGCATTGCAGAAAATGAACACATATTATGAAAATGAAAACCCCAAAGATGTTTTTGTTCTTGCGCAGTCTGAAGAAAAAATAGCAGGCATAATAGATAATTGGGAAAAAATTATTTCCAACCAAAACAAAAATGATGAGAGTAGCGGTGAGACGCGTGAAAATGCAGTGAAGTGTGTCAAAGATCTTTTTTGTGAAAGCGGAAAATCAGACAACGATTTAATTCCGGCAAATAAAGAATATGTATATATGTTGGACGTAGTATTGTTGGCTCAAGAACATGAAAGACTTATCAGCGGTCAGCATGACTTAGTGCTTTCTATGGCATTATATTATTATATAACAAACACGCTTAAAGCAAAATGCTTTTTATACTCTATGCACACCTATCTTTCTTCTCTTCAGAAAAACTGGATAGACTTTTATAGAAAGCTGGATGATAAGGCACCGAGTAACCTGAAAATAATTCCTCGAACACAGTTCTATGCCGGTTCGCTTAATATTGATGAATTGAATTTTATAATAGGGCAATTTTCGAAGGAAGGAGAGTAATAAAATGTCAAGCTATGAAAAAGAGACACCTTATATTGCGCTCAATGAATTTAAATTATTATCGGTAACAAAGGCGATTAACGGATTGATATCCGGTTTTCCCGATGAATCCAGACCAGCAGCCAAAAGCACATGTACGGATATACTGTATCATTACACATCAATTGAAAAGCTTTTTAATATTCTCGAGGGGGATTCATTCTGGGCGTCCCGTTCGAGGTTTTCGAACGATTCCACCGAAGGAGAAATCTTAGGAGAGAAGTGGATAAGTAAGGAGAACTATTATGGAGATAATTACATCGTGTGCTTCTGCGGAGAAAACGATAAGCTGAGCCAATGGCGCGGATATTGTCCTAACGGCGGAGCGTCGATCGGCTTTAAGTTAATTAGCGAAAGCACTTACACGATTTGCAAATCCAGAACGAGCGAGTCTAAGAGCAATATGGAATTATACAAAAATACTCCGTTGCCTGTTATATATTGCCGCACGGATAATAGTGCGGAAAATGACAGCGGCATATATGACGTGAAAGAAAATTTACAAAATTCCTGGGAGGAAATAGAGCAATTGCTGCCCTACAACAACAATGGTCCTTATAAGATAGGATTGCGGGATATCGTGCCATATTTAAAAAGCGGGTACTTCATTGAGGAAAGCGAATATCGGTTGATGTTTGATAATTCGAACGGAGAGTTAGAGGATTACATACAATTCAGAACATTGTCTGACGGAACAAAGATACCGTATATTATCGTTAAAAGCGGTGATTTGCTCCGAGATGAACATTCGCTTAAAAGATATTTTTCCTCAGAGAAAATCAAGAAAATATTTGAAGAGCACATCAAATCTCGGATAAGGGAACCTATCGTTATTCCTGCCGGAAAGGATCAGAATGACGTTTGCAGAGAATTTACCAAATTATTTAATCAACACAAGATTGATCGGACTAATAGTCCAAAGCTTGAAAAACGTTGGGAAACGAATCCTTTGAGAATAATATGCGAGGGACATCTGCCAATTGTATCTATCACAGTTTCGCCGTCCCCTAAACAAAAATATATCAAAGAGGTGATTGAACGCTTTTGTAAGAGCAAATACTGGCTTCAAAATGTAGAGATCAATTGCTCAAATATTCCGTATATTAACCCTAATATTTAAGTGTAGATTGGACACCTGTCGAAATCTGAACCCCCAGGGTTCGGACAACGGCAGGTGTTTTGTTATAATTCCTTTTACAATGCGGTTTTGCGGTTGCTCAATCCGGATTTCAAAATAGACACCAAATCCAAAACAGCTCAAAATTGGACACTAAACATGAAAAAGGGCGGAATCCGAACCACCGGAGTCCGATTTGAAATAGTGTAAATCCGCATAATACCGGGGAATGTTAAAGCGATGTCCATTTTCTGGGTGTCACTTTTGACGTTCGCGGTACTCGGTCTCTTTCCTTAAAGGCGTTTTATAACCATTTTTGGCGTGCAGACGTTTCTCATTGTAGAATAGCATATAGTTGTCGATTGCCGTTCTGAGTTCTTTCTCGGAACGGTATTTTGTTCTGTAAAGTTCTTCCCGCTTTAATGAAGAAAAGAACAATTCCATAACGGAATTATCATACGGCAAATGTGCTCGTGAAAATGACTGTATCACACTTAACGACGTAAGATAATCGCCAAATAACTTGGAACGATAGTTGCTGCCACGATCGGTATGAAATGTCAAGCCATCCTTTGGATTCCTAAATTCATGAGCTGCCTTAAATGTACTTTATATCAATTGAGTGCTGTTTTAAGTCCGATTTTGTAACCAACAATCATTCGAGCATATAGATCAATAATGGCACAGATATAAATGTTCTTCTCGTTCCAACGAAAATATGTAACATCGCTGACCCAAACCTCGTTTGGCTCAGAAACATTAAACTGTTGATTAAGACAGTTTTTAAATTTGCGCTGTTCCTTATCATAAATCGACTTGGCGTCCTGACGAATACTTAACAGACCCATATCGCGCATCAGTTTCCTGACGGTTTTATCGCTTGTTCGATAGCCT
>CATJCJ010000469.1 GCA_949738935.1 uncultured Eubacteriales bacterium | reverse complement strand
GATGTAACTGAAAAAAGAGAAGTCTGGGCTAAGCAGCTGCCGGACTATGATAAAAATAATTTAGTATTTCTTGATGAAAGTGGAATAAATATAGATTTAACAAGAATTTACGGACGTTCTGCCGGCGGAAACCGCTGCGTTGACAAAGCGCCTTTAAGTAAGAGAAAAAATACAACAATTTTGTCTTCAATAAGATTAAACGGACAGACTGTATATACAATATATCAAGGAGGGACAAACAAAGACAAGTTTATAGATTATCTTAAAAATGTACTCGCTCTGACTCTTCATGAGAATGATATTGTAATTATGGATAATATACAGACTCATTATGCGAAGGAAGTCAGAAAAGTTATTGAAGATTTAAAAATAAAGGTAATTTACTTACCACCTTACAGCCCGGATTTTAATCCTATTGAGAAGATGCGGTTCAAAATAAAATCTATTTTAAGAAAATTGAAAGTCAGAGATTCTGAGGCTCTTCCAAATGCTGTTGAATATGCTTTTTCAAAAGTGCGCTCTTTAGATTGCGCAGGCTGGTTTGCTTCTTGTAATATTGTTTAATTTTTTATTGGATTGCTATAAATTTGACTGATGAAGTTATAGAAATATTAAAGAATAAACAGATTGATACGGCTTTATTTTGTGAGGTGATAAGTCATAAAAATTTTATAAAATTATTAGCGGATATTCAGATTTATGTTGATGGTATAGCCGCTATGCAGATAGAAAGTTTAAATACTTGGGTAGACACCGCACGAGATGAAATTATAAAAAAATATAAGCCTGAAAGTTATGATAAAAATTTATATCTTTTAAAAGCGGCTCATATACAGGAAAAAGAATATTTTACTCAAAGGATACACAGAGATATAGATTTTATTATTGATGATTTGAGAGAAAATCACAAAGGCAGAAACGACAGCGCTCCAAAAAATTCCGCTGTAAATGAAATAAAAAAAGACTTGGAAGAAGCTTTAAATTTTAAGGGCAGCCGTACTGAATAAATGCTTATAGTTTTCTGTAAACAGATGAAAATAAAATACGAAAAACTTACCGAAAAAGAAAAGAAAACACTTATAGATGTTGCTTCAAAATCAAAGTTAATAAAATCATACATTCCTCAAAGAGGGAAAAAGAAAAATTAATTTCATAGAACATTATTAAATTAATTTAAGGCTGAAAATCTTAATTTTATTAAAGTAAAATATTGGGTTTTAGCTAAGATAATAACACAAAAAAATCATATAATAAGAAATTATAAAAAAGTCCCTGCAAAGCAAGGGCGCAACTATACACCGATTAAATCGGTGCGTTGCGCTCTGCCGAGGGCTTTCCTCAAGAAGCTAATAATTTTTACAATTTTGAAATTACGAAAAATTATAACAGGAAACGCTATGCCTTTCCTGCGTTGGCTTTAGCCAACTACCATTTCACAAAATTTATTTTGATTAATACTCATTTTTTAAATTATTTTTATTCAAAGAATTTTATAAAAATGTATTTCAAAAGTAAGAATATAGCTGTATAATAAACTTACAAGATAAACTATAATCTGGAGTGGAAAAATATGATAGGAATATATTTAAGCGGAACAGGAAACACAAAGCACTGTATTGAAAAATTAATATATTTATTAGATAAGAACGCACAAATAGTTCCAATTGAAAATAAAAAAACAGTAAACTTAATATTACAACATAATTTCATTGTTTTAGCATATCCTGTACAATTTTCAAATGTTCCTTTTATGGTAAGAGATTTTATTAAAATTCATTCAGATATTTGGAAAAATAAAAAAATATTTTGTGTTGCTACAATGGGGCTATTTAGCGGAGACGGTGCGGGTTGTTCCGCTCGGTTATTGAAAAGATACGGCGCCAAAATAGTTGGAGGGTTACATCTTTGTATGCCTGATTCAGTCTGCGATGTAAAATTATTAAAAAAGTCAATTAATAAAAATCAAGAAATTATTAATATGACAGATAGAAAGATTGAAAAATGTGCAGAAAAAATTAAGTGTAATAAATACCCAAAAGACGGCTTGTATTTTTATGATAGGATAGCAGGTTTTATTTGCCAGCGCTTATGGTATTATGGCAAAACGAAGAATTATTCTGATAAATTAAAAATTAACAATGATTGTACAGGCTGTGGTTTATGTACTCGACTATGTCCTATGGAAAATCTTACTATAAAAAATAATAAAGCGGTAGCAGGAAAATTTTGTACTATGTGTTATCGCTGTATTAGCTTATGTCCGGTACAAGCAATTACTTTGTTAGGAAATACTGTTATTGAACAATATCGTTATGACAAATACACCAAAAAATAATACATATTAATTTTTTAGAAAATCACAGTTTTTATTATAATGTTAAGTTTAGAGGAAAAATTATGAAAATTTAATATAGATAACATATTAATAAGAGGTGATACATTATATGTTAAAAATAATTATTATTGGAAGTCCGGGTGCGGGAAAAAGTACATTTGCGCGAAATTTAAGTTATATAATGAAACTTCCATTATATCATTTGGATATGATATGGCACAAACCTGATAAAACAAATATTTCTAAGGAAGAATTTGATATAAGATTAAATGAAATATTAAAAAAAGACAGATGGATTATTGATGGAAATTATTCACGTACACTTGAAGTTCGTTTAAAAGAATGTGATACAATTTTTTTGTTGGATTATTCATTAGAAATTTGCCTTTCAGGCGCACAATCTCGTATTGGAAAAAAACGTAAAGACCTGCCATGGATTGAACCTACATTTGATGAGGAATTTAAAAAATATATTATTGATTTTCCTAAAAAACGATTACCTCAAATATATACACTTATAGAAAAATATCATAAAAATAAAAATATTATTATTTTTAAATCAAGAAAAGACGCAGATGATTATTTGAAACAAATTAAAAAAGAATAAATTTTAGTCATCAGATTAATTTTAGTATAGTATATAAATCAAAATTTGAAAGGAAAGTATATAATGAAAAAATATTTAATGTCAATGTTACTATTTGTAATATTTGAGATTGTTGCGGTATCTTTATGGATTTCTATGGATAACCTGTTTTATTTATTTAATTTTACATATATTGGAGGATGTATCGCGATAGGATTTGCTTTATTCGCAAATGGAAAAAAATACGCAAGATGTTTAGTACAATTTGCGGTTGGTTCATATATGCTTATTTATCTTGGACTTATTTGCCAGGAGAATATGCAAATAGAAGGATTTTGGTATTATTTATTTCTTGGGGTATTTGAAGCCGCTACAATTCATTATGCTGTAGCGAAAATATTTGGACCGCTTATATTTGGCAGAGGCTGGTGTGGGTATGCTTGTTGGACAGCAATGATACTTGATGTGCTGCCATATAAGAAACCCAAAGAGTCGAGAAAAAAACTGGAATTTATCAGACACATTATATTTGTGCTTGCACTTGTATTGGTATCAGTATTATTTATTATAAAAGTAACAAACTTAGAAAAAATTATGTTTTGGTTATTTATTGGAGGTAATTTGCTTTATTATGTAATAGGTATTATACTTGCGTTTATTTTTAAAGATAATAGAGCGTTCTGCAAATATGTTTGTCCTATTACAGTATTTTTGAAGCCTATGAGTTATTACTCTATTCTACGGGTTCATTGTAATGAGGATAAATGTATTCACTGTGGAAAATGTTTAAAAGTTTGTCCTATGAATGTAGAAGTAAATAAAGAAAGCCGTAGCCGAAAAAATGGAACAGAATGCGTTTTATGTTATGAGTGTACAAAGGAATGTCCTGTTAAGGCACTACATTAAATTATAATTTTCCAGTTGGCGTAATAACAACACTAAAAATCAAATATTCATTATTTTTATAGTATACCTGTTTAGTATTGTATATAACAGGAAATCCAAAAAATAGATTCCTGTTTTTTGTGCTCAAAATATAATATTTAAACAGTAAGATTTATTTTATCTATAGGCACACAAATATATCATACTATTTTGGCAATTTTTCCAGATACCAAAAGACATAAATAAATCAGGCATCCCGTTTATCTTAGGATGCCTGCATATTTTTACATTCATCAGATCATGACAATTTGATTTTTCCGCTCAGCAAATCATTGAGGAATTTGTCAAAAAGTTTTTCTGTTAGCCTATACCTTTCATAATGATTGAGGATAAAATCTCGGTAACTCTTCCTGTTGACTAGAACATCGCTTTTCCTTGTCAGCAGCCCGTTGCCGTTCCCACCGCCAAGCGGATTGATGCTCCACTCTTTTCCGTATCTCTTGACAATTTTATCCCATTTTCCCTGAACGGTCATTGTTTCACTCGCGACATAATTGATTGTCATCTCAAAATCCTCCTTAAAAAATTAATTTAATGTGATTTCAACGTCGCCTTTCACAAAGCGATTATGATTTCAAAATTCCTGTCACATGATAGAATTATAATTTATCGGAGAAAAAAGATAAATACTTAAAAAAATAATTTTTGGGGATATAAGTAAAAAAATGGGATATACAAACAGTATGAAATGTACTTGTCTATTATTTTAGCTTTCAAATTATTTTTGTTATCTGCCGTTTATTCTTCTATTTTTCAATACAGCGAACTAGTCCATACAGTTCTAATGGTTTGGCGATCATATTGTCATAATCAATAAGGACATAGTAACCACACTTAGGAGATTTCATGGCACACACTTTCCTTTAATACCTTTATAGGCTATGATTTATCTCTTTTTACAGTAACATAGAGATGAATAATCCCTTTTACCTCCTATGAGAGGTTGCCGCTCTGGACAAATATTTCCTCCTCCTGCTCATCAGTATTTGTCAAATCAGAGTTCATCCCATGCTCTTCGAGCAACTGCCGCATTTTTCCATTTCAGCTTTCTCCCGCTCAATGTCTTCAGGAGTTTTCGCTGCCTCGGCCTCATCTCGCTCCGCATAATCTTTAATCCAAGATTCGGCATCCTCAACGGCTTCTTTTAAAACATCCATAGAATGCCAGACTGTTAATGGGGTATCCTCTTCCTCATCTAATAATTCACCGAATAATTCCATCTGGTGCTTATCCTGGATCTCTGCAAGCCGCACCTGGATTTTTTTAAATCGTGCCTGCTTGTTTTTTATAAATGTATCTTCAACAATAAGGTTTTCCTGTTGCTTCATCAATTTCTGATATTCATCATCATGTTCCAAAGCATCGAAAAAAATCATCTCCTTGTTTATCCTCTTGATGGATGTCTGTGGGGATTCCTTGTATGATTCTTCTAATGCCATATCAGAAAGCTCATCAGAGCGAATATTTGTGTAACTTCTATAAACTAATTCTATAAAGTGCCTCGTTGCCTCCACCTTAGATGCCATATAACGCAAAAAATAGGTTTTATCGTAATAGTTAAAACTGATATAGCTACGCTCATACTCTTTCGCAAGTTCGTGAATGGCATCTAACTGGCGTTCAAATTTCACGCTTGCCAAACGCAATTTGTATTCCATACGTCTTTCCATTACATTGTACTGTTTCAGCACTATTTCCTTTGAATATCCAAGGTTGCAGAGCATTATATAAAACCTTCGAATTAAGAAAACAACCTCATCTATAATTATTTCTTCAAAATTGGCACTACGCAATTTTTTAAAGTCACGTGAGGTATAATAATACTGCAGTCAATTAGGGCAACGCTGAGGAGCGTCCCAACGCAGACTGCAGATATACGGTATTGGGCAGCGTCAAAAGTTACTGCCTTTTTAATACCGGTATCTTCAAGCGAATAAACCTCGGGAGCTCGAGGGCAAAGCTCTCGTTATTTTTTATGCCGCAAATCTATCCTCAAAATATACCATAAATTGTGCATATGCAAGTCCCCAATCTCTGACCGGCTTTGTCCATTTTTTTGATATTTCCTTTATGCTCATATACATTACCTTGCGTAT
>CATJCJ010000468.1 GCA_949738935.1 uncultured Eubacteriales bacterium | reverse complement strand
GCGCTATTGGAACGATCAATTTCAGGTGAAGATTCCTTCCGGCACCGGGGAAGATGTGTGGGCTACCGCCAATGGCGGCGGGGGCGGCGGTTCCGCTATCGGGCCGCAAATCTTTGTTACCGTGGATGCCGGTTCCGCCGTAACCTGTTCCGATGGTGTAACAGAACTTACCGCCGTGGCTGGGGATGATCCCATTATTTTCAGCTTGCCCAACTATGGCACCTGGACAGTCACCGGCACCCTTGGGGATCAGACCGACACTGAGGTTTTGGAGGTTGACACCGCCAAGCGGTACAACGTGACTTTGGCCTATTTCAGCGCCACCCTGAATATCACCACTAAGGCCGGGGCCGCTGTGATTGCCACCAACGGCACAAAAAGTCTGACCGGGATAGCGGATGAATCCGGGGCCTTGTCTTTCAACATTGCTTCCCCCGGCACCTGGACACTTCGGGCAAGCACTGAAGGGGTGGATTCCAACCAACCCACGGTTGAGATTGAAACCGAGGGTGAAACTTATGAAATCACCCTGTCTTTCATCACCGTGACCATTACCGCCGATCCCGGCTCAACGGTAACTTGCACCGATGGCAACACTACCCGATCCGGTGTTTCTGTGGGCGCTATGACCTTTTATTTGCCCAATACCGGGGTTTGGCAGATTACCGCCACCAAGGATGGGCAGACCGCCAATGAAACCCTTACAATCGGTTCCTATGCCCCCTACACCGTTTCCCTGAACTTTTACAAGTACATTGGGGTTAAGGTGACAACCAGCAATAACAACAGCGAAAGCGCCGTTTCCTATGTGGAAGATGCCGTGGGGATGGCTACCGGGTTCGCCGCCTGGAAGGATCACAACATTTTCAAGAATATCCGGCCCTGTGTGGTAAAAAATGGCGTGGTTCAATACTACCTTAACCCGGACGATTTTTCCCAAAAAGTAAATGGTGGAGCGGCCACAATCAACAGTGAAAGCGCCGGGGACGTTATGATCGAGATTCCCAAGTTGGGCTATAAAATGACCACGGACGGGAACAGCCACACCATTATGGTAACAGATGATCCCAATGCCCCCGGCTACTGCTACCGGGCACATGGGTTGGATGCCGAAGGTGATTGTGATGCCATTTATATTGGCGCTTACCTTGCAATCAATATCAGTTCCAAGTTGTATTCCCTTTCCGGGAAATCCCCCACAACCGATATCACCTTGACCGCCGCAAGGCAAGCGGCCCAGGCAAGGGGGGCCGGTTATCAGCTTGTTTCCTTCTACCCGCTGACCCTGCTTCAGTGTTTGTACCTGATCATGTTCAAGAACCGCAACGGCCAAGCCGCCCTTG
>CATJCJ010000467.1 GCA_949738935.1 uncultured Eubacteriales bacterium | reverse complement strand
TCCCTTAGCGTAATATTTCTCACAGTTTGAAAGTCCAAGTGTACGTTTATTTCCCTGCATTTCCATAAAACCGCCCAAGTCCATAGGCTGCCATACATTATCTTTTGTCTGTCCCTCAACAAGAAGCCTAAGTTTAGTATTATCTCCGTCTTTTTCTTCTTTCGCGTGAAAAAGAACAACTATATGTTTGTTTAATTCATAATAGCAATAGTTCATCAATCGCTCAAACTCTCTTCCAACAGCGCCATAGCCTTTTAATGAGAGTGTTCCGTCTTTTTGGCCGTTTTTCGTATTCTGTCTTATAGCCCATCCAGCCATTAATTTTACAAGCTGTCCGCCCGTATCAAAAATCAATGTATCAAAATCTCTGATATTCTCAGGAATAAGGTCATTTTTTAACTCCTCATAGCTTTCAGGCTGTATAAATGGCTTTCTATACATAGCCGGTACTCTGTCAATACCTTTGTCAACGTCAATGTGCAAAGGATTAGGTGCCGATAACGCTGTCGTTGATTTTCCAATACCGGGATAACCCGCTATAAGTATTCTTACTTTCTTTTCTTTTGTCGCTAACTCGGCAGGCTGCTGTATTGCCATAAAAATCATTCCTTTCAATCTTGACAAATTTTGAATTATATAATACAATGTTATTGAAAATATTTAAAAACTAAATAATATTTTATCATCTCCTTTACACAATATCTTTAATATTATTTTAGATATGTAAGTTCAGATGTGTTTTTATTTTCGCAAACCGCCTAATACGGTTTACAGATGTAATAAGTGGTTTTTAATCCACAGACGCCCAAAAGGGCGTTTCGCTGTTTACAGCTCATCAGTGCGGCTTTTTTTAACAAGAGAGTCATTCACGTTTTCACTTTGATGTATCAGACCTTTTAACTTTTCATTTTCTCTTTTCAAGCTCATAATTTCTTTGTCTTTATCCTCAATTTTCCAGTTCAATTGTATAATCTCACCGTCTTTTTCCGTTAACGCGCTGCCTAACGCCTCAAAAATACTGTTCCAATACTTCATATCAATACCTCCTATTCTCTTTCCGCTTCACAATAGATTACACATTTCTCGCAAAATGGGTCTCCAAATACCCTGTAATAAGTTTCGCCCTCAAAAATCTCATTTCCGCAGGAAGCGCATTTATATACCACTACATTTTCCTCATCGTCCATACAATACCCACAGCCTGTACATTCTCCTTTATATATACAGCGTAATGACATTTTCCACACTCCTTTTAAAATTACTTGCTTTTTTCTTAAATTTGTGATAATATTAATATTATTATTTTTGCATGTCCCCCAAACGGCGGCAGCCGTCTCTATGGGGGCTTTTAATCACTCACCGAATCGAACTTTCAGAAGTTCCGCCAAAGCAAGATATTCTTTGGCGTGTTTGTTATCTCCATGAGTCCCTTTAATTTTTTCCTCAAATTCTTCTATGTTTCCATAAAAGCAGCCGCATTTTATTCTTGCCCCGTTCAAAGTTCTAAAAGCAGTTGTAACATCATCACGACTGCCTATAGGACCAGCAATCATATAATCTTTTGTTTCTTCTATAATAGCCGAGCCATAGACTTTCGCCAATCCACAGACTTCCGCCTCTCCATAGACTTCCGCCTCTCCATAGACTT
>CATJCJ010000466.1 GCA_949738935.1 uncultured Eubacteriales bacterium | reverse complement strand
TAACGATACTTTCATATTGAAAGTTATTTCTCAATGAAAATTCTATGAAACGACCGTGGTGAGATTGTTATGTTTTTTAAGTAGAATTATAAATTTTATCTCGTTTCCTTTTGTTCATTTTTAAATTGGATTGCTATAAAAGTTATTTGTCAATGAAAATTTTATGAAACGAACGTGGCGTGTTAAAATTATTATTTGACTTGTTTGTATTAATATGTTAAAATAACTTTGAGTAAGTTGAATGGTCGCGTGTTTTAAACATGAGGAAAGTCCGAGCTCCACAGGGCAAGAGCGCCGGGTAACACCCGGTGGAGGCGACTCTAAGGAAAGTGCAACAGAAATAAACCGCTTATATTTTATTAAGTAAGGATGGAAAGGTAAGGTAAGAGCTTACCGTGTCTTTGGCGACAAAGACAGCTATGTAAACCCCGCTTGGAGCAAGACCGAATTGAAACTTAAGGAGCTGCCCGTTCCGTTTCAGGTAAAGGTCGCATGATATTACAGGCAACTGTAAAACAAGATAGATGACCATTCACGACAGAACTCGGCTTACAGACTTGCTCAATATTTTGTGAATTTAGGAATTTTAAGGCAACACCGCCAAATGATTTTAGTTAATTCAGCGATGTTGCCTTAAGAAAATATCAATCAAATCCATTAATTTATAATTATTTAATATTCAAAAGCCAATAACCATAGTCACCATCAACAGGAAGTTTATTTTCACAGCATTTAAATTGATTAAATCCCTGAAGTCCGGCCTCAAGCCTATAATCAGAAAAATATTTTCCCGGAACTCCCAAAATATAGTTTTCTTTTCCCCTCTCAAAAAATCTTCCAAGGATAAGATGTTTATATTTTTTTTCTGAAAAACTAACAAAAGGATTATTCAAATAAAGCCACATTTTTCCCGGCAAAACAACCAATTCGCTTAAATCTATCCTTACCCAATTTATATCCTTTTTTTGATGTTGAAAAGGCGTCATTTTAATATTATTCTCAAATATGTAATTAACTCCATAATTCATTTTTTTATAGTCTTCTTTCTCAATATCTTTTTTTATACATGATTCAACATCTTTTTCCCGATTCTCAAGTTCAGCAATACCTTGTTTAAATTTTTTCACAATATCGCTGAAATCTTTACCAGCCTTGTTTAATGTCTCAAAATCCGATTTATTTCTATTTTCAATAATTCTATTAGCAACGGATTCAATTGGTTCTTTTCCAATTTCACCACAAACACAAGATTGATTTAAAACACTCATAATATTATTCTGTCTATTGTTATTATTTTCTCCCGTATCATTTAAAGAAACATCTATTTCTTCTTTCAAAACTTCCTCTTTTTGACTATTACTTTTATTTTCCTCCATATTATTTAAAAGAACATCTGTTTCTTCTTTCAAAACTTTCCCTCTCTCTAAAACATTCAAATCTTCTTTATCCTCCGAAATATTTGTATCCTCCAAAACATTCAAATCCTCTTTATCCTCCAAAATATTTGTATCTTCCAAAGCATCCAAATCCTCTTTATCATTCGAAATATTTGTATCTTCCAAAGCATCCAAATCCTCTTTATCATTCGAAATATTTGTATCTTCCAAGACATCTAAATCCTCTTTACCTTCCATATTCCCTATATCCTTTAAAATTTCAGAATTCTCTAAAATTTCTTCTTTTTCTTCCATATTTGATTTTTCCTCTTTACAAAACAAAGAAAATCCTTCTTTCCATTGAACAATTCCGCCTACATATCCAGTAAGAAGCGCTTTATTGTTTTTATCATCATACGGCATAATTCCAACAACATGAAAATCCTCAATTTTCAAATTTGTATCACAAACATTCTTAGGGTCAAACTCAATCTTCATTTCACCCTTTCCATTAACATCCGTACATATCTTTCCAATATCAACTCCAATATTGTTTCCATTCTTACAGCTTATAAATAAAACTCTGTAATCTCCCTGTTTTAAACCTTGAATATATGTTGAGAATCTACCTTTTCCAAACCTGACCTCAATAACACATCTTCCCATAGCCTCTCTAAAATCAGAAGAATAATCGGAAGACTCTTGTTTTAAGGTAACAAACATACGAGCGTAATTTCTTGAATAAATCATAAAACCCCTCCATAAAAATTTTCTCTGACAAAAGCAATATATAAAAAACAATAAGTATTTCCCTATATATAAATATATGAAGTAAATTTCAAATTTATTACATCTCTCGTTTCATTTTAATTCAATATCGTCAAATTTAATAAGCTAAATTTTCATTTATTAATATCGCACTAATTTCTTTAGATAAATTATATGCTTTTTAGTTGCAACTTTTAATTAAAATTGTTAAAATATATTTATAAAAGCAAAAAAATTTTATTCATCTAATTTATTTGTTTTTAAACCAATTTAAACACTATTTGAACAAGGAGTAAAATATGTCTAAAAAATTTGCCTTATTAACCATCTCACTTTTTTTTATATTAATATATTCATCAACCTCTTTTGGGGCTCCGTGGATTAATATGGAAATTACATATAATGGCAAAATAGAAAATTACAGTGCCGAAAATGTATATCTTTATGTAAACGGAAAACAAATTGAAAATCTTACTATGCCTCCTATAATTTTCGAGGGTTCAACACTTGTACCGGCAAGAGAAGTTTTTGAGCCTCTTGGAGCGGAAGTTGACTGGAATAAAGAAACTCAAGAAGTAATTGTCACATATAATGATAATTTAATCAAAATAAAAATAAATTCCGAAACAGCATTAGTAAATGATATAGAAAAAAAACTTTCAATGCCTCCAAAAATAATAAATAACAAAACAATGATTCCCGCAAGATTTATTGCCGAGTCTCTTGGAATGAAGGTTGAATGGAACAGCGATACAAGAATAATCAATATTCGAGATATTTCTTTTGAAATAAATCCCTCCGAAATAATCTTCCCCGAGACAACTTCTACAGAAGAGACTTCAGAGGAAACAACTTTTGAGAATACTACAACTAAAACAACCCAAAGAGACCCTGTCGACCTAAAAGACCCTGAATGCTATAATGGTATTTTTAGAATATCCGCAAACGGAAACCTTGGTGATTTCGCGTCACCAAAAAAGACAAATAAAAAACTTATATATATTCTAAGTAAAACCAATCTTCCACCCAAAGAAAGTTATTCATTTGACGATGATTATATAAAAAAAGCCGCTTTTGAAAATATATCTATCAATAACAAAAGCTTTACGCAAATAACATTATATTTAAAAAAGGATATAGAACCGATAACATATATTTCAAATGATTTGAAAACATTTGTGGTAGATTTTATAAATGAGGAACCTCTTTATGACGATATATGTATAGTTGATGACGATGAGGAACCTTTCGCCTCAGATTTTGACCTTAATCCTGATGGTACTATCAATACAAACAAAAATTCACAACCTAACATTCCTGAGATATCATCAAATGAAAATGTGTTTTTTGAAAATAATTATCTTTATATAAAAAAAGGCTCAAACTTTAATATAGATATAACAGAAATTGATAATTATCAAAATCATGAATATATAATAAATACAAGCTGTGACCTTTCAAAAGCATTATCTCAAGGCAAATATACGATAAACAATGCCTTAATAGATTATGTTGAAATAACACACTCTTCCACAACCACAATAAAAATAAAAGAAAAAAAGGTTCTTGCCTATAATATTATAGAAAACACTGAGTATATATGTATAAACCCTATAGCTCCAAATCAAAAATACTCAAAAATAGTAGTTATAGACCCTGGACATGGAGGAAAGGACCCTGGAGCCGAGTCATCAGGAAACGACCTTACAGAAAAAGATTTAACCCTTTCCATAGCAAAAAAAACTGTTGATTTAATAGAAAAAGATAAAAAAATAAAAGCTTACGCCACACGCCTTGACGATATATACTATACTCGACCTGAAAGAGTCAATTTTGCCAACGAGCTCGGAGACTTATTTATTTCAATTCACATGAATTCTTTTTCCGGTGAAAAAGCAAACGGAACAGAAGTTTGGTACTATCCTCATAATAATGACTCATCAATCGGCATAAGCTGTGAGGATATAGCGGCGATTTTACAGAAAAATCTTACAGCCAATCTAAAAAGTACAGATAGAGGCATAAAAAGCACAGACTATGATGTACTCTGCTTAACAAAAATTCCGGCTGCGTTATGTGAAATAGGCTTTATAACAAATCCCGCCGAAGCGGCAAAATTAAAAACAGATGAATACAAAAATTTGGCTGCCGACGCGATATACAAATCCATAATTGAAATATTTGAAAAATATACACCTCAAAGGTAAAAAACAAAGGGGCGGTTTAAATGTCAGCAAAAATTATAATTGCTTCATATACAGAAAATTTAAGGTCAACTCTAAAAAGGAATATTTCCGGCTCAAATGTAGATGTAATATTATCATACAATCTAATAGAAGCTGCGTCTCATTTTAGTCCGGCAGAACCAAACATTTTAATCTATGATATAGACAGGGGTGCGAAACCAACAAGCTATGTGCGTACACTTTTAAATAAATATAATCTTCTAATAATATTAACAGGCTCAAGTCCAAAAAAAGCATACGATTACTATGCCTTTGGAGTAAAAGATTATATAATCACACCCGAAAATTTCAGTTCAGCGGATGGCAAGGAATTTTTAATCGCCATAACAGAACGAATAAAAACATTTTTTAACTCTAGTCATGGGCAGCATAGAGGATTTAATTCAAATCAAAGAAAGTTTAATAATATCACAACATCTCACGCTCATAATTACAGTCACACAAATCTCAATCATGGGCATCCTATTTATACCACAAAATTTGGACACAAAAAAGATTTTGTGATAGCGATAGCTGCCTCAACAGGAGGAACAGAAGCTCTCGACCTAATACTGAGAGCTTTGCCGGCGGAACTTCCTCCAATTTTGGTTGTGCAACACATGCCAAGCAGTATGTTCACGCAGCAATTCGCTAAAAGGCTTGATAACTATTCAGAACTTTCTGTTAAGGAAGCTGAAAACTATGAACCGATTTACTCCGGAAATGTTTATATAGCACCGGGAGATTTGCATATGACCTTAAAAAAACAAGCCGGACAACTTATTGTTGAATGCGGGACAGGTAATCGTGTAAATGGTGTACGTCCAGCGGCTGATATTTTATTTAATTCCGTAGCGGAAGTTATGGCGGATAAAGCTATTGGGGTAATTTTAACAGGCATGGGAGCGGATGGCGCAAAAGGATTAAGTGTTATGAAAGCCGCCGGTTCCATAAATATAGGACAAGATAAAGAAAGCTGTGTTGTATACGGAATGCCAAAAGTCGCCTATGACTTAGGCGCTGTTGATATACAGCTTCCACTGTCTGAAATTCCGCAGAAAATCGTAGAGCTCGTAAAAAAATACGATGTATAAAACCATTAATGCCCATATGCACTAACTTAGCAAAACTTTTACTCGAAACTGCGTTTCGCCGAAAGAATAATAAATTTTCAGGCAAAAACGACAGCTTTTGTTTATTAAAGTTTAGAGTCAAGCCCTTTAAAAAGGGCTTGAGGGGTTATGGGACAGCGTTCCCCCGTTTTAACTTAGTACATATGGGAAAAATGCCTCTTGTAAAAAATTATATCATTTAAAAATATCACTAACTCCAATAAATTTTATTCCCTCACCCTCCAAATCTTTATAAGTTTTAAGTATGGCCTTGTATGTGGGAAGTCCTCCCTCAGCGCCCACATGTCCTATGGCGACGGAAATCCCTTTTTCTTTCGCTATTTTTCCGGCCTTTTTTAAATTCTCAATAATTTTCGCCGTATCCGATGTACTGTCCAAAAACACATCTCTTTTAACATATCTAACTTTCAAATCTTCAGCCACTTCCCCAACAACAGATTTGGGTCCTGTAACACTGTCTATAACAATCAAATTTCTTCGTTTCGCTTCTTTCAATAATTCAGTAACTATTTCTTTGTTTTCGGTAACCTTAGAGCCCATATGATTATTAAAACCAATACAATTCTCAATTTGAGAAAGACTTTGAGTAAAAATAGACAAAGCCTTTTCTTTTGGATACTCATTTAAAATAGCGGCTTTTCCAAGCCAGCTTTTTTTACCCTTGTGAGGCTCCATAGGCATATGTAAAATGACATCTTTTTTCGCCTCAATAAGCATTTCACACTCAGTTTTAGTATTCGGCATTTCCGGCATAACGGCTCCTGTAAATTTTATCGGCAAAGATAACATTTCTTTTGTACCTTTGGCATTGTTTCCAAAATCGTCTATTATAATGGCAATACATGGGGAATCATTCTTATTCATAACCGGCATAATATCGGTGTTTGATGAATAAAACATTTCAAATAATATAAAAAAACACCCCACAAAAAATAGTAAATAAGTAAAAAACCTCTTTCTGTTTTTTATAATTATCACCATAAAATAATCTCCTTATTATAATAATACTAATATTATTACAAAAACACTAATTTAATACCATTAAAATCAATAGGCATTTCCCACAATAAATATATAATATTTGGTTTATTTTTCCATATAGTATTGGGATATTTATACAAAGTTGCCTCAAAACGCAAACAAAGGTTTGACAAGAGACAAATAAAAGTTTAATATATAAGAAGATAGTTTTAATTTTTTTAAAGGAGGAATTTATTTATGAAATCAATAACAATTACTTTAAACTCTGTTGAAAAGGTAAAAGATTTTGTCAATTTAATAAATACATTTGAGGGAGATTTTGACTTAGCTTCCGAAAGATATGTAATTGACGCAAAATCAATTATGGGTATTTTCAGCCTTGATATCAGCAACGCTCTTCGTCTTGACATTCACGACAATGTAAAAGATGCTGACAAAGTTGAAGAAGCTCTGAAAAAATTTCAATAGACTCAATAGAGAAAACGGAGATTTCCAAAAATCAAAAGGAAATCTCCGTTTTTATTTTATCGGTCTACTCTCTGCCAAGTATCAATGAAATTACCATTCCTATTATAAGTGTCAAAATCCCTATACCTATGGCAATAAACGGAAGCGATTCTCCGCCATAACTTTTATAAGTAAGACTATCCGAAAATATTGAGTATATCGAACCAAATATAAGCCCTAAAATAGAAAAATAAGTTATTGAATATGCTCTGTTAAACAAAAATTGAATTATCTTTGAAATTAATACAACTCCAACAACAATCCCAATAAACGCAGTTATTAAAATAATAAATTCAGTTGATGTTAAAATATTTCCGACCGCCGATAAAAATCCCTTTTGAGAGATAGCCGTTCCCATTTGAGCAATTAACGATGAAAAATCACTTATTGCTGTCAAAATAATGTTATACATTCCAAGCAAAACAAGAACAAAAGAGCCGCTTATTCCCGGAACAACCATAGCCGCGCTTGCGAGAACCCCGGCAATAAATATTTTTATAATCATAATTGTATCAATACTTATATTTGAGATTTCCTTAGAATCATCACCGCTAAAAAAGGAAAAAATCGCTACGATTAAAAATGCCACAACTGTAGCAATATAACATTTGTAGTCAACTTTTTTTTCAGAGGCTCTTTTATATATTAGAGGAATACTTCCTATTACAAGTCCAACAAAAAACATACTTGTCGGAAACGAATAATTCTCAAGACAAAACTTCAAAAGTTTGCTAAAAAGAACTATTCCCGCTCCGGCGCCCAAAAATAAAGGAATCAAAAAACCTGCGTATTTTTTAAAATCTTTAAATATATTGTTAACCGCGGATATCATCTCATCAAATATCCCCAAAACAACAGCAATAGTTCCTCCGCTAACTCCCGGAATTATATTAGCGATTCCGACAAAAATTCCCTTAATAAATAAATTGATAGCTTTAAACATTTCTTTCCTCCTTAAATTTTAGACAGCACCAATAAATTCAGTTGAATACTTTAAAGTTAAATAAAGTCACAATAAAAAACTATAACCTTAATCTATTTTTTGTAATAAAAGAAGTCCAATAAAAAATATCATTCAAATTTTGTAAAACTCAAATTTGACAATATTTCCTCAATTTATCAGTATTGCCTTTATTCTATTACATTATAACTCATTTTAAAAAAAAGTCACTACTTGTTAAAAAATTTTTATATTAATTTTTCCGGCAATTTTATATCGTATGTTTAAATATATAACAATATATACATTATTTTGACACAAAAATATATAACTGTGTAGTTTACTTACTCATTTTTCATTATAATTGTTTATTTAACAGGATATATTTGGTACTTTTTTGTCTATAATAACAAATTTTCTTTTTTTCTAAATTATTATTGACAAATGATTAAAATAATTATATAATTGTTACATACTTTGGTAACAATTACGTAACAATTACAATTTATATTTTGTTTATAAGTTTCTAATTTTAGATTATAATAATATTATTTGTTTTTTTACATAGGAGGATTCTTAAAATGAAATTTTCAAGAAAAATTAAAACAGCTTTTGCTTTTAGTGTCGCTCTCGTGACTTTAAATACCTCAGCCGCTTTTGCCGGAGCTATTGTTAAAGTTACTGGTGAAAACGTAAATGTTCGTTCTGAGGCTTCAACAGATTCAGAAGTTATCTCAACTGTAGACACTGGTCTTACACTTTCTGTTTCTTCTTTAAAAGATGGCTGGTTTAAGCTTTCAAACGCCGATGGCTCAGAGTCTTATATAACTACAGAATTCGTGAAACTCACTCAAGCTGATGGAGTTGTTAACTCAGAAGGTGTTAATATGAGAAAAGGACCTTCAACAGCTGCGGAAGTTGTTTCTCAAGTAGATAAAGATACCAAACTTTCCGTTGTCGCTGATGTCGGCGAATGGTATGAAGTAAAATATGATGACTCTCTCGCTTATGTTCATAAAGATTTTATTTCCGGCGATATGCTCAAATATCTCCCAGGAAAAGAAGTTTCTTATAAAGTTAATCCTGCTGCTCCAATACCTACCGCTCCCGAACCTACCGTTAATGAAGATTCGTCTAAATCAAAAGGAGAAGAAGTTGTTGATTTTGCGAAAAAATATCTGGGTTTAACTTATGTATATGGCGGAACAAATCTCAAAACAGGCGTTGATTGTTCAGGATTTATGTATTGTGTATATAAAAACTTCGGAATTACTTTAAACAGAGTTTCAAGAGACCAAATTAATAACGGCAAAAGAATTAACAGTAAATCTGAACTTCAAGCTGGCGATTTGATATTCTTTAATACAGGAGGAAATTCAAGAATTTCTCATGTTGGTATGTATATGGGTAATGGTCAATATATTCATGCTACAAATAATAGTAAAAATTGTGTTCAGATTTCAAATCTTAACTCAAGTTATGCTGTAAGAACTTATGTTGGCGCTTGCCGTGTTCTTAGCTAATTAAAATTTATAATAAAAGACTTATCACGCTGAACAAATAGCGAGATAAGTCTTTTCTATTCCAAGGTGTATCTTAAAAACACACGCCAACTGTTAAAAATATATAAAACCTTATTTT
>CATJCJ010000465.1 GCA_949738935.1 uncultured Eubacteriales bacterium | reverse complement strand
TTTTTTCTATTTTGATTTTTTTGTATTTTGCATTTGCTTTATCTATGACTATGTTGCTTTTAAATTATAATGATTATGGTGTTACTGAAATTGGGGATACTTCCATGATTATTTTAAAAGAAAAAGTAAGTTCAAATGAATATAAGCAGGGAGATTTGGTTTTAGTGGAATCCGCTGAACTTAAAGACCTTAAAGTTTCTGATATGGTATTTACTTATCGTGCTGATAGTCGTGGGAATGTTCATATTGATTTTGGTAAAGTAGGGGAAGTTTATAAGGAAGAGGATGCTATATCTCTTGAAAATGGAAATACTTATTCTATGGAGTTTGTAGCTGGTAAGCCTTCTAAAGTTTACCATAATGTTGGTAAATATCTATCTATCATTGAGTCTCAATGGGGATTCTTGTTCATTATTTTAGTTCCTTGTTTCTTGTTATTTATTTATCAAGTATATGCATTAATTGTAGAAATTAAGTATGGTGGAGAGGAAGAGTAAAAAAAGATAGGCCTTTGTTGCTTATTTTTTTTCGTACTTAAAAATATTGAAAAAGGATATCGTTTATGATATCATTAAGAAGATAAAGAGTCTAAAATAGGGTGGCAGTTATGATTGGGAAAGAGAAACATTTTATTGCAAGGATTATGAATATTATTTTGAATTTGTTAATAGGAATTTTTGGTGTTCTTTTACTTATTACGATTTATAATAATATTCAGACTAAAATACTTAAAAATAGTTATTCTAGTTTTTTTGGATATTCTATGTTTGAAGTACAAACAGGCAGTATGAAAGATACTATTCATGCTGGTGATTTGATTCTTGTTAAATATCAAGAAGTTATTAATTTGGGAGATATTATTACTTATTCTCATGATGGAGAATTTATTACGCATCGAGTTATTGAGGTTTATAAGGATACTTTTGTTACGAAGGGGGACTTTAATAATGTAAAGGATGATCCGATTAGTAAAGATCAAGTAGTTGGTAAGGTAGTGAAGATTTTTCCTCACTTTGGTATTTTTAGAAAAACGTTATTTAATCCATTTGTGTTATTGACTCTTATTATTACTTTATATTTGGCTATTTGCGTATTTAATAGTAGAAATTTATCTTTAGATAAAGAACAGAAAAAATTGGAAAGTAGGAAGGAAATAGGCGTAGTTATGGGAAGTGTATTTGAAAAAATTAAGGAAATTATTAAAGAAAAGATTCAAAGAGATAGGGTAGAACCTTTTTCTGAATACGAGAGCATAAAAAAGGAAACTGTAGAAGTATCAACAGAAGAAGTGAAAGAAGAAAAAGTGGTGCCAGTAGAACCTATTCTTTCTTCTTCTGAGTCTTCTTTAGAAGAAGATTCTAACTCTTCAGAAGATTTGGAAAAAACAATGTTTTTTAGGATGGTTTCTGTAGATCAAGATGAGATTGATCATGTTTATTCTGATTTATCTAGTCCTTCTCCATCAGAAGTTGCTTCCCTAGTAGTAGAAGAGTCTAGTAAGCCAAAAAAGAAAAATAGTATTACATAGAGCCGGTAAAGCTTTTTGGAATTTAGTTGATGACGGAGTAATTAAAGTCAAATATGAATATGACGAAAGGATTAACTGCGATATTGCATACATAGTATAAATGTTAATAATAAATTTAAAGGAGTAAAAAAAATGAGAAAATATCCTGAATGCGAATATAGGTATAGCCCTGTTTGTGGCTACTACGAATTATGTGATTTCGGAAATGAAAATATTCCGCCGCATAAAAAAAATATCCAAACTTGCGGCGCAAATGTATGCCCCTTAAACAAGTATCCTGAAAGCGAAAAAATAACGCTTAGAGAGGCGTACGAAAGGGATATGCGCAAAATAGATCGCTTAAATTTATAATAACGGGGGTAGACTTCTACCTCCGCTATTACAGCCCTTTTTATGCTTTTAAACCCAACAAACCAAGATATTTATCCTGCTCCTTTTCATCTATGTTAAGAGTTTCCATAGCCTTTTTTGCTGAAAAATCAAGATTTGACATTATATCTTTTATAGCTTGTAGCTTTGTTTCTATTGTCGCTTCTTCTCTTTCTTTTTTAGTAATCCTATCCATAATTTCACACATTTTAGATTCTCCTTTCTCGCTGTTCTTAAAATATCCTACCCTCTCAGCCAATTTCCTATTATACATATCCTCGGCTTTTTTGCATTGAAAATCGTGCATAAGCCGACCTAATTCTGTATTGTCTTGAATTTTACCATTTACGTAAATGATATAACTTCTGTCGTCAAACGGCTTATTATCTAACTCAGCAATTTTTCTCTCAATATGGTATATTGGTTTGTTCCCGCCTAACACGTCATTTTTCGTTATCATAATGACATAAGTGTCAGGCAGCTTATCCCAGTCCTCACCTTTTATTAATTCCGACGCGTCCATAAGACTGCCATTGTATCTTGCCCTTTCAGGAATTGTACGACTGCTTGTATTTTCGACCTCGCAATTATAGACATTGCCGTTTGTGTCCTTTGCTTTTATATCAAGCCTTGCTGAACGTCCCTGCAAGTTTTGAATATTATATTGTGTTTTTATGTCGCTCACTACGAGTTGTTTTTCCAAAATAACACTGAGCAATAATTCAGCGCATTCTTTATCATCAAACACAGCGCTCATAAACGTATCGTCCATCAAAGTGAATTGCTGTATCTCTTCTGTGTATTTATTCAAAAAGTCACTTTCTTATTTTTAGGTATAATCACTCAAATTAATCTTAAAATAAAAATGATTTGATGTCAAGTGTTATTTTATTTCAACCTCCGTTCCGTCAAGGAACACAACCGTCAACGTTCCGCTCTCAAATACGCTGATATGATCAAGGGTTTTCAGCATAAAATCAACGTTAAAATCTGCTACATCTGACATATATTTCATAAATTGTTCAGCCCTGTATGCCTTTAATAAATCGCCGTTTTCCATCTGTTTTCTCCATTTTTCAAAACAAGCCTCTTTATTTTCAAATAAGGTGTTCCAAGCTATCATAAACGCTTTTATCAGAGTTTCCTCGTCGGTATGACGATTTGAGCAGCCCTCAACGCCTTTTATTTTATACCTTTCGCCGCACTGCCATATTTTACGTTTACCGCCGTATCTATCCCGCCATTCCTTTCTTGAGAATGCGTGACCGCACTCCCCGCACATAACCTTTGAGGCAAAGGGGTTTTGTTCAGTATTTCTTGAATAGCTCTTCAAATTATGCTTTTTCGTATATTCCGCTCGTCGGGCTGTTTCAAGCTGAACACATTCCCAAATTTCGGGTGAAATTATAGCTTCGTGGCTTTCCTCAATGTAGTACATCTGCATTTCACCTTTGTTTTTAGTCCTTTTTTTCGTCAAAAAATCAGACGTGTAACTTTTTTGCAGAAGTGCGTCGCCTTTGTACTTTTCATTTTCGAGCATACTTTTTAACGTGCTTACCTGCCATTTAGCTTTTCCGTTCCAATTCTTAACTCCCTCTTTTTCAAAAATTCGCTTGATGTAATCGACAGTTTTTCCGTTCAAATATTCGGTATAAAGCCTTTTTACAACCTTAGCCTGTTCCTTGTTAATTTTGAGCTTTCCCTTCTCGTCAATATCATATCCCATAAATCTTTTTGTTGATATGCCGTACTCGCCACTTTCAAACCTCCGACGTATGCCCCATTTAGTATTTTCGGAAATTGAGCGACTTTCGTCTTGCGCCAACGACGATAAAATTGTAAGCAACACCTCGCCTTTGGAGTCGAGCGTGTCTATATTCTCCTTTTCAAACGTTACTCCAATTCCAAGAGATTTTAATTCCCTTACATAATTTAAACAGTCAAGGGTGTTTCTCGCAAATCTTGAAATTGATTTTGTGATAATTCTGTCTATCTTTTTGTTCCGGCAATCCTCTATCATTTTGTTAAATTCACATCCATTTTTCGTGTTCGTCGCGCTTATGCCCTCATCGGCGTATATGCCCGCAAACTCGTACATTGGGTTATTTTCGATAAACTCTTTATAATATCTAAGCTGATTTTCATAGCTTAATAACTGCTCGTCTCTCTCTGTGCTTACTCTGCAATACGCCGCCATTCTTAGCTTTTTTATCGTTGGTGCGCTCGTTTGAGTTATATTCTGACAAGCGGGTATAACGGTAATGCTTCTCGCCATTTATGAGCACCTCCTTTACAACTGTTGCCTCTGTTATATTTTGCTTTTCAGCGTCTTCATTTTTTACGTGAATGCCCTTACAGGCTTTTACCCCCTCTGTAATACTTTTAGAACACTACCACTCAATACGTTTATTGTGTACTTGTTTACGTCTAAGGGTTGAGCCGCAGTAAGGGCATATAAGCATTCCAGATAATGGGTATCGGTTCTGATATTTTTCAGTGCCGCCCTCGCCGATTTTTCTTTTAGCTTTTCTCTCCGCCATTATTCGCTGCGCTTTATCCCATATCTCTTTTGAAATTATGGCGGGGGGATTATCCTCGATATAATAGCTTTGGACATTTCCGTTATTTCTTAATTTTTTATTAATTTCAGGGCTGTAATATTTTTGCAAAATACAGTCGCCTTTATATTTCTCATTTTTGAGTATTCCGCCTATCGTGACCGCCGCCCATCTGCCGCCTCTCATAGTTGGCACATTTTCTTTATTCAGCCTTTTGGCTATCGCCTCTGTGCTTAGACCGCTTATATACATATCAAATATCCGTTTTACGACTTTCGCCTGTTCCTCATTTATGGAAAGCTCCCCGTATTCGTCCATATCATAGCCTAAGAAGTGCTTTGTATCCATTTTGAGAATACCTTGTTCAAATCTCTTTTGAATGTTCCACTTTATATTGCCGCTCATACTTCTAAGCTCTTCCTGCGCGAAAGAGGAAAGGACGGAAAGCATAAACTCTCCGCCCTCTGAAAAAGTATTTATATTCTGCTCCTCAAAAAATATGCCAATTCCAATAGCTTTTAATTCCCTTGCGTATTCAAGCACTATAGCTGTATTCCTTGCAAATCTTGATATTGATTTTGTAATTATCAAATCAAATTTGCCGTTTCTCGCGTCCGAAAGCATATTTTGAAAACCTGTACGATTTGCCTTTGAACCCGTTGTTCCTCTATCGTGATAAATTTTGACAAATTCATATTCGGGATTTGATTTTATCAGCCTTTCATAAGTTAATATTTGATTTTCCAAAGAGCCGTACTGGTCAAGGCTGTTTGTTGAAACTCTTGCGTAAGCACAAACCCTTAGCTTTTTATTTTCTGTTGACGTGTTTATGATTTTAACCCGCATTTTAAAAACTCCTTTCGTGTTATATATCACTCTAAACGCTGTCAAAGTCAAGCAATAAAAAAAGGCAGACTTGTTAAAAAGTCCGCCGAAAATTTTTTGAAAAAAAATCGAAAAATGTATTGACATACTCTGTAGAGTATGCTATAATGTATTTGTAAGGAGGTGATAAACAAATGAAAGAGAAGCTAAAAAAAGCCGTTGAAATAGCCGAAAGAATAATAATTGTGTTAGCAGCAATAGTTACCATTCTCGGTTACTTCAAAGGCTAAGTAAACAAAGGAGGGGACGGAGTTCTCCGAACCCTCCGGCTCTTTCATTATAACTAATATGATAAAAAAAATCAACTGGCATTTTATATTTTTCGTTATTATTTTTATTGTCAACTTGTTAGAATATAACGCCGATAAAAGATTTATTGATTTATTTCTTGTCATAATAGCTGTAATCGGCATTGTGCTTGAAATCACACTTTATTTTTTTAGGAAGGATAGATAATATGGGAAAAACAAGCTGGCAAGTAAAGCAAAAGTACAACAAAGCGCATTATAAAAGATATGCCTGTGACCTTAAGATTGAAAAGTTTGAGGAAATAGAGAAGCTTCGCACAGAGCTTAATCTCACCAAAACACAATATCTTGAAATGCTTTTTGAATTTTACAAAGAGCATAAATAACACAAAGAGGGGCGGTTTTTTAACCGCCTCGCATTTTTATTATTTTGTGCTTAATTCCACATTACCATTATTAAAATCAACCTTAAAAGCGTCTGTCGCCGCCGCTAAACTTCGTATCGGCACATAATTACTTCCGTTTACATTTACCGCCTCAACGCTTGTTTTTTCCCCGTCAACAGTTATATCAAGCATTTTAGGTTTGTTTGAAATACTTGGTATTTTTGTTTTAGCGTCATAATCAATCTTAAAGCCCGCTTGTTCCAAATCCTTAATACAAATATAATTTTTATCATCTTTTAAAATCCTATTTGCTTTATAGCTTTTTCCGTTAATATTTACAGTAATTGTTTCTACCATTTCTTCGTCCTCCTGAATTTTCTTTTTAAAATCGTTCCAAGCCTTAGCGTTTCTGACGTAAGGCTCAGGGCATATTTTCTTTGTAACATCATAGTGCCTGATAACATTTTCTACAGGCACATTGTATTTTTTCATAAGCTCTTTCACAAGCCATACAGCGTTTTCAACCGTTTTAGGCTTAAAGTCAAAATTGCCCTTGCCATTAATAAAAGAGCACATCTCAACGCCGATACTGTTGTGGTTTCGGCATTCGTGATGTGCGTAACTTTTAGCGCCGCAGTGCCACGCTATATTTTTATCCTCAATGGACTGATAAATGCTGCTCTCGTCCACAAAATAGTGAGCTGAAGTCCCTCTATAGCTTTTAAAATAATTGGTGTTAGCAAGCGCCGTATCGCCGTTATTGCCGGTGTAATGCACCACAATATACTTGATACGGCTTATTGTTCCGCTGTTCCAGTTTTGAGAAGTTAAATTTTTCTTAATCTCCATATCATCTTATCTCCTTATTTATAAGATTTCTGAACGCTTCGTAAAGCCCCGTAGAGGCAAGCCCGCTGACCATTCCGCTTAATACGCTCTCCAAACTCAACCCGCTTGAAATAATCCCTAAAAAAGTACCTAAGATAAGCATTATAAGGGGTATATATTTGTTTGGAATAAAGTCAAGGGACTGTTTTATGGCGTAGCCTACGCAAAGGCATATCCCCACCGTTATTAAATTAAAATACTGCATTAACCCTGTTATATCCATATTATTTACCTCCCGTGTTATCATCATTTTCATCAGCGGGCTGTGTCGGCAGCTCTTTAAGTCTCTCGTAAAGCTCCGTACCAACATTGTTGCCGCCTAAAGCGTGATACTGCTCATAAACTTTAGTACACACTTCCATAGCGTAAATAGGGCAATATCCTCTCTCAGACCACTTATTATAAGCGTCGTAAATGGACTGCCTTAACATCGCTGTTACCGCTGTTTTCATAGCGTTTTGTTCATCTGTCCTTATTTTCATTTCTTTTTTCAAACTTCTGTAGCCCGCCGTTATGGCGGCTATAACAAGTCCAAAAACCGCCTCAATCCAATATTCCGTGATAAAATCAAACATCTTTAAAGCCTCCTGTTATTTATAAACAACACAAATTGACTCAATGTAAGTATTTGCCAGTGAAGTAAGTGTGACTGTCCCAATTGACGCTTCTACCGTATCCACACTGACAATATCGGAAAGAGCGTTTACGGTCTTGTCAGTAATAGTATTTTTCGATTCAGGGTCATAATGTGACGCTTAAAGTTTTAGTTTGTTCATTCCATATCCTTGAAACGCCTTAACAGTAACTCGGCATTTGCCGCGTACAGGGATATTTATTACCGTATAAGCGTTCATCTGTGTACAATTCGCGCCTGTATTCGGCGCAAGCTTACCTCCGCCCGCTCCGATTGTCAGACCGTTCCAATAGCCCGTTTTATATTCAATAGTTTCGTTATACGCCCCTTCGTTATCGCACTGGAAATCATAATAAACATCTTGAATTTCTTCTTTAA
Organism: uncultured Eubacteriales bacterium; assembly: GCA_949738935.1. GTDB lineage: Bacteria > Bacillota > Clostridia > Lachnospirales > CAG-274 > MGBC114079. The sequence continues at coordinate 1,752 of CATJCJ010000465.1, read as the reverse complement.
ATCCTGCGGGTGTCCATTCGTCAAAGTATTCTTCACGAGTGAATCGGAAAAAGCCATCTGTATACTTATCGGCTCTTAATTCATTTGTTATATCTGAAGCAAGAATTAAGGTGTCGCCGTTATAGGATTTTACTTCCTTGTAATTTGCCTCTTCAAGACTGCCGCTCATTTCAGTCCAGAAATCCTCATTGAAAATACTTATATCGTTAAAACGAGTTTTATTAAAAACGGTTTTCGCTCCCGTTCCCCAAGTTCTGCCAAGATAAAACTTCTTATTGGGAACATTTGAGTTAAGCGTTGTATCGTAATCAACGCTGCAGCGATTAAATAAAAAGCCCTTATCAGCGGCTTTATTTGCCGTAATAAAGGCTTTTTCGGTATAATTATCGCTGTAACCGCAGAATAAAAGATTGCATTTTTGGAATATTACATTTCCAAAACCAAATATAAAATCGGTCATACCATAAATATCACAGTTGGAAAAATACCCTCTGTTTGATTTGCTTTCAGAGTTTGAGCCAAAATACAAAGTATCCTGACTACCGATAAAGTCACAGTTGTTAAACTCTGTTTTATCGGCTCTTATGACCATAGCCGCCGCTCTCTCCGTCGCCGCCCTTGATGTCGGAACAAAGTCCGCCGCTGTTCTGTCAAGAGTAATTGATGTGTCGGAATAAGCAGTCGTATCGGCGGTAACGCCGTCCGCAAGCTCATAATTTGCTACTCTTTTATTGAATGAGTTTTCAAATATAATGTTTTCCGCCGTAAAATTTTCAGCATTATTTGTAACTATGACAGTACCGCCCCAGTCGCTGACAGGGCTTAAAGCTGTTTTGCCCGCCGCCGCTGTTTCACTGTATCTTCCCGTTGTCGGGTCGGCGCTGTAATAGGTATAGCCTATACCATAATACCAAGTGACGGTAACATCTTTATCGCCCGTGTAAGAATGTAAACGCACATTAGGAACATTGATATATACTTGTTCGTTATAGGTTCCCGTATTTATATAAATGTCAAATTGGGGCTGTTCATCTTTGTGCTGTTCCACATAGTCAAGTGCTTACGTTATTGTCGTGAAATTAGGAGTTTTACCCTCCACTCCAACATAAATTTTAGAGTAGTCAATACCCACGGCGTTTTCCAATGTTTCTAATCTATTATTGTGCTTTTCTATTTCTTCCTCAGCTTCATCAATCTTTACACTGTTATTTTCAGATACGCTCTCAAGCGTATTAATTCTCTCATTATCGTTTAGAACAATATTTTCAATATTTCCTACTTTTGACTGTATTTCAGATATTGTAGTCTCAAGTGAGTTATCGCCCTCCAAAGCAGCAAGTCTGCTTTCTATTCCCTGCACCCAAGTCGGAGCGTACTCAGGAGGGTTTACATTCATATCAAGAGTGTCTATTACCTTAATTTTAGCGGGCTTCGATTTCCACACATAGTTATCTCCCGTTATTCTTATTATGAAAGAAACATCTCCAGCGGCGGATGTTACATTACCGTCCAAAAGCCAAGAGAAAAGTATATAATCATCTCCCGCGCTTACAGCGTCGGCGGGAGCTATATCCGAATAACCGTCGGCATTGACATAAAAAATCTCAAAGGTTTTGTCGGAAATATCAACGCCGTCAAGAACGCTGTTTATTTTATAGCAATCCTATAAAATAACACCCCTATTGACAAGAGAGGTATAATAAAGATAGAGGTGATAAAAATGTTACATAATGAAGCAAGAGAATTACTAGT
>CATJCJ010000464.1 GCA_949738935.1 uncultured Eubacteriales bacterium | reverse complement strand
CCTCATAAACGGTTCGCCGCCGCTTAAGTTAAAGAAATAAACCGGTTTCATGGTCCGGAATATTTTTTCGATTTCATCCAGCCTTAAATCCTTTTCCGGCCTTGTCGGGTCCTGGCAGAACATCTGTCCAATCTGGCAGGTTTTGCACCTTGACTGGCAGGCTGCGGTTACCGAATAGGTTACGGTCATTGGATGGAACGTCTGCGTGTGAAATAACCGGTTCCTGTGGTATTGGGATAAATACGGGAATATTTTAGTAAATAAATCTGTTTTTTTCATAATGCTGTTTTCACCGGGTCTCCGGCAAACTGCCCCTTTCTATAATAGGTAATTGTTTTCGCACCATTTTATGGTCTTGGTAAAACCGGACTCAAAATCGTATTCGGGTACATAGCCTAAAAGCCTTTGGGCTTTTGCAGAGGATGTACTGTGGTTCAGCGCTAAAAAATCAATTTTGTTTTTTGAAACAAACCCTTCTTTTTTTAGGAAGCGGTCACTGAAAGTATCAATTGCGGAAGCCATAAATACTGACAAATGATATCCGACGTTTATTTTCAATACTCTTTTCCCAAAATAATTTGCTATAATTTCCAAATACTTTTGTACCGTTATATCGTTCGGCGCAGAAATATTGAATATTTCATTATAGGCATTCTCGTTATTTACGGAACGGCGAATCCCCTGGACAACGTCCATGACATAGGTGGGATGCAGATACGTATTGCCGGAAGTAGTAAGTATGAACTTCCGGTCCCTGATGTTTTTATACATTTTAATCCGCCGGTAATCACCCGGACCGTATACAAAATCCGGGCGGATAATCGTGTATTTCATTTCCTCATTTTTCAGCCGGTTTATAATATATTGTTCAGCCGCAACTTTTGTTTTCTCATAATTCCCCCTTGGGGCATACGGTTCTTCCTCTTTGCACAGCCTTTTCCCGAATCCCTGGACTCCCGGTGTACTTAAATAAATGAATTGTTTTACTTTGTCAGCTAAACACGCTTCAACAATGTCCCCTGTCATCAAACAGTTAATACGTTCAAATTCGCTTAAGGGCAAACCATATTTCCCCATTTGTCCTATCATATGGATAACAACATCGGCTCCTTTTATTGCCGCTTGCAATTCTTCTCGATGAAAAGCAATTATTTTAACTTCCACATGTAAATGCTTTAAGGCATCACATGCACTTTGCTTCCGGGCCAGGCATATATATTCATTTCCATCGTTATGGACCGCTGACAGATAGTTCATGCCGATGAAGCCGGTTGCACCTGTTAGGATGATTTTCACGTTATGTTCCTCCAAAGTGAGTGTATGTCCGGTGCTTGTGAAAGCACCATTGGAATATGGTTGTTATGAGGTGCTTCCTGGATGCGTTTTCTGTTTTTGTCCAAAAAAGCATACCTTTTTATAAGCGAGTTTTTGTCGGAATTACGTAAAACAAAAGGAGGAGCAGAATAGT
>CATJCJ010000463.1 GCA_949738935.1 uncultured Eubacteriales bacterium | reverse complement strand
ATTGTAAAATATATAAAGAACTATATTTATTAGTGGGGTGAAAATATGATTAGAATTGCTGTCGCTGATTCTGAAACAGATAATTTAAAAAATTTTAAAGCGTTTATAAAAAATAATTTTTCCGAATTTAAATTTGAAAAATCAGTCACAACTTTAGACGAGATACAAAACATTATAAAAAATAAAAAAGCTGACATTATTATCGCCGATATACGAATTCTTGGAACAAACGTAATGGGACTTTTTAAAGAATGGAATTACCAATACCCTGAAGTTTCATTTATTTTGTACGGAACTTTCAACGATGCTGATTACATGCAAAAGTGTATGGAATATGGCGTTGCCGGATATATGTATAAACCGGTAAAACCGGGAGAACTTGAAAAAAATTTAAACATAGCAAGAAAAGTTTACGAGGACAAACAAAGACAGTTAAAAGAAGACAATGAGGTTTTTAAAAAATATACCGAAAATATGATGTTTTTTGAGACTCTCTTTTTTAAAAATCTTACAAATGGCGCTCTTTCCGGTCAAAGTGAAATATTGAATGGCTTTGAGTATTTTAATATAGAGATAAAACCTCCCTATTCCGTTGCCGTACTTAGAGTAGACCATTTTAAAAAGGTTGTTTTAACTTTTAATGAGGATGAAAAACATATTTTTATATTCAGGGTTTTAAATACCGTAAATAAAATATTAAATACAAACGAATGCGGAAAAGCGTTTATAAATAACTTTAACGAGATAATAATGATTATATACGGTCTCTCTGAACTTGAGGAAATACTTCGTATCTTAAACGAAATAAAAATTGAAGTTCAAATACTCATAAATCTTGGGGTCTCAATAGGAGTCGGCGGAAGATTTGATGATATAAGGGATATTTCCGTATCGTGCCGAGAAGCGATAGCGGCTATGAGATATAGATGTTTAACAGGTTACAACTCAATTATTCCAAGAGAATATGTAGAACCGGGAAATGACATTACATACAGATATCCTATCGAACGAGAAGAGCTACTTGTTTACACAGCGGTAATAGGAGAATATGACTATTGTTTAAAGCTTTTAGATGAGATTTTCACATCATTGAGAAAAAGCAAAGATATCAAACCAAAACTTCTTTCACAAATTGTAACAGATATATTAATCTCAATAAATAGAAACGCTATAGAACAAAATTTAAATATTTCCGGGATAAAACAATTTTTTCCAACCTCCGGTGTTTTTGAGATAAAAACTCTAGATGACGCCTACAATTATTTAAAAACCGGTTTAAACAATTTCTGTTCTTATATAATAAACATAAGAAGTGAAAAGGAAACAGAAATCTACAACGCCGCGGTAAATTACGTGAATGAGAAATATTATGAAGATATAAACGCAAAAAAAATAGCGTTGTTATTTAATTGTTCATACGAATATTTTAAAAAATTATTTAAAAAATATTCTGATGTAACCTTTAGTGACTATCTTACAAAAATAAGAATCGAAAAAGCGAAAGAACTCATATTATCCTCAAATATTGATGATGAGATATTGGCGTTAAAAGTCGGTTATGAAGATGTAAATGTTTTTAGAGCCACATTTAAAAGAATTGAAGGCTACAGTCTAACAGATTTTCGACATTTAAACAAACGCTGATTATATTATAAGAAAGGAATTTTATATGTGTAAAAAAAAGATAGCGTTTACAACATTAGGCTGTAAAGTTAATATGTATGACACAGAGGCAATGACGGAGCTTTTTCAAAAAAAAGGATATGAAATAACAGATTTTAATGAGTTTGCCGATATATATTTAATTAACACTTGTACAGTAACAAACTTTGGAGATAAGAAATCCCGCCAATCAATCCGCCGAGCGAAAAAAATAAATCCAAACGCGATAATAGCTGTTACGGGCTGTTACGCTCAAGTCAAACCTAATGAGGTTGAAAAAATAGAGGGCGTAAACATAATTATCGGAACAAAGGAAAGAAATAACATAGTTGAAATAATAGAAAATTATTCTGACAGCACAAAAATATTAAATAAAGTCAGCGACATAATGAAAGAAAAAATATTTGAGGAACTTTCTGTAAATAACTTAAAAAACCATACAAGAGCGTATTTAAAAATACAAGAGGGGTGCAACCGTTTTTGTTCATATTGTATAATTCCCTACGCACGAGGTCCTGTAAGAAGCAGAAAAGCTGATGAAATAATAATAGAGGCAGAAAATTTCGCGAAAAATGGTTTCAAAGAAATTGTTTTAACCGGAATTCACGTTGCGTCTTACGGAATTGACTTAAAAAGCACAAGCCTAATTGATATAATAAAAAAAATTCACAAAATAAAAGGCATAGAAAGAATACGTTTGAGTTCAGTTGAACCCCTTGCCATAACCGATGAATTTATTTATGAGTTAAAAAAACTCCCAAAAATATGCGACCATTTTCATCTTTCACTGCAAAGCGGCTGTGACAGAACATTAAAAAGAATGAACCGTCATTATACCTGTGATGAATATAAAGAATCTGTAAAAAAATTAAGAACAGTATATCCTGACGCGGCGATAACAACAGACATAATAGTAGGGTTTCCCGATGAAAGCGATGAGGATTTCAAGGAAAGTATATCTTTTGCGAGAGAAATAGGTCTCGCTAAAATACATGTTTTCCCATACTCACCAAAAACAGGGACAAAAGCGGCGGAATATCCAAATCAAATTCCTGCCAACATAAAAAACTTACGAAGTAAAGAAATGATTAAAACAAGCGATGAGTTAAACAAACGTTTTCTGTCAAACTATGTGGGAAAAACAAAAGATGTACTTTTTGAAAAACATATAGGCAACAATATTTACGAGGGTCATACAACAAATTACATCACTGTTCACGCCAAAAGTGTCAATGACATATCAAATAAAATATTAAATGTAAAAATTGAGAAAATATTAAGGGAAGAAACTGTTTTCGCCAATATAATACACAATTTTTAGAAATGCTGAAAATTGTAGTAAAAAAAATTTGCATAAATCTTAATTTTGTATTATTATATATTGTAGGGTTGAAACATTAGTTTCAAAATTTGAGCGGAAAAGTTTATAAAAACAATTACTATTTTAAGGAGGTTTACGTTTTGAAAGATAAAAATATTTTTGAAACTCAAAAAATTGCCAATCCAAATAAAAACGAAAGAAGCCAGGCAAATGAGATTTTGTCAAACGTTTTTGCCGCGTTGACCGATAAGGGTTATAATCCTGTCAATCAAATTGTCGGATATATTCTCTCCGGTGACCCAACATATATAACAAGTCATAAAAACGCAAGAAGCAATATAAGTAAAATCGAGCGTGACGAACTTCTTGAGGAACTTGTAAACTATTATTTGGAAAACAATTTGAAAGGGTAATTTTGTGCGTATATTAGGACTTGATTTTGGTGAGAAAACTATAGGAGTCGCCGTAAGCGACCCTTTCGGCTGGACAGCTCAAGGTGTCGAGATAATAAGACGTAAAGAGGAAAATAATCTAAAAAACTGTATTGCTCGAATAGGTGAAATTATAACCGAATACCATGTTGAAAAAATAGTTATTGGCTATCCTAAAAACATGAACAATACAGTCGGTGAAAGGTGTGAAAAAACAGAGGCTTTTAAATCACGCCTTGAAAAAACCTTTAAACTTGAGGTTATACTTTGGGACGAAAGGCTGAGCACCGTAGCCGCCGAAAGAGGTCTTCTTGAAGCTGACATAAGCCGAAAAAAGCGAAAACAAGTTATAGATAAAATGGCCGCTGTTTTTATATTACAAGGATATCTTGATAAATTAACAAACGAATCATAAGACAACCATTTATCACAGACAAATTTAAAAACTTTCTCGCTTTTTTCAAAAAGCGGACAGAGTTTGAGGCAACGCCTTAAAGTCTTTATTTTGGTGCTTTTAAACAATTTCTGAAAAAAATAATATTTAGGAGAATTTTATGGAAAATAAAAATAATGATGAAATAAATAATCTTTTTGATGAGGACGAAACCTTTGAAACAATAACAATGACAGATGAAGACGGAATCGAAACAGATTTTGTAATCATTGACGCGATTGAGGTCGACAAAACAAAGTATTTGCTTGTTGTCTCATCGGACGAAGCTAAGTCTGACGAACCCGAAGCAGCTATTTTAAAAGAAATAAGCTCAAATAATAAAGACTCTTACTATGAATTTATTGAGGATGATAACGAATTCAAAAAAATCAGTGTGCTTTTACAAGATAATGATTCGGACTATGAAATGGAATTTTAAAACAATATTGCGCGATTTATAAAGTTTCATTTTAAAATATAAGATAAATATAAACCAAAATCATAAAATTGTAATCAGTTATGTTAACTTATAGCAATCCAACCTAAAAATAAACAATTTCGATGGTTGACGTCAAAATAAATTTTATCTTGTCTCCTTTTGTTCATTTTTAAATTGAATTGCTATAAATAAAATCTTCCTTAAATAAACTTTTCTTTTTCAATCAAACTATAAAATCAATCTACGTTAAGAAAATGCTGATTAATATATGGTAAAAACTATAAAATAACTAGACGCCAAATCCAAAAACTCAATATAATCATATTGATATTTTCTTAAATGTAAAAATAAAATATATACAAACGTTAAAAAAATAAATATGGAGGTGTTTGCTTGGCAGGCAGAGGTTCTAAACTAAAAGTAATCCCCTTAGGCGGATTACACGAGATTGGAAAAAATATTACCGCTTTTGAGTATAACAACGAAATCTTAATTGTAGACTGCGGTATCGCTTTTCCTGAAGATGATATGCTGGGAATAGATTTAGTTATTCCGGATTATACCTATCTCATAAAAAATAAAGATAAAATAAAAGGAGTTATCTTAACACATGGTCATGAAGACCATATAGGAGGGCTTCCTTATTTTTTGAAAGAAATAAACGTTCCCGTATATGGAACAAAATTAACTATCGGTCTTGTCGAAAATAAACTAAAAGAACACAATATAATAAATAAAGTTGACCGTTTTTCTGTAGTCGCCGGTGAGACAATAAAACTCGGGTATTTCAAAGTCGAGTTTATAAGAACAAACCATAGTATAGCGGATTCAGTGGCTCTGGCAATAACAACACCTGTTGGAGTGGTGGTTCATTCAGGTGACTTCAAAATTGACTACACTCCTATTCAAGGTGAAATGATTGATTTGCAAAGATTCGCCGAACTCGGTAAAAAAGGAGTTTTACTGTTCTTGTGTGAAAGTACAAACGTTGAACACACAGGATATACAATGAGCGAAAGAACTGTCGGAGTAATTTTTGAGGAAATTTTTCAGGATTCCGAGGAACAACGTATACTTGTGGCAACATTCTCCTCAAATATAGACCGTATACAACAAATTATAAATTCGGCGGCAAAAAGAAAAAGAAAAGTAGCGGTTGTGGGAAGAAGTATGTCGAACGTTGTAAAAACAGCCTGTGAATTAGGTTATCTAAACGTTCCTCAAAATACGATGATTGACATTGCCGAAATAAAAAATTACACAGATAATCAACTTGTTATTATAACAACAGGAAGTCAAGGTGAAACAATGTCCGCCCTCTCAAGAATCGCCTCAAACGACCATAAACAAATTGAGGTAAAACCTGGAGACAAAATAATTATAAGTTCCAGTCCAATACCAGGAAATGAAAAAGCTATATATAAAGTAATAAACGAGCTTTTGAAAAAAGGCGCCGACGTAATCTATGACGGAATAATGGATGTTCACGTTTCAGGTCACGCCAGACAAGAGGAAATAAAACTTCTTCACGCTCTGTTAAAGCCGAAATTTTTCGTTCCCGTTCACGGTGAGTACAAACATCTCAAAGCTCACGAAAAACTCGCTTTAACAATGGGTATGAGTAAGAAAAACATTTTTGTAATGGGCATAGGAGATATTCTTGAACTAGGCAAAGACAGCGCTAAATTAAACGGAACTGTTCCCGCCGGACAAGTTCTTGTTGACGGTCTCGGAGTTGGCGATGTAGGCAATATTGTTTTAAGAGACAGAAAACATTTGTCTCAAGATGGTCTTATGATAGTTGTCGTATCAATGGAAAAAGAGACGGGAAGAATGCTTTCAGGACCAGACATAATTTCAAGAGGTTTTGTATATGTAAGAGAATCCGAAGAACTTATGGAAGAGGCCAAGAGCGTTGTCAAAGAAGCTCTTTTCAAATGTGAACAAAAAAATATAAATGAATGGTCATATATAAAAACTCTCATAAAAGATACTTTACGAGACTTTCTTTGGCATAAAACAAAAAGAAGCCCAATGATTCTTCCAATAATTATGGATATTTAAACTACTACTAACTATGGAGGTTTTTCCAAAATGGATAATTTTTTTAAATTGGCGGACAATTTAACAAATGCCATAAAAGACAGCAAATGCTATAATGATTATATAATTTCAAGAGAAAATATAAAGAAAAATCCCGAATTATGTGAAAAGGTAAAAAAATTCAGAAAAATCCATATGGATTTCCAAAGAAAAAAAAATAATGGTGAAAATATTTCCTTTGATTATGAAAAAAAAGTAAGCAAAGAATATTATAATATAACCTTAAATGATGACGTTAAAACATTTCTTGAAAACGAGCAGATTCTTGTCAAGCTTGTGGGAGATATCTACAATCGAATTACAACAGAATGTGTTCTTGAATTTGATGTTTAAATAAATTTAAATAAAAAACCGCGGAGATAGTCAATCCCGCGGTTTTTTATTTATAATAATTAACAAACTTTCTTTATAACTCATTATCAGAAGAACAAATTGTCTCTTGAGCGGCTATGGTCTCAAGAGTGTCTCCCAACTGAGAAAATATTGAGCCCAGCAAAGAAATCTCATTTTCCGTTTTACCTTCGGCAATGACGCAAGCCAATAATGAAATTGAAACCGCAAGATTACATGATTGCATTAAAATCACCTCTTTATAAATTTAATTTATACCCTTCACGACCTCAATAGCTTTTTGAAGCTGTATATCCTCTTCATGAGCCAAATTTACCGGCATAAAATTTTTAGAAAGAGTTCTCTCATCTTTAACCTCATAATCCGGCTGAATTCCCTCTCCATGAATACAAATTCCATTAGGTGTATAATATTTAGCGATAGTAACCTTAATACCACTGCCATCACTAAGTTTAAATAAATTTTGCACAACGCCCTTTCCATAAGTTTTTTCTCCGACAAGCTTTCCAACGCCAAAATCTTTCACGGCACCGGAAAGCACTTCAGAGGCGCTTGCGCTGTTGCCGTTTACCAACACCACAAGAGGTATATTTATATACTCCTCGTCAGAATACTCATAACTTTTTTTACCATATTTATCCTCAATATATGTTATAGTACCCTTTGGAACAAGAGTATCTGTTATTTTTACAACCGTATCCAAAAGTCCTCCGGGATTATTTCTTAAATCTATTATAAGACGCTCAGCTCCTTTACTTTTCAAGTCATTAATTGTTTGAGCGTATTGATTGTATGTAACCCTGTCAAACTCGGTTATTTTTATATAAGCGATTTTATCCTCCAAAAGTTCCCCACTAACTGTTGGAACATCTATATTCTTCCTTTCAATTTCCGTTTCAAAAGTTTCATTTGTTGAGTCTCTAAAGATAAGAAGTTTTATTTTTGTATTAGCCTCACCTTTTAATAACTTCACGGCTTCAGAATAATTATCATAATTAACTGTAGTTCCATCAATCTGAACTATTTTATCTCCTTCTTTTATTCCGGCTTGAGTCGCCAAACTTCCCTCAAAAATAGAAACAACTTTTATTCTTCCATCTTTAGGGTCAATTGTTGTCATTACACCAATTCCCACATAAGAGCCCTCAGAGTCTTTCAAAAATTCAGAAAAATATTCTTTATCCATATAATAAGAGTATTTATCATCAAGCCCGCTCACATATCCCGCATACATACCCTCATTAAGTTTATCATAATCAATTTCACCCGAAAAATTTTCATCTATAACCTTTCTTACCTCAGCGAGCTTTTTTTGACCATTATCATCAGCAAAATTTCTAACAACCAAATTTAACAAAAGAACAATGATTATCCCCGTCAGCACACCCGTTACAAACTTTCTATCAACTTTCAATATTTTCGCCCCTTAAAATTAATTCTTGTATAGTAATTACAGTTAAAGCATAACAAAAAAATATTTTACGAATGCGTAAGCACTGCTGGGCGATAAGCAAATTGCAAAGCAATTTGCGTCCGTAAAAATAATTTT
>CATJCJ010000462.1 GCA_949738935.1 uncultured Eubacteriales bacterium | reverse complement strand
TCACCGGGACGGACGGTTTGAGGAAACAAAGTATTTCATCCGCTATTTCCAGCCGGACGGGGCGGGAACGCTGAAAATGTCCGATGGGACGGTTTTACTACCAAATGACCTGTACCCGCTTCCGGGTGAAACATTCCGGCTTTACTATACTTCCGCATCGACCGACCAGCAAACGGTAGATGTGTATTTTCAGGATAGCTTCGGGGAGATACAACAGCTTACCTTTTCGTTCAATAACGATAACAGTAAAGAAAAACAGGAAGAATAAAAATGGAAACATGAGTTACATACCTTGTACTTCTCGCTCTCTTTTTGAGGTACACTGTATTTGAACTGAAAAATGCCCCTACCGATGTGGAACTATGGGGTGAAATACTGGGATAAAACTCTATAAAAGTCTGATAAATTATGTATTATCAGACTTTTATTTTATTTTTGAAGTACAAAAAAGCAACTGATTATGGGAAAAGGTGATATAAAGAGTAAAAGAGGTAAAATATTTAATAAGTCTTATGGTGTTAGGAGACCTCAGAAAAAGAAGAAACACAATACAAATATCTCGAATAGAAAATGTGTATATTGTGGCGTTTCACTACTAAAGAGAAGTGAGGCAGCTAAATTTCAGGCAAAAAACAAATATTATCCTGATAATGGCGCAACACGTGACCATGTTCCACAACAATGTTTATTTGAAGGATATAGTGATAATTTTAAAAAGAATAGATTTGTTGTTCCATGTTGTCACAAATGTAATCTCGAATTTTCCAAAAACGAACAAGAATTACGAAATCTTATTGGAATAGCTAATGAAAATGATGAAATGCAGGATGCTATAACACAGAGTGCCGTTAAATCAATTCTTTCTAAAAAAGACTACGAAAAGGGATTATTTATTGATATTTGCGGAAATGTACAGGGGGTAGAATTTGATTTAGACAAATTATCTCCCAATCATATTAAAAACTTCAAAGGCGTGTACTATAAAAAATATGAAAAAGTATTTCCTAAAGGATTTGATGTACATGTAGTAGATATGAAATTAAGTAGCAATTTTGAGGAAATAGTATTAGACTTTCTAAATAGAAACTCTGAATGGCAATATTCAGGACATAAAGATATTTTCAAATATAGGATAGAGTTGGGAAAAATAGGTTTCGATAGCACATTAGTAAAAACAAACGACATAAAGCAAGCAATAATAGTGTTATGTCATTTATGTTATCATAAAAGATTTGACATTTTAGTTATTGCAAATAAGAAACAATTAGGCTATATAAAAAAATAATATCACGCACCCTTTTGTCGTAAAAAATAGAAGCTTTTTAGAGAAAAACCACAAATATAATTTTAACTACTTTTTTACAAATTACCCGGATTTGGAATACCAAACATATCTAATAAATTAATATATGCTTTTGTATTATACTTTGCTTCATCAAGCATTTTTGCCCGCCGTTCTCCTTCTTCTTTTGTTGGCGCATTAGCTTTTACCATTGTTTTGATTGCTTCAAACTGTACTTCAAATTGCTGTTCCTGTATATTGTCCATAATTGTCTATTATAAAATTATTTTCAAAGATAAAGTTTTAATTTGAAAATCAGAGGAATAAAAGAGGTTTCTTTGCTATCTTTCTTTTTCCGCTTCGGCTCACAGAAAGAAAGTAGCGGCGGCATTTGCCGCCGTTCTTCATTAACCGATTATAATGTCCTTTATGGGTGTGTTATGTTCCAACCACTCTTTTACACATTCCATATTATATTCACTCGTTATAACTGCCTTATCTACGTCTATGGGCGTGAAACGGGTGCTTTCGTAGCTATCTATCCAGCCTTTCAGGGAACAGACACCCCACGTTTTCACATCTTCAAAAATACCGTCCAATGTGCCGATGGGGTCGCCGAAAGTAACTATCATTGCATCGAATGTCGTTTTGTCGGGCAACAGTTCCAAATATTTCAAAGACCCGAAACCGTCTATTTTACGTCCGAAAGACCAGTCATAGGAATAAAGTTCATCCCCCCACTGGTGCGGCGTGTCAAAACGTACTTTCACCTGCACGGAATGTTCGTTTTCTTCTACGGCTTCAATAATACCCGTTACCAGTAAGCCCGTAAATATACACTTGCAACGTCTGCCGATAATCCTTTTATTTACTTCTGTCGTTTTCATAAATGTAACTTTTAAATTGTTATTGTACCTTTTCTTTTTTCGCCATCCATTCATCCCGCCGTTTGCGGCACTCGTCAAGTGTTTTGGCAAGGGTGCTGAACAGTTCGCCGTCTGTATGGCGGTAATCATATTGATAATAGATTTGTCCCCTAAATGCGCCTAAACAGCATTTTACATATTTTTCCTCTCCCGGTGTTTGGGTAATGCTTACCCCGTTTTTGTTTAAACTTTCCATATTGTTATAATTTAAAATGAGTTGTCAGATAATCAGAAGTGAAAGCAGCACAATGAAAATAAATGCCATAAAAAACAGGTAAACGGCAGAGATAAGCAGTCGGAGAACGAACCGGATAATAAAAAAGCCTATGATTAGGGCTATCCACATTCCGGCGGTGCTGGTGGCTGCCTGATAGATGATAAAAGCAAGTATGAACCATCGTAAAAAAGTCGT
>CATJCJ010000461.1 GCA_949738935.1 uncultured Eubacteriales bacterium | reverse complement strand
AATAATATACTTTGTAATGTTGTAAAATTCAAATCTGCTGTAAGAAAAAACGGAACTTTTTTAAGAAAAGAAAATTCTTCAAAACATTCTGTTGGTTATAAACGCATTTTTTTGTTAAGTTAATGACATTGGCCCTTGAGCTCCCGAGGTTTATCCGCTTGAAGATACCGGTATTAAAAAGGCAGCAACTTTTGTCGCTGCCCAATACCGTATATCCGCAGTCTGCGTTGGGACGCTCCTCAGCGTTGCCCTAATTGACTGCAAGTATTATTATAGTCATAAAAGAAGAAAGTTAACCGCATTTACACAAATTAAAATTTACTCCCTTGTTCATAGTTTGTTCACTCATTCAAAAAACGTGATTTTCTATCTATACTAGAATTGTTGCCGCATGAAATTGCCACAGGTTTTTTATAATAGAAGTCTTATTTTATAATAAAATTTGTTTAGACGACAATAACGGTTTAATGTTAAACAACCGCAGGCAAAACAAAGGTAGTAAAGTTATTAGACCTCCTCGGAAACAGATAAAAATACCATCTAAGTATATCTTTTTTGATAGGCGAAATTAAATTTTCACCTATCAAAAAAGATGCACTCATCTGTCAATTTTCCACTTTCCGAGGAGGTCTATTGAAAACATTTTCGAGACAATAGGCTCAACTAACATTTATAATAACGATTTTTTTGCTGATATTTTTACTGACAGAAATATTACTAAATTTAACGATTTTTTGAAAAATATCAGAAAGATGATTATTGTTTTGTAGAAAACACTGACTTTGAAAAATATATTGACAAAATTTGTTGTACCAATAGAAAAACTTTCAAAATATAAATAGTTTTTTAGTCTTACAATTACTGAATTTTTATTGTACAATAAGTTTGGCATATGAGGTCACTTCTTTTCCATAATTTTATTGATAAATTTATTATACAATAGGAAGTGCCTTTATGTTTTTTTATTTTAAAAATCTGTAGAGTAGTAGTAAATCAATAAAAAAATAAAAATTAAATTTCAATAAAGCTTATATATGTAAGGAATTTTTTATCTATTTGCACTAAAGTTTTTTCGAATTGCTATAAAGCCTTAAGGCTGCCGCATTAAGAAAAATCAATACAAGGTATAGTTGTTTTAAAGTTTTATTCATACTATATCTTATATATATTATGCTTAGTGTGACAGCCCCGAAATTATTTAGATTTTTATAATTTTAAACATTTCTATAATTACAATTTCTTATACCACTTCTAAGAGGAAGAATAAAATTAGGAGAAACAGAAAGTTCATCAATACCCATTTTGACAAATTTCTCCGTTAATGTTATATCCGCTCCGAGTTCTCCGCATATACCAACCCACGTATTATGTTTATGTGCATTATCTATTACCATTTTAATCATTTTTAAAATAGCGGGATGATGAGAATCATATATGTTATCAAGTTTTTGATTTTGTCTGTCAATAGCTAATGTATATTGTGTTAAATCATTTGTTCCTATACTAAAGAAATCGACCTCTTTGGCAAGTTCTTCGCTTATCATAACGGCAGCAGGGGTTTCAATCATTATTCCAAGCTCAACTTTACTGTAAGAAATGCCTATTGTACTTAATTCCGATTTAACTTCCTCAACAATTTTCTTTATTTTTTTAACTTCCTCAATTGATATAATCATAGGAAACATAATACCAACATTACCAAAGGCACTTGCTCTATAAAGAGCTTTTAATTGAGTTTTAAATATTTCCGTTCTGTCAAGACATATACGAATTGCTCTATAACCCATCGCAGGATTTTCTTCTTTGTCAAGATTAAAATAACCAATCTGTTTATCAGCTCCTATATCAAGGGTTCTTATAATTACCTGTTTGCCTGCCATTGTTTCAACAACCGACTTATAAACAGCAAATTGTTCCTCTTCTGTAGGATAATTATCTTTTTCAAGATACAAAAATTCACTTCTAAAAAGACCTATACCCTCAGCGTCATTGCTAAGAACTGACGGCATATCTGAAACACCGCCAATATTTGAATAGAGTTTAATTTTTCTGCCATCCTTTGTAATAGTTTCTTTTCCTTTCATTTCATTAAGCAATTTTTTCTTTACTGCTTCCTCATTTTGTTTTGTTTTATATTTCTGTAAAATATCATTGTCCGGATTTATAATAAGTTTTCCGTTAATTCCATCGACTACAGCTATTTTACCATTTATATCTTCATCATAATCAATACCTATAAGAGCCGGAATACCCATAGTTCTCGCCAATATTGCGGTATGTGAATTTGCTGAGCCATATTTAGTAATAAAAGCAAGTATTTTACTTTTATCCATTTGTACCGTTTCACTTGGAGATAAATCATCAGCAGCTAATATAACTGGTTCCTCAGATTGAGACATATCATCGTTTTTTCCTTTCAAAACAGTTATAAGTCGTTCAGAAATATCCTTGACATCAGCTGCTCTTGCCTGCATATATTCGTCATCCATGGCGGCAAACATATTAGCGAAATTATCTGCTGTTACAGCAACGGCATACTCAGCATTTACACTTTGACTTTTAATAATATTATCAATAGAATCCAAATAATCCTGGTCTTCAAGCATCATTTGATGAATTTCAAATATCATAGCGCCAGACTCGCCGACTTCAATTAAAGCCTTTTCATAGAGCGCTTTAAGCTGAGCTATTGTTTTTTCTTTCGCGATACTTACTCTTTTAATCTCAAAATCAACATTATCAATATTGTATCGCCTTACGCTCTGTTGTTCCTTTTTAAAAAGTTCGACTTTTCCTATAGCAATGCCCGCGAAAACAGTTTTTCCATTTAATGAGTACATATTTCATCACCTCTCTTGATGCGGAATCATTAAATATTTGCCGTAATAAAATCTTTTAAGAGTTTTGCGTCGCTTTCTTCATTATCGCCCTCAACTTCAACCTCTATAATATCTCCATGTTTAACGGATAGTCCCATTACATTAAATATTTTCTTTGCGTCACCCTTTTTACTTCCTTTCTTTAATGTAACTGAACTTTTACATTTCATAGCTTCCTTAACTAAAAGTCCTGCGGGTCTTGCATGAAGACCATTTTCATCTTTAACAGTAAATTCAAATACTATCATATTTAATTCCTCCTAACTAAATAATTTTAAGTATTTTTTCAAGTGCATAGGCTATTCCTGCCTCGTTATTTGTTTTTGTTATATATTTTGCCGTATTTTTTAATTTTTTTACAGCGTTACCCATAGCAATTCCTGTTCCTGCTTTCTTTATCATAGGTATATCTAAATCCTGGTCTCCAAAAGCTATAGTATCTTCAATATTTATGTTATTGATTTCACATATTTTTTCAAGGGCCATTCCTTTGTTAATCCCTAAAGGAATCACCTCAAGATAAATATCTGATGAATATCCTAACTGTATATCAAGATTGTAGCTTTTAATTTCATCGGTGATTTTTTTTACAATGTATTTTTTTCCTGTTACTAAAACTTTATTTGGACTTATTTTTTTTTGTCCGCATATATCATTAAATTCATCAAGACTTACAACTTTTGGTCTTGCCTTAACATTAAAACATTCTGTTTCAACACCATCATTTATTTCTGTAACAAACCAGTTTTCTCCACAAAAAAACCAACAATCTCCATCGTTTTTTCGAGCAATATCGTGTACCTGTAATGCTGTTTCAAGGTTCAGGCTTTTAGAATAAAGGCACTTATTTTCATCAAAAATATAACCTCCCGCATAGCTTGCCTTAATACAATTAACCCCAAGCTGTTTTTCTATTAGCCTTACTCCTGAGGGATATCTTCCTGAAACTAAAGCTAATTTTATATTCATATATGATATTTTCTTTAACGCAGCTATTACTTCATCAGGAACACAACTATCGCTGTTTACTAAGGTACCATCAATATCCATACAAATCAGTGAATAGTTCATAGCAAATCATTCCTCTACTTTATATTTTCTACCGCAATTAAAATTTTCTCAACATTTTTTGTTCCTCTTTTTATACCCAAATTTATCAATATAGCAGCTAAAATTGATAAAAAGGTACAGACAGTACCAATAATACCAATAGTAGTATAATTAGTACTTCCCAAAAATGAAAAACAAACTAACGCTATACCAAAAGTAGATATCCTTATAGCATACAACAACCATTTCTTTATGGTCATTAAAGCTTTTGTCTGAGCCTCCGCTTCTTTTATAAGTTGTTTTCTATTGAGCTTAGCCATAATATTGTCCTCCCTTACTTTTTATTTTATATAAAGTAATTAAAATTTATATGTTTCCGTTTTTTTATAAAAAACGGAAACATTTTGCGTAAAAATATATTTTATTCAACATTAATATGATAATTTCGGGTCAAAAAATCCTAATAAGACTCCGGCAAAAGCTATTACCACTAAAATAAGCATTACTAAAGTAGGAGATATTTTTTTCTTACTCATAAGCCACCAGCAGAATATAACTGTAATAGCCGATAAAAGTTTAGGACAAATTCCATCAAGTGTTTTTTGTAATTCTATTATAGGACTTCCATCTTCGTTAAGCATTTCAAAGGATGTTGTAATAGTAATCCAACTGGCCGCGACGGCTCCGATTACAATAGTACCAACCATAACTACAGCTTCTCTTATCGCGTTCGCTTTTTCCCCTACAAGTATCTCAACAGCTTTGCCTCCAAGCTCATAGCCTTTGTAAAAAAGAAATCTCATACCAAGAGTTATAATTAAATTCCATGATATTATATAAAAGATAGCGCCAAGAGGCGAACCTCCGTTAGATAAACCTAAAGCTATACCTAGAAGTATTGGAATAAGTGTCCCTACAATTAATGAATCACCAATACCTGCTACAGGTCCCATAAGACCCGCTCTGATACCATTTATCATTTCACCATCAATAGCCTCGCCATTAGCTTTTGCTTCTTCAAGACCAGCTGTTACACCTACTATAACTGTACCAAGCTGAGGTTCTGTATTAAAAAATGCTGTATACGTGGAGAGCGCTTCTTTTTGTTCCTCAGGTGTATGATAAAGCTCTTTTACAATAGGAAGCATTGCGCAAAGATATCCAAAAGTCTGCATATGCTCTTGTGAGAAGCAAGTTAAATGACCATAATACCAATTTCTAAAGGCTTTGCCTAAAGTTTTTTTAGAAAGTTTTTTTTCTGCCATATCATATATCCTCCTCATCGTCATCTATTTCTGAACCGCCTGTAGTAACAACAGGTTTTCTTAACTGAAGAAGTTTAATATTATAGAATATTACAGCGAAGAAACCTCCGATAACAGCGGCACCTATCAAATTTACGCCCATAATTGCGGCTAATACAAAACCAAAGAAGAATGTTAATAAATCTGTTGGTTTTGAAACAACCTGTTTTAACAATATTCCAACTCCGACTGCCGGTAAAAGACTTCCTACTGTAAACAATGTTTTCATCGCTATACCATCCATAGGCAAATACTCTTTAATAAGATCAACTACATTAGAACCAAGCATTGCTATAATAACCGTAGGAAGAAAACTGCAAATAAAATGAGAAATCCATGGAAGCACCATATCTACCGCATAAAGTTTATTAAGCTGTCCTTTTTCAACAGCTTTCCAACCCATATGCTGCCATACAAGATTGACTGTTGCTGTTCCATAGAATAATACTGTACCAAGAGTACCAACAGCTGAACCAAGAGCAACAGCCATTGACCTGCCAGCTTCTGACGCCGGGTCGAGACCAAGTCCTTTAATCGCGACCATAGCAAGAGGGATACCTATATAACTTATAGCTCTTACATCTGCTGAAACTGTTCCGCCCGGCGTAACAAGAGCTATGTATACTACCTGAATAGCGGCTCCAATAATTACCCCTGTTGTAACATCGCCCATAATTAACCCGACTATCAATCCTGCCACAAGAGGTCTTCCTAGTGTATAATTTCCGATTGTTGTGCCGCCCATACCCGGCATACTTGATAAACAGGCACATAAACCGAATAATATTGCCTGAACAATGTTAATCTCCATTTATATTACCCCTTTCATACGTAAAGTGAAAAAATATAATACATTATTTAATATCCAAATTGACTTCTAAACTTTTTCCAGTTGCCTATCGCGTCGCTTTTAGTAAGCGCAAATTCAACTTCATATCCTTTATTCATAATTTTTTCAAGAGCTTCTGCCTCTTCTTGTGTTATTGATTGATTATTGCCAAGTTTAGTAGCACCAGGTCTGTCATTACAAGGTCCGATAATTACAGTTTTTACATCACTCGGTTTAAAATCTTTTTCAACCAATATGTACGCCATATCAATTGGATTTTTAGTAATAAGAAAATAATTGTCTTTGCTGTCTAAAACTTTTTGCGATTTTTTTAAAAATTCCTCAACAGTCCAAACAAAAGTTTTTTTAGTACTCGCATTTTTATACGCCGCTTTTAATACTGCTGTCTGTGCCGCCATATCGTTTACCGCGATAAGTCCGTCACAGGGATATTCAAGTGCCCACCTTGTGCAAGTCTGTCCATGTATCATACGATCGTCTACTCTAACAAATGAAATCATATTAATTCCTCCTTAAATTTCTTCATCTGAATCATCAGATGAAAACTCTATTTTCTTTAACTCTTCCTGCGCACTATTTAAAATAAAATCATTTAATTCCGCTGTATTCAAATTGTCTTTCATTAATGATGCATTTAATATTAATGGTAAATTTGTACCACCGTAAATAGACGTTTTTTCCAAAAGTCCTCGTTCTGACAAGATATTAGCCGTTATTGTAAGCGGAGAACCGCCGCCTAAATCACCAAACAAAAATATTTCATCATTATTAGTGATATCCGCAATTTTTTTCTTAAACTCTTCGGTATATACTTCCGAACCCATATCTGGCTGAAGTCCCATAAAAATTATGTCTTTTCGTTCACCTCCATCCAGCATTTTTAACGCACTGTAAAAACCTTGTGCCAAGTCGCCGTGACTTACTAAAATTATATACTTCATTTTAATTGCCCTCCTTTATATTTGAATATATTTTTTAATCACTATGTTTTTAAATAACAATCTCTCCAACGATTGTAAATTTTATAGTAATTACACTTTGAAAGTTACAAAAAAATTATTTTACTTGCACGGGCTGCAAATTGCTTTGCAATTCACTTATCGTACAGCAGTGCTTACGCACTCGTAAAATATTTTTTTGTTATAGCTAAAGTGTAATTACTATATAAGCAAGAATTTAAAAAATTTTAACTAAAAAATTTTGCAAATTACGCTATAAAATTTTAAGGAGAATAGATAAATTTTACAATCGTCGGAGGATTTGCAAAATTTATTTTAAAGATGTTTTTCATCTTTCTTGATTTTATTTTAATAAAAAAAAGACACATAGTCACCTGCTATGTGTCATAACTTTTATTTTATATTTGTCATAATTAAATATGACATTTGTCATTTATAACGAAAAAATAAAAATCTTGTGAATTGCGATAATCAATTTTCAACTTTAAGATATGTATTAATATCTCTTTGTTTCTTTTTAAGTGACATACTTATATTTGAGTTTCCGCTAAGAATATCATAAATTGCGGAATCAACCATTTTAACAGCGTTATTATAGTTTTTAAAAGTCGGCGTAACTGTGGCATTTTCCATAGCGTAATCCAAAAGATACATTTTTATGTTGCCGTCTTCCTCAAGCATATCTATTATTTCATTGGAATTAGTAACCGATTTAAGAGGTGAGGCTCCTTCTGAATACATAAATATTTGAGACTGTATTTCTCTGTCATAAGTAAGAATTTTCATAAATTCCCAGACATATTCCTCATTATTTGTATTTTTATTTGCGGCAAGCAAAAGCGTATCCATATATGAAGTATTTTTGCCATCAGGTCCGGCAGGCATAGTAATACAGTCCCATTCAAAATTAGAATATTTTTTTACCCTGAGAGGATACGGTTTATAAGCTCTGTATTGTGAAAAATCAAGAGGCTGAAATACTACATTTCCTAAGTCAAAATCATTTGATGTAACAGTGTATCCATCGTTAAGATTTTCAAGTCTTTCAATAAAAGTTACTGCCTCAACGGAATTATCACTGTTTAGATTTGATACATTTCCTTTTTCATCAAATATATTTACATTGTTTGAAACCATCGCTTCTTTCCATGTATAATCACATACTCCAAATTTATCAATTATACCATCTCCATTTTTATCTTTTGTTACAGCATTGCAAATATTATAAAAATCATTCCATGTCCAATTTACATCAGGAACATCTATTCCCTCGTTATCTAAAATAGTTTTATTAACAAACATCATATTTACAGCACTTTCATAAGGCAAAGCATATTGTATATTCTTATATCTTCCACAGGAATAAGAAGAGTTATAATAATCATCGGCATTAAAAGTATCGTCTTTGTCAATTAATTCTAATAAATCTTTAAATGCACCAAGTTCAGCAAGTACATTAAAATCTTCACCAAACACAAAAAATATATCCGGAGCGTTTCCCTCAAGCAGTCTTGAATACAGCCATTCAGAATAATCATCTTTTGTTATTCCGCTTACATATTCGACTTTTATATTATTATTTTTTTCTTCAAACTTTTTAATTGCGTTATCAAGAATTTTATAAGAGTTTCCGTTTTGAACATTCCAATAACTTCCCGCAAATACGCCTATTGTAATTGTTTTTTCACCCTTAAAATCATCAAAATACAACACAATTGACAAAGTGAGAAAAATCAAAATCAAAATAAATATTTGTTTATTTTTCATATACTTTCCTTTCTATAAAAAGCCTGCCCAGAACTTATCAAAAGTATACTTTTTTATTTTACAACAAAACAATAAAAGAATGAACAAATAAAGTTTGATATATCAAGGAATTCTTTTATTGTTTTGCGATAAAAATTTTGCGAGTTGCTATAAATAGCTTTCAAGTGTCATCTTCGTTTATTATGCCTTTTTGAACAGCCCATATAGCAAGCTGCGTTCTGTCACGTAAATCAAGTTTACTTAATATTGTGCTCAAATAGTTCCTTACAGTTCCTTCTGATAAATAAAGTTTAGACGCTATTTCTTTGTTTGATAATCCTTTACCTATCTGCCTTATTAACTTTAATTCATTTTTGTTTAAATCTTCCGGAATATCTCTGCTAACCTGAAAAATTGAATTAGACTGTGCCATTTTTCTGAACATTTTTAAAACTTTCACAGCAATATCATTATTCAACATTTCATTTCCAAAATACACCTTTCGTATCGCGTCAGAAAGTTCTTTTGTTGAGACTCCTTTTAAAAGATATCCGCTGGCCCCATATTTAAGTGCGTTAAATACATATTCATCATCATCAAATGTAGTAAGTATTATAATTTTAATATCAGGATAGTTTTCTTTTATAAGTTGTGTACAAGTAACACCATCTATTTCAGGCATACGAATATCCATAAGGATAATATCCGGTTTTTGTTTTCGTATAGATGATATAACTTCTCTTCCATTCTCAACAGCGTCAATTACATTAAAATCTTCGGTTGAACTCAAAATAATCTGTAAACTTTGTCTTAATAATTCTTGGTCATCAGCAATTAATATATTAATCATATTTTATCTCCTAACTAAGTCTTTTTGGAAGTTTAGCTACTAATTTAAATCCATCATTTCCATCATAGCTCAAATTTCCGTTAAGCATTTCAAGACGTTCTTTCATATGGAGCAATCCAAATCCGGCAGTTATATTGTCACATCCTATTCCATTATCAGATACACTTATTGTTATAAGTCCATTCAGGATTTCAATAGAAATATCAATTTTATTTGCTTTTCCATGGCGAATTGCATTTGTAATGCTTTCTTGTATAATACGATATATTATATTTTCCTCATCATCATTTAGATTTGTAAGGTCGACACTATTATTATAATTTATTTTTATACCTGTAGACAATGTAATTTCATCTATCATTTTATTAATAGCTTTTTCAGCCGTCATATTTTCAAGTGCGTCAGGTCTTAAAGCTTTGACTGAACGCCGAACATCAGTCATTCCCTGACGAGCAACATTAGCTATAACTTCGAGTTGCTTTTTTGTCGCGTCTGGGGCTATGTTTATAAGCTCAATACACGCATCAATTCCTGTAATCACTCCTGTAAGCACGTGTCCTAAAGTGTCATGTATTTCACGCGCGAGACGATTTCTTTCTTCTGTTTTTGTCATATTCGCAATCGTTCTCGCGTTTTCCTCAAGTTGAATATTAGCGGCTTTAAGCTGCTCATTTACACTGTTAAGTTCATTATTAAGCTTTTGCATCTGCCTATTTTTTACTGATTGGCTATGCATAAGAAAAATCATATAAACTATAAATAAAAGGGAATTTATTCCATTACATATATTTTTTATTCCTAATAACATTTCTCTCGTAAAGTTATTATAATATGAGATATAAGATGAAAACGAAATCAATTTAAGCTGTCTTGAAAGTAAATCATAATCAGAAAACAAATAAATTATAAATGATACTACAAGAATAAAATAAATAAACTTTGTTTTTACAACATATCTCATATAATCAGCAAAAATAAGTAATATTAAACCCTTATATGTAAAATTGGTAATATAAATCATACCTATTGCAAGTAATAATTCAATAATAGCACACATAAGTATGTTTTTTTCTTTTTTCTTTTTTATATTTATAAGAACAATAAGCAGCAACATACCAGAACATATAGCTACTGGTATTTTCCATGGAGTTAAGGGTATATATGACGTTTGCATTAAAAATTCCTTCGCACTGCCCTCATATATTATACCATAAGTACTTATACACATAAAAACAGAAATAAATATCATAACAACAAAATTTAGATTTTTCATCAATATCATTGCCGTTTTTATTAATGTTCTTTCCAAATATAAATTTTTATCATTTATTGCCATCTGTCAACACCATACTTTTCAATATTATTGCTGCTTATAAGCTCAACAGGAATTAAAATTTGTTCTTTTACTTGGCTGTCTTGTAATATATCATATATTGCATTTGCTGTACTTTTGCCTATTTTTGACGGAAACTGAGCAGAGGATGCTTTCATAATATTTTCTTTAATTAATGCTTTTGAATCCGGAGAGGCATCTACACCATAAATTTCTACGTTATCCAGTATGTCATTCGCTTCTAATGCTGCTACAACCCCTACACTTGCTAAATCATTAAGACAAAAAACGGCGTCAAAGTCTTTCCCTGATTTTATAAATTTTTGCATTTCAGGATCCGCTATTTCAAGCTGACCTTCGCATTCTAATTCCGCAACTATATCGATATTTTTATGTCCCTTTACTGTGTCCTTAAATCCTTGAATTCTATCAATACCCGATTTTGCCTCATTATGTGTCATAAGAACAAAACGTCTTTTTTTATTATCCTTTAATACATATTTAGCTATCTGCACTCCCGCGTCATAATTGTCTGATTTTATAGTACAGTCTATCATATTTTTATCATATACATCAGAATCTACAACAATAATTTTAACATTTTCTTTTTTTGCTCTTTCAAGAGCTGGAGATAAAGTTTTCCAGCTTACAGGTGTAACAACAAGAATATCAATTTTTTCATCAAGCATTGCGTTTATTTGTTTTAACTGTCTTTCCGCATCAAGGGCAGGATCACGTAAAATAAGCATATCTCCTTCTGCTTCTGCCCTTGCGAAAATTTCCTCATTAAGAATTTTATAAAACTCATTATTCATTGTCATATAACTTAGTCCTATTTTGTTACATTTTCTTTTTTGATTAAGTGATAAATCAATATTACCACAAAAAAAATAAATAAACAATATTAAAAAAACAATATTAACACCTATAACAACTATTAAAAATATTTTTACATATAACTTATTCATACAAAACCTCAATTCTTCGCAATATAGAAATCATTTATTTTATTTATATATAACTTTTAAGTTTAAAATCAACAGTTATATCTGAACTTGTTTCACCTTTAAAATTTTTACAAAGTCTAATGAAAATACATATTACTTATTTTCAATAAATCCTAAAAATACAGTATTATTT
>CATJCJ010000460.1 GCA_949738935.1 uncultured Eubacteriales bacterium | reverse complement strand
CTAAAAAACGCAGGAAGATAGTTGCTATTGACTTCTCAAATCTTGAAATGAGGGTACTTGCGCATTTTTCAAAAGATAAAAATTTACTTGAAATGTTTGTGACAGGTCAAGATACACACGGAAGCACAGCCGTTAATATGTTTGAGCTGCCTTGTGAGGCGGGAGAAGTTAAAAAGAAATTTCCTAACCTTAGACAAGCGGCAAAAGTTATAAACTTCCTATTGATGTATGGCGGGTCCGCTCCGACACTTTATGAGAGTTTAAGGGACGACCCTTATTCACCTATTGATTTAGGGGACGAGCATTATCTTAAAGAGTATAATTGTAAAAACGGTATTGAGGTTGCGCAAATATATATTGATAAGTATTTTACCTCCTATAGTGGTGTTGCTGAATTTATTAAAAAGCAAAAGAGATTTGCGCATAGAAACGGTTTTATATGGACGCTGATAAAACGAAAAAGACGATTACCTAATATAAACAGTCATAATTATAAAGACGTATCTTATTGTGAAAGACTTGCGGTTAACGCCTGTATACAAGGGAGTGCCGCTGATATAACCAATTCAGCGCAGTTAAGAATTGCTTCTGATAAAAGACTTAAAGAGTTAGGGTCTTTTATGATTTTGCAAATTCACGACGAAATTGTGCTTGAAGTTGATGAAGACGCTGTAGAGGAAACTATTAATATATGCCAAAAGTATATGTCTCACCCATTTGGAGACAATGTTGAGTTAAACGTAGCAATGGAAAGTGAAGCGGATTTTGGTGACAGCTATGCGGAAGCTAAATAAAGAGAGGTAAATACTATGTCAGATTTCACTGAAAATAAGGAATATATAATTGAGGAAATAAGTAAGGTATTATTTTCGCTTACGGAAAAACAAACAGCTTATCTTTTTGATAAAAGAAATTTATATAGAGCAAATAATTTTAAGCGTAAAGAAGGATTTACAACAGTTTTTATTATTAAACAGCTTTTATCAGGAAAAGATATTAATAATGATACTCTGAATTATGACTATCATACAATATTCTATAAAAAGTTTTTTATAAAGGAACTGGTTAAAATTTGTGAAAAATTTAAAACCTCTGAAATTCTAAGGCACTATATGGGCAATGTAACAGTTGAGGTTGAATATGCGCCAACATCAAAAAATAAAAATTACACCTATATTTTAAATCTTAAATAATCTTTTGGCGACCTTTAAGGTCGCTTTTTGACTGTTTGACAAATCTTTCTGAATATATTATGATATTCATATAAATTTAATAATGAGGTGATTAATTAATGTTGACAAGGACTACTATTATGCTTGATGACAGACTTTATGATAGAATATTGGCACATATTAAAAAAGATAAAACGGAAACAATGAGTGAATTTACAAAAAGAGCTTTTTTAAATCAGCTTGAAAGAGAAGGTGATTTTGAAATAAGAGATATATTGGAGGACTCAGAAGATGAAGAAGATACGATTTAAGGTTAAAAAGGCAGGTCAATCGAAACTTCCTGTTGAAAATAGGGATAAAAAAGAAACTCCTGTTTTAGAAAAGACTATTACTCTTATTAATAAGAAATTTGGAGAGGGGGCTGTTACTTTAGGTATTCCAAAAAGTCTTAAAGGACCAATTAAACGTATACCCACCGGAAGTCTTAGCCTTGATATTGACTTAGGCGGTGGTATACCTGTTGGTCGTGTCACAGAAATAAGCGGAGGTTTTTCGAGCGGAAAATCAACACAGGTAATGCATATTATTCGCAACGCGCAAGCTATGGGTATTGTATGCGCAATAATTGACGCGGAAGGAACCTATGATGAGGACTATTTTAATATGCTTAATGTTAATCCTGAAACAGTTTATTATTCTCAGCCTGATAGCTTAGAAGAGGGTACTCAAATAGTCCTTGACTTACAAAGAGAGGGTGCTATTGGATTAGCTGTATTAGACAGTATAGCCGCTATGACACCAAACAGAATACAAGACAGTGAAATGGACGAAAATACTCAAATAGGTATTGCCCCTAAATTATGGGGAGAATTTCTTGGAAAATTTCAAATGAATAATAACAAACTTGTAAGAGAGGGAAAAAGACCTGTTACTTTAATAGGAGTTAATCAGTTAAGGGAAAGAATAGGTGTTTATGGTGACCCTGAGTATACTACTGGTGGCAGAGCGTGGGGATTTTATAAATCTGTTGATATACGTTTCCGAAAAGGTGATTGGATAACTGTTGGAAAAGGTGATGATAAAGAAGTTGTTGGTCAGGTTACAAAATACAAAATCGAAAAAAACAAGACCTACAAAAGAATGAAAGTAGGGGAGTTTGATTTTTATTTAACAGATAACCCTTTAGGAGTACCACCACTTTATAATGATAATACTAAGGAAATTATTATACTTGCTATTAGTCGTGATATAATTCATAAAGCGGGAGCGTGGTTTAAATATAAAGACCAGAAATACCAAGGGATAGACCGTCTCATTGAGGCTTTAAAATCAGATAACGCTCTTATGCGGGAAATTACAGAGAAAATAAAAAGTGTTGTATCAGCGCCTTAAAAGAGAGGGGTGTTTTGATGTTTGAACGTGGTTACGCTAAAGTAAGAGAAACCGTCGCAAAAGGAAGTAAGTATATCAGGAGTTGTTATAATTGCCGATTTTTTAGCAAAGAAAAAGGTGATAAAGAAGAGGTATGTCAAAATTCAGACGTACTTCAATATGATATAATTATGACAGAGAGCACAGTATATTGTTTAAAATGGCAGCCTTATGAATATGTAAATAAAAATTCTCTTTTTAAAAGAGGAGGTAAAAAGATTGTTAAAGCTAAAGAAGATAAGTCGAAAGCAAGAGTTAGTCGTTGCAAAAGAGTTGAATGGTAACGCTGTTATCGCAAGTGGGGCTTTGTATACAATGAAGGGTGATGTACGTAATGACTTACTCCTTGTGGAGTGTAAGACAACTAAAAATGACTATTACCCTTTGACTTTAAATGTCTGGGAGAAAATAGCTAAAGAAGCGTTGCGAGACGGTATGAGAACGCCTATTATGCAGATAAATTTAAAAAATGGTGATAAAAGACTTGCTGTATTCAGTGCGGAAGAATTTGAGGGGACTTATTCATTTAATTTGGACGAATTGACAGTATTCAAAAAATCTTTTAGAATAACGAAAGAAATGATAATAAATATTGGGAGATATAAACTCGTTATAACAGATTGGGAAATATTTTTAAAGGTGGTCTATCCCGCTTACTATGATGAAATGATGTATCTTCCTTTTTAAAAAATTGTTTTTTTATACTAAAGGAGGCGGCATTTTAAATGTCTTTGAAAGAAATTTTTAAATCGGCTTTAGACGAAAGTTTTGTTATTAAAAGATTGGATAAATACCTTGTAAGTCTTTCGGATAAAGACGGTGACAGAGCTATTGATGTTAATGCTCCATCACAAGCTGGTACTTGCCTTAGGAGTCGTTTTTATACAAGAAAGGGTTATGATTTTGATGACCATATAGACGCGAGATTGAGAAGAATTTTCGGTAATGGTATTTTTACGCACGAGCGTTTACAAGGTTATCTTAAAGAAGAAGGTATGCTTTTATGTGATGAGCTGCCTATGCACAATATTAAATATAACATACAAGGACATACGGACGGACTTCTTGATTTTGGAAAGGAAAAAGCGATACTTGAAATTAAGTCTATAAACTTGAGAGGTTTTAATGACCTTAAAATGGTTAAACCCGAACATAAAAAGCAAGGGCTTGTATATCTTTATTGTGTGGAGCAAAGACGCTTGGAACTTCATAGAGAATATGAGGATTTTGAGGACTTTGAAAATCACTTTTATTCCAGAAATAAGTTTTACAAGAGTCTTTATAACCATTTAAAAGACGGAAATAAATATAAAAGACGAGAAAAAATTGCGTATCAGGTTCATTTACACAGTGTCCTTGATGAAATACTAATGAGGACAGATAAACCTATTACAAAAGTTATCTTTCTTTATGAGAATAAGGATACACAAGACTTAAAAGAGTTTTGTGTATCTTCCACTGAAAAGGACGCAAGAAATATACTTGAAACAGTGTTGAGAGAATATGAGGCTCTTAATAATCACTGCTTGAAAGATAACATACCTCCACGAGAGGGTAAAAGCAAGAATGATAATGTATGCAGATGGTGTAATTATAAATTGGAATGTTGGTGTTGACCGCAATAAGAAAGGAATGTCATTTATGATAAAATCAAAGAAAAAATTTAATCCTAAAGAGGCAAGACTTGACTATTTAGATAAAATTGAAAATGACCTTGAAGGAAAAGGTGTTATCTTTTTTGATGAAAAAAGACTTAATATTGAGCAGGATTTATTGACATTACCTTATGATTTAACGGATTTACCTGCAAAAGAAATAGGAGATTATCTTAATGCTTTTACACAACAGAAGATGTATTTAAGGACTTTACTTGGAAGAGTTGAGCTTGTTGTTGAGGAAAAAAGACGTTTATATATAAATGTTTGTGACCCTCATTACAGGAATTTTTCACAAAATACTAAATTAAGTGAGACATCAAAAGACAAACTTATTAATGGTTTAAAAGAGGTAAAGCCTTATTATGAGGATTTTATGGATTTTAAAAATAAAATAAAAATTATTACTTATGCTATTCAAAATATTGAGGACGCTATTTTCCTTTTAAGCCGAGAAGTTACAAGAAGAAATTCAGATTTTGAAACTGAAAACAGAAATTATAATGTGGGAGGCAGATAATTATGGAAATTTCTAAAAGAGCTATTATCCTTGAAAAAACTAATTACAGTGTTACAGGGAAAAGAGAAGAGAAACTTATTCCTTTATACATAGACGATATTGTTACTATCACTTATAACGAAGGTGTAACAATAAAAGGCGGAATTGTTGATTTTCCATCTTTAAAAACTTTGGGAGAGGCTAAAGGCATTACATTAAATACTTCGCCCATTCCTTATAAGGCTTCTCTTTTGACAGTAGACCTTCAGGGAATAAATGATATTACTGTTCATTCTTCTGTCGAGGAATCTTCTGATGATGAAGATGAAGGTGATAGTACTAAAAGTGAAACTACTTCTCCTGAGGGACAAGAAGAACCTGAATCTTTTGATACTGATATTGATTGGTATTAACATATAGGTGGTGAATAAAGTGATATTGTCAGATGGAACTATACGTAATTTGATTGATACAAATATATTAAAAATTGAGGGAGTCAATAAAATTAATATTGAGTGTGCAAGTATTGACCTCACTCTTGGTAATAGCTTTGCAATACCTCGCTTTATGAGTTCAGCTACTTGCTATTATGATGATTTAAAGGCTTCTACATTTACAATACTTCCAAAACAATTTATTCTTGCCACTACAAAGGAGAAGATAACTTTACCCACAAATATTGGTGGCTTTGTTACCGGTCGTTCATCTATTGGGAGACTCGGTCTTTTTGCTGAAAATTCTGGTTGGGTTGACCCCGCTTTCTGTGGTGAAATAACTCTTGAATTGTTTAATGGTTCTGATAATCCTATTACTATTAAAGAAGGTATGAGGATAGCACAGATTATTCTTGTACAGCTTGATAGGGATTGTAACTGCCCTTACAACGGTAAGTACCAAAATCAAACAGGTGCGACTGGAAGTAAATTGTATCTTGATAAAGAAAATATAAAATAAAGGGTGGGGGAAAATGGATTTAACAAAAGAACAAGCTATTGAGGAACACCGT
>CATJCJ010000459.1 GCA_949738935.1 uncultured Eubacteriales bacterium | reverse complement strand
TGAAACCACCACTTTTTTCAAAATAAAGTAGCAGTTTTGAATATATGTTGTATTGTTGAGTTACCACACTTAACCATAAACACATATAAAAACTGCTACGTTACAGAAGCAGTTACCTTTACAGTATAATTACCACCCTGATTAAACTTCACAGAGACACCATTTGTGCCGTTGCCGCTTACACGATAAGCATCATTTGCAGGAGCTGTTGTTACAGTAACATCATAGGTTACGTTTGTAGCGACCTTACCAGCACCTAAAATATTTGTAACAGTCTTGTCTGCCTTATCAGTGTTGTACTGCTCTCTGAACTTGAAGCAGTTCTGCAATCCGCCTGCCGTTACAGCTGCTGACGTTGTCGGAGTTCCAAATTGACTTGCATCAACATCTGTTACCTTGAATGCCTTCTTATCCTCAACAGATACCTGATAGGTACCGGTCAGTTCAGTCTCAGTTGCATTGTTGTTGGAATCCCACGTGGTTACCTGTACAACAACAGTTGCAGTCTTGGTCTTGGTTCCGGAATTCTTCTCTGCTTCAGTAAAGCTATCATTCTTGGTCTCTTTAATGACATACTGATTTGTAGGAATCTTTGTCTGTGATCCACCAATAGTTCCAACTACTTCGATCATATCAACAGTCAGCTTCTGTGCAGCGCTTCTGCTTACGTTCAAAGCATATCCATCATTGATTGAGTTAATCTTTAAGGAAGTAGCTGCCACGGAACCGGTATCGGCTTCATAAATACGAAACTGGCACGACCATTCGGAGCCTTCAAAGATATCCAAATTTTTCAGTCAGCGAAGCTCGAATTGCATCACCATGCAAATTTTTGTCGCTTTCTGGTCAATAGCTGTGTAGTATGGGATGTGAGGGAACTGTAAAGATCAGTAAAAATGGATTGGTAACTGAGAGACCTTGAAGCCGGAAGATTTCTATGGAAATGCGGTTGCTTTGTTGTTATAATGTATAAGAATAGATTCTGGGACAGAAAAACAGTTTGAGAGTGACGGAAGGAGTATGGAAAAAGATGGATATGAAAAGGAAGAAACTTCCGATTGGGATTGAAAATTTTGAAGAACTCAGGAAAGAAGACTTTTACTACATTGATAAAACAGGGCTTATTGCGGAGTTGCTCCATAACTGGGGCGCAGTGAACCTGTTTACCCGACCCAGGAGATTCGGGAAAACACTGAATATGAGTATGTTGGAATGCTTTTTCAGGGTGGATGGGGATAAGAGTATCTTTGATGGATTAGATATTTCAAAGGAAACTGCGCTC
>CATJCJ010000458.1 GCA_949738935.1 uncultured Eubacteriales bacterium | reverse complement strand
TTTTGAGCTTTTGAAAAAAGTAAAAGTCGCAGATTTGAAAAGGATATTGCTTATCAAATCAAGCTGGCACCATACAAGCAGCCGCTTTAATAAAACAGACTTCTACACAATAGACGCAGATAGCCTTGAAAGCCTTACAAACGCTGATTTAGAAAGGCTTATCGGCAAGAAAACTACAAAAAAAGAAGAGCCCAAAATTGAAAAATGGGAATGCCGATTTCGAGAAAAAACAGGTGGAACTTTAAAACACCCCAAATATGAGTTTTTTACTGAAATCGGCGAAATCAAAGGCAACTGGTTTTACCGTGAAGATGGCAGCAAAAAAAGCATATACGCTAAAGGTTTTTGCAAAATTAGAAAAGTGTGCTAAACCTTTTAGCGAAAGTCAAACAATTTAGCGAAAATACCCTTTAATGACTTAGGGGGGGTACTAAATGTTCGCTAAGACCATAAAGGCACGCTGAAACACACTTTAAATGTTTACATAAAATCCTTGAAAACCGCTGATTTACTGGGGTTTTCGAGTAAGCAATACAACAGTTTCAACGTGATAAGTTCTTGGAAACATATCTAAACATTTAATTTTCTCAACAACATAATTACTCTCTAAAAACACTCGCAAATCTTTAATCATAGAAGACGCCTTACAAGACACATAGATAATTTTATCAGGGCCAAACTCAATAATTTTTCTAATAGCTTTAGGATGAATACCCTCTCTTGGAGGGTCAAGTATAATCAAATTAGGTTTTTCAATAATACAGTTTATGACTTTAAGCACATCCCCAACAATAAACTCACAATTTAATATACCATTAAGATTAGCATTAATTTTTGCCGCCTCAACAGCTTCCTCAACAAGTTCAACCCCAATAACCCTACTTGCCTTTTCCGCCATAATCTGAGCTATAGTTCCCGTCCCACAATATAAATCAAATACAATTTTACCAGTCATATTTCCGGCAAACTCTCTAATAATAGAATAAAGCATTTCAGCACCTTTTGAATTTGTCTGAAAAAAAGAAAAAACAGATATTTTAAAATCAAGACCAAGAAGTTTTTCCATAAAATAATCTCTGCCATATAAAACATCAATTTTATCAGCTTTAACAATATCAGCAACAGAATCATTTATAGTGTGAAGAAACCCAACTAACTTACCATCAAAATTCACATTAACAAGCTTTTCTTTAAGTATTTGAAGATTTGACTTTATTTCCCTCGTTGTCACCAAATTTACAATCATCTCACCCGTAAAAAAAGCCTTTCTCACAAGAAGATGTCTAAGTGCTCCTGTTCTTTTTGTTTTATGATAAAAAGTATCATTTGAATCTTTAAAAAAATCTCTTACACAAACAACAACTTTTCTAATATCCTCATCAACAATTAAACAATTATCAGCATCAACAACCTCATAATAACTTTCCCTCTTTCTCATTCCTAAAGAGAGCTCGCCGTCAATCCCCGTA
>CATJCJ010000457.1 GCA_949738935.1 uncultured Eubacteriales bacterium | reverse complement strand
GCCATTAGTACTTGTATTATTATAATCTATAAGAACCTTCTCTTCTTTATCATAAACTAAATTTTCTGTTGGTTTTACTGTTACATCAGGGTCAGCTTTCAGAATATTAAAATTAATTGTCAAAACTGTATTTTTTAAATCTGTTTCCGACTCAAGAGAAGCAAGTGAAATATATGGGTTTTTGTCTGTAACTATAAATTCAACCTTATAACCTTCTTCTCTTACATCTTCTGTTGGAGTTCCTGTAATCGTTCCATCACTGTTCAGTTCTAAGCCGTCCAAAAAGATTGCTCCAGAAGAAACAGTAAACTCAAGCTGTCCGTCTGTGTCAAATGTTTCGTTGACAAATTTTACATAATCACTTAAACGTATAGGTTCTTTTATTTCCTGACCATAAACAAGATTGACAGACGCTTCCGCTTTCTCTTCCAAATTTCTTTTAAATATTGCGTAGAGAGTAGTATCTTTTGTGATTGGCAAATCAAAGTCAAATGGCTCCGATTCATCTCTGGCATTTTCAGCTTTTGTTTCTGACCAACACTCAAATTTCATATTTTCCGCTGTTGGGTTAGTTTCAGGCTTAAAAATTTTTCCATTAGTATCTGTGTATATATAAGAATATTCTAAATTATCCGCTCCAGAAAAAGTAACTTTGTAAATATTTTCACCGCATATAGTGCATTTCCT
Organism: uncultured Eubacteriales bacterium; assembly: GCA_949738935.1. GTDB lineage: Bacteria > Bacillota > Clostridia > Lachnospirales > CAG-274 > MGBC114079. The sequence continues at coordinate 1,843 of CATJCJ010000457.1, read as the reverse complement.
ATTAACTGTTCCATCTTCATTCTCGGATTCATTTAAATTATGTTTATTTCTATCGCATATTATTGTGCTGTTTTCTCCTTTTGCTACCGTTCCCACAAAACTTCCGCCGTTATTTTCAAATGTACCATTTACCGTAACAGTATAACCGTCCGCAACAGTTACTTTAGCTTGTTCATTGATTATCAGAGTTACTTTTTCTACAATCGTCAAATCAAAATTTTGTGTAAACTCACCGTATGCCGTCATTGTTGTGATGCCGTTGTTTTTTTCTCTTATATAGCCATTAACGTTACTGTTTTCGTTTATATCAGCTAAACCGTTGACTATTATCGCGATTGGTCCTTTTTTGTTTGAAATATTGCTGTTTTCAACAGCAATACCATCATAAGCACGCATACCTGTATAGGGACATTCCATATTTACCGATGAGTCAACAATATGCATTGTACCTTTATTTGCTATTGAAAATATGCCGGCATACGGCGATATTATATTTAATGTACTGTTTTCAACATAAAGAGGTTCGTCAGATAATTTTTCCTCTAAACCAGCGTTTACAACTATAGCGGCATATTGTGGAGTAATTGATTTCGCGTTAACAGTGCTATTAATTACTTTCAGAAATCCACACGTATATATAGGATATTCAGATTCTATATCAATATATGAATTTTTTAAAGTCAAATTCCCTTGCGACCATAATCCATAATACGTATTTGAATACAATGTTAAATCTTCTATTGTACTTTGAGGCATAAAGTTTGAATTACCTTTTGCGCTGCCTTTAACTACGTCTATACGGTCAATATTTTTATCACCGCTTCTGCCTTTTAAAATTAATTCGGGATATGCTTTGTTAGTAGATATGTTCTGTTGTATTTGCATCCAAATACTAGCGTTTGTGATTTTAACAGGACCGTTTATTATAATAGTAATTGTTTGTTTTTCTGATTCATCTATGGTTCTTGGTACTATAATAGCGGCCTTGCTATTATTAGAAAAATCCATATGCAGATTATTAAGTGTAAGAGTTTTAGTTTCATTGTCCCACTCATAGCCATCTCCATTAGCTGGAGTTTGTCCATCTCCATCGCCTATATTTGATAAATCTATAGTATAGTTTATTGTATGAGCATAAGTTAATTCTTCCTCCGCTCCGTAAGCTGTTGTTAGCTGAAAAGACATCATTGATATTATTATGGCTATTGAAAGTATTGCCGATATAAGTTTTGTAAGTCCTCTCGATTTTGTCAAATTCATAGTTTTACCTCCTGAAATATTTTTAGTCATACACTATAGCATAATAACAAAATAATGATAAATAATTTTGTTACCGTTAATCATTATATAATACTAAAAATATTTTTTATATACATTTTGAATAAAACGCACTTTTTTTGAGCAAAACGCACTTTATACAAAAACTATAGGCAATACCTCATAATTTAAGAGAACAGGTTCTGATATAATATTTTTCAACGCAAGGAAAAGGCTCATAATCATAATCGCAGTCTATGATTACAAGCCTTTGACATAGTCGTGGAAAATATCATCCAAAATTGAAATAGAAAGAAAGAAAATTTAGTTTCAGTTATGATTATAGATATCTGTAAACTATACAGATAATTGAGCTTCGTGTTTACAGATATTAGAATTCTTGATGACAGATAACATGAAGCTCAATTGTAAACTACTCAATTTTATTATTTAAAAATTCAAATATAAAAATATTTACTAATATTAAAATATTTATTATAACGTATATATATTAAATTTACTAAAATATTTAAAATCTATCCAGCCATTTAGAGATATTCTTATTTTTTTTTTTTTAACGTACGCT
>CATJCJ010000456.1 GCA_949738935.1 uncultured Eubacteriales bacterium | reverse complement strand
TTTTTATAAAATGCTTTTTCAAAACAACGTTTTTATTAATAAAAAATTAATAAATTTAAGTTGTTATAGTGTGGACAAACGGAATAATTTGTAATATAATATTTCTTGTAGTTTCTTGTCGATATTTTTCTTGTTACTTTGTTTTTTTATTATAGATGGTGAAAAAGCGTTTGAAAAGTTGTATTATGTATACAAAAATACTTACTTTAAATGAAATATTTGCAGATATTTGAAAAAGTTAAACTTGATATAACAAATTATAATTATAGGTGTTATATTGTTATATTGATGTTTTAATAAATTATATTCATTATTCGGGAAGGGGAAACATATATGTTTACTAAAGATATTGGTATTGATTTGGGTACGGCAAATACTCTTGTATTTGCTAAAGGCAAAGGCATTATTGTTAATGAGCCGTCAGTCGTCGCTATAAATTCGGTTACTCATGAGGTGCTTGCTGTTGGAAACGAGGCAAAAGAAATGATTGGCAGAACCCCGGCCTCTATTATAGCTACAAGACCTATGAAAGATGGTGTTATTGCTGATTTTGAGATTACTCAGGCAATGCTTAGATATTTTGTTAATAAAGCTATGTCTAAAAAGTTATCCTCTCCAAGAATTGTTGTTTGTATTCCGTCAGGAGTCACGGAGGTTGAGAAAAGAGCTGTTATAGAAGCTGCTGTCGCCGCGGGGGCTAAAGAAAAAAACGCTTATCTTATTGAGGAGCCTATGGCTGCCGCTATTGGTGCTGGACTTCCTGTTGAGGAGCCTGTTGGAAGTATGATTGTTGATATAGGAGGCGGGACAAGCGAGGTCGCTGTTATATCTCTTGGCGGAATTGTTACAAGCATTTCTGTTAAAACAGCTGGTGATAAATTTGACTCGCAGATTGCCGCCTATATTAAAAAACAATATAGTCTTGCTATAGGTGAGAGAAGCGCTGAGGAAATTAAAATAAGAGTAGGCTGTGCTTATCTTGAGGCGGGCGAGGGTGAGAGTATGGAAATTAGAGGACGGGACTTGGTTTCCGGCTTGCCTAAAACAATTTCCATAAACTCAAATGAAATACTCGGCGCGTTAAAAGACCCTGTTAATATTGTTATTGATGCTATTAAATCAACTCTTGAGAAAACTCCGCCTGAACTTGCCTCGGATATCATGGAATCGGGAATCGTTCTTACGGGAGGCGGTGCTTTGCTTAAAGGGCTTGATAAACTTGTATCAAAAGAAACAATGATGCCTGTTAAAATCGCTCCGGAACCTCTTAATTGTGTGGCGCTTGGAACGGGGCTTGTTCTTGAACATATAAACACCTTAAGGTCGGTTCTTATTTCCTCGCAAAAATTAAAATTAAAATAATTGTTGTTTTTTTAGTATATTGAGTAAGGAGAGTTCCCGATTGAACTTTTTTAAAAATCATAAAAAATTTGTTATACCTTTAGTCTCCGTATTGTGTTTATGCATGATATCTTTTTCTCTGAATAGAGCAAAGCCTACTTTTTTTGAGAGTGGAATAGGGTATGTTTTATCTCCTATTCAAGAATTTAATACATCTGTTACGGATTGGATTTCAAGTAAGTTTAACGCTTTGACCAATATTAATGAGATTGAAAATGAAAATGAAAGACTTAAAGAGGAGGTTTATTCTCTTAAAGAGGAAGTCAGCAGATTTAAACTTATTGAGGATGAAAATAAAAAACTTTCGGAATTATTGAGAATCGATGCTAAATATTCTGAATATCCTAAAGTTGGGGCAAGAATTATCGCTAAAGATACAAGTAATTGGTATGATGTATTTTTGATTAATAAAGGCTCTAATGATGGCATTGAGAAAAATATGATTGTTATTGCCTCGGGTGGTCTTGTTGGAAAAATTTCTGAAACAGGATATAATTATTCGAAAGTTGTCTCTATTATTGATGATACTGATTCTGTCGGGGCAAAGAGTCTTAGGACAGATGATTTGGGATTTGTAAGAGGCGATTTTGAAAATCAGGGTATGTGTAAAATGGAGTATGTTGACAGCGATGCTGAGATAATGAAAGGTGATGAGATTGTCACATCTCATTTGAGTGAAATTTATCCTCCGGGAATTACTATTGGTTATGTTAAGGATATTCAAACTGATGAAAATACAATTACTAAAAGAGCTTTGATTTCTCCGACTGTTGATTTTAAACATCTTGAAACAGTTCTCGTTATAACACAAAATTTTAAAAAGGATTTGAAATAAAAATGTTTTTTAGTCGCTTTGGATTTGGGAGGTATGACAGTGAGATATTTTGTGACCGCCGTTATAATTATCTTAAATTTTATAATTCAATCCACATTTTTGCACAGCATTGAAATAATAAATATAATTCCTAATACATCAATAATAATTATTATTTCTTTCGCTTTTATGAGAGGCGAGAATGAGGGAGCGGCTATTGGATTTGCTGTTGGAATTATGCAGGATATTTTCTTTGGTCAATATGTTGGAATGCACGCTTTTTTAGGAATGATGACGGGATTTTTATGTGGAAAATTTTATGTTGATTTTTTTGCCGAAAATTTTCTTGTTCCTCTTTTTTTGACATTTGTCGGAACGTTTTTTTATGAATTTGCTTTTTATGTTTTTAATGTTTTACTTTTGGGATATACAGATTTAATATATTTTTTGAAAGCGGTTATTTTACCTGAAACAGCTTATACCGCGTTATTTTCCGTTTTTTTGTATAAGATTTTTTACATAATAAATGAAAAACTTGAAAAACGAGAAAATATGAAGCGAAAGTTTTTTAATCGTTAGAGCGTATTCAAAAACTAAAATATGTGCAAAAAAATTAAAGAATTAAACTATTTTTGTTTATTTTCTTATAATTTTTGATTAAGTTTGATGAAGTTGTGCTTATAGTTCGCTGTAAAAGTGTCTTCTTATTTTTAACACGTATGTTTTTAGGAGGATATAGATATATATGAAAGATTTCTTTCAAAATTTAATAAAGTTTTTTGAAAATAGATTGATTATTATATGTTTGATTACGACTATACTATTTATTATTCTTGTAGTTAAGCTTTTTAATTTACAAATAGTAAAGGAAGATTATTATAATAATCAGGTTAAGATGACTACTGTGCAGGAGGTTGTTGTATCAGCTCCAAGAGGAGCGATTTATGACAGATATGGAGTTCCTCTCGCTGAAAATAAATCTTCTTTTACTGTAAATATTGACGCTAGTATTTCTGTTGAGAATCAAGACGAGATTTTTGTTAAACTGATTAATTTGCTTGAGAAGAATAATGAGGATATAGTTGATGAATTTCCTATCTCAAAAACAAAACCATATACTTTTGAATTTGGCGGAAGTCAAAATCAAGAAAAAAGATGGAAAAAAGATATGTCTCTTGATGAGAATTTAACGGCTGAGGAGGCTTTTAATAAGCTAAAAGAGAAGTTTAAGATTGATTCTAAGTGGTCTGACGAGGATGCTAGAAAAATTCTTTCTTTGAAAACTCAATTATACTTAAAGGGGTATTTGAAATATATTCCGTTTATTGTTGCTTATGATGTTAAAAATGAGACCATCGCGGCTATTGAGGAAGAAAAAACAAGTTATCCAGGGGTTTATATTGATGTTGAGGCATTGAGAAATTATCCTTCGGGTAAATATTTTTCTCACCTTCTTGGATATATAAGAGGAATTACAGAAACAGAACTGGCTGAATATAAGGACAGTGATTATACTTTAAACGATATTATAGGAAAAGATGGTATTGAAAAAGCGTTTGAGTCTGATTTAAGAGGGCAAAAAGGGAAAAAATATGTTGAGGTTGATACTCTTGGACGAAGAATTAATACAGTTGAATCTGAAAATGTTGAGCCTGTTCCGGGAAATAAAGTGTTTTTGACGGTTGATAGAAAACTCCAGGAAAAAACATATGATATTTTTGAGGAAACTTTGAAAACATCTATTTTGAGCAGAATCTCAAGCGGAGATTATTCTTATAAAGAAATTTTATCTTCAATGGTTGACTCAAATCATATAGACATTAAAAAGATATTTGAGGCGGCTGACGGTACTGAACAGAAGAAAATTAAACAATATATATTGTCTGTAGATAAAGGGTCTGAAACAGATATGGACCTCGCCAAACAAATTTTGATTGATTCGATTGATAATAATAATGTGTCGGGAACACAACTGGCTTTAGTTATGTCTGAGCAGGGAATTATCTCTTGTGACGAGGCTTACTATATGAGAATAAAAAGCGGACAAATATCTCCGCTTCAAGTTATTACGGATAAAATGAATTTGGGAGCGATTACTACCGGTATGACAGGTATGGACCCATGTACAGGTTCGGTTGTTATTCAAGATGTTCATACGGGCGATGTATTGGCGACGGTTTCTTATCCCTCTTATGACAATAATAAATTTGTTAATAATTTTGATAATGATTATTACAGAAAACTTCAAAGTGACGGAACAACGCCTTTGCTGAACAGACCTTTTATGGAGCCGAGAGCTCCCGGTTCAACATTTAAAATGATTACAGCGACAGCGGGGCTTGAGGAAGGTTATATTACACCTTATACTACTATTTATGACAAAGGTACTTTTAAAGAGGCTGGAAAACCTCATGCTCGCTGTTGGATTGGAAGCGGAAAAGGCTCCCATGGAAGTGTTAATGTCGCTCACGCTTTGGAAGTTTCTTGCAATTACTTTTTTTATCAGTTTGTTTATAATATTGGTAATTCCGCCAATAACTCAACTGAAAAGGCAATTGGGGTTTTAAATAAATACATGAAGTTATACGGACTTAATGACCTTACAGGAGTTGAAATTTATGAGCTGTATAGGTCCACAAAAAATTATCCGTCAAATATTTCGTCTCCGGAATATAAAAAGTATATTTATACTATGAGAGACCCTGAGGCGGATTACGGAGATTTTAAATGGTATGATGGAGATACAATAAGAACAGCTATTGGTCAGTCTCTTAACAATTATACTTCCGCTAACTTGACAAAATATGTTTCAACATTGGCAAATGGAGGAAAAAGGTACTCTATGCATTTTCTTAATAAAATCGCTTCTTATGATGATAATGTCTTAAAAGAATATACTCCAAATGTCGAGGAAGATATTAATATAAAACCTGAAAATTTGAAAGCTATTCATCAAGGTATGTATCTTGTTACCTCAGGAGAACACGGAACTTTGAGAAGGGTTTTTAATGGTTTTCCGATAAATGTCGCAGCTAAATCAGGTACGGCTCAGCAATCTTCTTATAGAAAGGAACATACGGTTTTTGTTGGATTTGCCCCGTATGAGGACCCCCAAATCGCTATAACTGTTCTTATTCCTTTTGGTGACGATTCCACATCGCCGGCGCCTAATGTCGCCAAAAAAGTATTTTCATATTATTTTGGATTGGAAAAAGAGCCTGAAAAAGAGATTTATAATGTTTTATACCAGTAGATTTAAGGCATCTAAAAATAATTATATAAAATATTAAACTATTGAGGTGAACACATTGGGTCAAAACAGCGTTATATTTAAAGGTAAAAATGACGGAATTCTTATTATACTTGATGATAAAATTGCTTTTGAGGAATTGAGGCAGGATTTTGAGGAAAAAGTATCAAAGTCAAGCACTTTTTTTAGAGGTGCTAATATTTCTGTTGCTTTTAAAGGACGTGTTTTGAGTGATTCTGAAGAAATGGAACTTTTGGACATTATATCAAAAGTTTCGGAACTTAATATATCATTTGTTCATAGTGAAGATGAAAATCCTGTTTTTGTTAAACAGAAGAAACTTTCTAAATTTAATAATATCAATATCTCAAAGGACAGTATCTCAAAAAGATTTGTGTCTGCTTACGAAAATATTACTTCTTTTCATAAAGGGTCTGTCAGAAATGGACAGTCTGTTAAATTTAAGGGCAGTATTGTTATTATTGGTGACGTTAATCCGGGCGGAGAAGTTATCTCCGAGGGAAACGTTATTGTGCTTGGTTCGGTGAAAGGGCTTATTCACGCGGGGTGCGGCGGTCGGCATGATTGTTTTATTATCGCGTTTAATTTGAAACCCACTCAACTTAGAATCGCTGATATTGTTACATACTTCCCCGAAAAAGAGAAAACGAATAAAGTTATTCCTGAATGCGCTTTCGCTAAAAATGGTGAGATTTATGTTGAACCCTTAATGAATTTATAACATTATTTGTGAATTTGTATTAATTTGCTAAAAGAAATTAGTGCAAAATAAATTTATTTCTGTTATTATAATATAAGAACCATATAAGGAAACAATGGGTGTTAATTGTTGATACTTTCCCAGAATATTATATTATGGTTTTGGCTAAATTTTGCATTAATTTTTTTGTAAAACGGCTCAACGCTTCCTTGATGGTTATTAATTGTTTTTTAAAAATTACTTAGGAGGAAAACAAATGAGTGAAGTTATAGTTATTACATCAGGTAAAGGCGGTGTAGGTAAAACTACCACTTCTGCTAATCTTGGAACAGGTCTCGCTATGGAAGGTAAAAAAGTTGTTATGATAGACGCTGATATTGGGCTTCGCAATCTTGATGTTATTATGGGACTTGAAAATCGTATTGTATATGACCTTATTGATGTTATTGAGGGAAATTGCAGATTAAAACAAGCTCTTATTCGTGATAAACGATATGATAATCTTTTCCTTTTGCCGGCGGCTCAAACAAGAGATAAAGACGCTATAAATCCTGAGCAGATGAACAAGCTTTGTGAAACTTTAAAAGAAGAATATGACTACATAATTATAGATTGTCCGGCCGGTATTGAGCAGGGTTTTAAAAACGCTATTGCCGGAGCTGACAAAGCTATTGTCGTTACAACTCCGGAAGTTTCAGCTGTTCGTGACGCTGACAGAATTATTGGTCTTTTGGAAGCTAATGAGCTTAAAAATCCTATGCTTATATTAAATCGAATTAGAGTTGATATGGTTAAACGCGGGGATATGATGGCTATGGACGATGTTACTGAGATTTTGGCTATTGATATTGTTGGGATAGTTCCTGATGATGAGAGTATTGTGATATCGGCTAATAAAGGCGAGCCGGCTGTTACGGATTTGTCTTCCAAGGCGGGAGAGGCTTACAGAAATATAACTCAGCGGGTTTTGGGCAACAATGTTCCTTTGATGGATTTGGATTTTGATAAAGGTATTCTAAACAAGATTAAAAAACTCTTTAAATCCGGAAGTTAATTTTATATAAGGAGGTAGTCATATGGACTTATTTAGTTTCTTTTCAAGAAAGCCTTCATCAAAAGACGTTGCTAAAGACAGATTGAAACTTGTTTTGATTCATGATAGAGTGAATTGTTCCACTCAGGTTCTTGAGATGCTTAAAACAGATATAATTCGGGTTATTTCAAATTATATGGAAATTGATGAAGAAGAATTGGATATTCAAATTACTCAAACTCAAACTGATGGCACTAACGGCAGTGTGCCTATGTTATACGCTAATATCCCAATAAAAAGTATGAGAAAGGTTCAAATGTAAAAGTGTTTATTAATGGATTTTCTGATATTTTTTCCGTTTCTTTTGAGAGGGAGTTTTTACTATGTTTTCAAAAAAAAATTTGCTGTTATTTGATTTTGTTTTATTTTTTTTGGTGTTTGCCATAGCTATTTTTGGAATTGTAATTATTGGAAGCGCCACGAAAATTAATTCTCCAGAGTCTTCAGGTGAATTTCAAAGTCAAATAATATGGTTTGTGACGGGGATAGCTCTTATGTGTGTCACGGCTTTTGTTGACTATCATATTATATGTAAGTTTTATATACCTATATACATTATTAATATTATTCTTTTGGTTATTGTGCTTTTTATCGGAACCGGAGATAACGTAAACCGTTGGATTTTTGGTATACAACCGTCAGAGTTCTCAAAAATATTTATGATTATATGTTTGTCTAAATATGTTGATAAAAATCAGGAAACCATTAATAGTTTTAAAACGTTGGCTATTATATTTGCGGCGACAATTATTCCAACTGTACTGATAAAGGCTCAGCCGTCTTTATCAGCGAGTCTTGTTACTTTGGCGATTATGGTTAGCATTCTTTTTGTTGGAAACATCAGTAAAAAGTATATTTTTATCGCTCTCGCTGTTATTACGACAGTTGGCGCGGTATTTACTGTTGACCTTTTGAGTGATAATAAGTATATTTTACATTTATTTCTTGATGATTATCATATTAATAGAATATTATCAGCGATTAATCCTGATTGGTCCGACCCTCTTTATTATCAAACAAGAAATTCTATTTGGGCTATTGGCTCGGGAGGTCTTAATGGGAAAGGTCTTTATCAAGGAACTATAAATCAGCTTAGTTATTTGCCTGAGTCTCATAATGACTTTATTTTTTCTGTTATTGGAGAGGAATTTGGTTTTATTGGCTGTGTCGCGGTGCTTTTTGTTATGCTGCTTATTGTGTTGAAATGTATTTCAGTCGCTAATAAGGCTCCTGATAATGTTGGTATGTATATAGCTTCTGGTGTTGCCGGTATGTTTGTGTTTCAGACTTTTGTGAATGTTGGTGTTGCGACAGGGCTTTTGCCCAATACAGGTATGCCGCTTCCTTTTGTGAGTTATGGCGGAAGTTCTATGTGGATGAATATGATGGCTGTTGGTCTTGTTATAAATGTAGGAATGAGAAAACCTAAATCTATGTTTGAGAGGTGATTTTATGAATATTGCTTTGGTCGCGCATGATAATAAAAAAATTCTTATGGAAAATCTTTGTATTGCTTATAGGCATATTTTGAGTAAGCATGAAATTTACGCAACAGGTACTACGGGTGCTCTTATTGAGGAAACTTCTAATTTAGTTGTTCATAAATATCTTGCCGGGCATCTTGGAGGAGAACAACAGCTGGGTTCCCAAATCGCTAATAATGATATTGACCTTGTTATTTTTCTGAGAGACCCAGTTTCAGCGAAAAATTATGAGCCTGATATAAACAGCCTTTTGAGACTTTGTGATATTCATAATATTCCTCTTGCCAGTAATCTTGCCACAGCGGAAGCCCTTCTTCTCGCTCTTGATAGGGGGGATTTGGATTGGAGAGCGATTGTTAAGTGATATAAAGTTGATAATTTTTCGCTCTTATTCTTGTATTCGTAATATGGGATTGCTATAATACAGCAGGTTTGAGATTAAGGTTATCTCAAACCTTTCTTTAATTATAAATCTTTCAAATGTTGGTAATTCTTATAGATTTAAAGAACCACTTCATAATTTATGAGATTTTAGTTATGTGATATTTTTAAGTTAGTGTAAAAGGAGGGAATCTTTAAAATGGTTAAAATATATAGTTCTGTTTATAATGAGCTTGTTGAAACTTCTGAAATTATTGATGGGGTTTGGGTAAATATGGTTTTACCTACTGATGAAGAAATTGAAATGGTTTCCTCAAAATTAAAAATGGATTCTGATTTTATTAAAGCCGCCCTCGATGAGGAAGAACGTTCACGTATTGAGATTGACGACAATAATGGACAAGTGCTTATTCTTGTTGATACACCGTATATTAAAATTAAGGAGTATTTTGAGTTGTATGAGACAATTCCTATTGGTATTATTCTCACTGATTTATGTATTGTTACTGTGTCTTTACAAGAATCTCTTATCTTAGAACCTTTTTTAAAAAATATCATTAAAACTTTTTATACGTTTAAGAAGTCACGGTTTATATTACAAATGCTCTATAAAAACTCGGAGTTATATCTTACGTGTCTTAAACAAATTGACAAGAAAAGCGCTGCGATTGAGGAAAGTTTGCATAAATCTATGCGTAACGAGGAGTTTATTCGGCTTCTTACACTTGAAAAGAGTTTGGTTTATATTTCAACTTCTCTTAAATCTAATGAAATTGTTATGGAAAAGCTTTTAAGATATGATTTTATTAAAAAATATCCTGATGATATGGAACTTTTGGAAGATACAATTATTGAGAATAAACAGGCTATTGAAATGGCTAAGATTTATAGGGAAATCTTAACGGGTACGACCGACTCTTTTGCGTCTATTATTTCTAATAATCTTAATATTGTTATGAAAAGACTTACATCAATCACTATTGTTATGGCTATTCCTACAATTATATCAAGTTTTTTTGGTATGAATGTTCCTATTCCCGGTTTTCAAGTTGAAAGTCCGTTTATGTTCTGGGGACTTGTCATAGGTTCTGTTTTGATTTGTGTTGTTGTTATTAAAGTTATGTCTAAAAGAAATATGTTTTGATTTGGAGGAAACGCTTATGAAAAATAATTTTAAAATAGGTTCTCATGTATCCATCTCAGGCGGATTAATTGGCGCGGCGAGAGAAGCGGCGTCATATAACGCCGACACTTTTATGATTTATACGGGAGCGCCTCAAAATACAAGACGTTCTCCTATTGAGAAATTAAAAATAGAAGAGGGCCATAAGTTTATGAAAGAGCATAATTTAAGTGATATTGTTGTTCACGCTCCTTATATTATAAATCTGGCTTCTTATAAAGAAGACACTTATGAGCTTGCTGTATCTTTCTTAAAAAAGGAAATTGAGAGAACCACCGCTATAGGTTCGGATTATATTGTTTTGCATCCAGGAGCTTACACTGATAAAACCGCTGAATATGGTATTCAAAGAATTGCTGATGGTTTGAATATGGTTCTTTTACCTGAGACAAGGCCGTTTATTTGTCTTGAGACTATGGCGGGAAAGGGAACTGAAATTGGACGTTCTTTTGAGGAGTTGGCGATGATTATTGATAAAGTTGATTTAAGAGAAAAAATAGGTGTGTGTTTTGATACTTGCCATACTCATGACAGTGGATATGATATTATAAATAATTTTGATAATGTTATGGAAGAATTTGATTCTATAATAGGTCTTGATAGGTTAAAAGTATTTCATATAAATGGCTCTTTAAATATCCGCGGGGCAAAAAAAGACCGTCACGCTAATATAGGGGCTGATGATTCAAACCCAAAGGGGAAAGATATGATTGGTTTTGACGCTATATACAATATTGTTCATTCTAAATACGCTGAAAATAAAATATTAATTTTGGAAACACCGTGGCTTGATAAAAATACAAATTTATATAAAGAAGAAATCGCTATGCTTAGAGGTGAAAGGTAATGAGAGGAAAAACTGTCCTCGTTACGGGAGCGTCAAGAGGAATTGGAAAAGCTATTGCTGAAAAGTTTGCTGTTGAGAATTTTAATGTTGTTATAAATTGCAGGAATTCTTTTGAAAAATTATTAAAACTTGAGAAGAATCTGAAAGAGATTAACTCAAATATACTTGCTATTAAGTGTGATGTGTCAAACTATAGCGGGGTTAAGGATATGTTTAAAAATATTAATGATATTTTTGGCGGGGTTGATATTTTGGTTAATAATGCGGGAATATCGTATATTGGTCTTTTTAATGAAATGGTTCCTGAACAATGGGACGAGTTGATTGATATTAATTTAAAAGGAGTTTATAATTGTTCTCATTTGGCTTTACCATATATGATACACAATAAAACGGGTTCTATAGTGAATATATCGTCTGTTTGGGGCAATGTTGGAGCGTCGTGCGAAGTTGTTTATTCATCTGTTAAAGGAGCTGTCAATTCTTTTTCTAAAGCTTTAGCTAAAGAACTTGGTCCATCTAATATAAAAGTTAACGCTGTCGCCTGTGGTGTTATTGATACAGAAATGAATGGTTTCTTATCATCTGAAGAAAAAAATTCCATTATTGAAGAAATTCCTTTTATGAGATTTGGTGATACAAGGGAAGTCGCTGAGACTGTATACTTTCTTTCATCTGGTGAGTCTGATTATATATCAGGCCAAGTTATTACTTTGGATGGCGCTTGGACATAAATTTGTTTTGCTATCTTGGTATAGTACCAGAGTTAATCTGGTATAGATTTTGATATAATATATTACCAGTAAATATTATATATATTGAAATGATTTTGTGTATTTTGTATATATAATATAAAAAATGTTGAGATGTACGTATATTTATTTGACATTTTTTGTGGATATATGTATAATATATATTGTAGGCAGTATCGACAGATTAATAAAAATAAACTTGAAAGGTTGTTTTATTTAAGGGAATATCGTGTAATTTAAAAATAAAAATTATTTTTACTATTGATTGCGCGGTATTTCCTTAATTTGTTAATATGGCTGTAAAAACGAAAGAGTGTCAGAAAAATCTTTTGTATATTATTATGAAAGGTGCGTTATGAATATGGGTACTCCAAAATACGCTATTGTTCAAGAATGGATTAAGGGAGAGATAAATAATGGTACATATAAAAACGGCGAAAAAATGCTTTCTGAAAATGAATTGATGGAAAAGTTTAATTTTAGCCGTCAAACTATCAGGCTTGCTATAAGCAATCTTGAAAATCAGGGTTATCTTGAGAAGATTAAAGGCAGCGGTACTTATGTTAAAATAAAAAGTGGAAATTCTAATAAAGAAACGAGAAATATAGGTGTTATAATAACATATTTGGATGAATATATATTTCCTGATATTATTAAAGGAATTGAAAATGTGCTGTCTGATAATAATTATAATATCACTTTGGGAATTACATATAATAAAGTTGAAAAAGAAACTTCTATTTTAAATTCTCTTATTAATAAAAAAGTTGACGGAATAATTGTTGAGGGTACTAAGTCGGCTATTCCAAATCCTAATAGGGAAATTTACGCTCAGTTGAAGAAAAATATTCCTTGTGTTTTTATAAATGGAGGTTATCCTGATTTGGATATACCTTTGTGTTCTATGAATGATGTTGAGGGAGGCTTTGTCGCCGCTAATTATCTTATTGAAAGGGGACATAAAAAAATCGGAGCTGTTTTTAAGTCTGATGATATGCCTGGTCATAAAAGGTATGAGGGTTTTATGAAGGCCTTTCATAAAAAAAATATTGCAGTTGATGAGAAAAATATTTTGTGGTATACAACAGAGGATTTGGAGTTTTTATTTAATGGCGACGCTGACTCTATTTTATTGAAACGTTTTGAGGGCTGTACAGGTATTGTTTGTTATAATGACCAAATGGCTCTCAATATTATACGGTTTCTTGAGAGAAACAATATTAAACCTTTTGATGATGTTTCCGTGATTGGTTTTGATAATTCAACTCTCTCAAAGTTTCTTGACCTTACAAGTGTTGAGCATATGAAATATAATCTTGGCGCTATGGCGGCGGATTCACTTATTAAGCAAATTAAAACAGGTGAGAAAACAGGGGTTAAAATAAAAATGGAGGTTATTGAGAGGTCTTCTGTAAGAGATTTGAGAAAGTAATGTTAAAAGTGATATATTTTTGGTCTTATCTTATGATTATTATACCTATATTTTATTTGAATTTGTAAGCTGTTGATAAAAATTTATGTAGTTTTATTCTACATCATTATTATACTAGGAGTGATTAAGGTGAGTTTGAACAGTACACCAACTTCTGACAGAGTTCATATTGGATTTTTTGGAAAAAGAAATGCCGGAAAATCAAGTGTTGTGAACGCTGTTACAAATCAGAATGTCGCTGTTGTTTCTGATGTTAAAGGAACAACAACTGACCCTGTTTATAAAACTATGGAACTCTTACCTCTTGGACCTGTTGTTATAATTGATACCCCTGGGCTTGATGATATTGGGGAACTTGGCGAATTGAGAGTGAAAAAAGCTGTCCAAGTTCTTAATAAGACAGATATTGCTGTTTTGGTTGTTGATTGTTTGGATGGAATTTCTGATATTGAAAAAAAAATTATTAAAAAATTTGAGGAAAAGAAAATACCATATCTTATCGTTATGAATAAGATTGATTTGATTGATAATCAAGGAGAATTGTCTTCAAAATATGTTTATACTAGCGCTAAAACAGGAGAGGGAATTGATAGACTTAAGGAATTTATTTCTGAAAAATTTCCTGAAAATGAAAGTGTTTTTCCTATTATAAATGATTTGATTGAACCGGCTGACTTTGTTTTGCTTGTTGTTCCTATTGATTCAGCTGCTCCAAAAGGTCGGCTTATTTTACCTCAGCAGCAAACTATTAGAGATATTTTGGACAAAAACGCTATAGCTATTGTTATAAATGAGAACGAAATAAAAATGGTTCTGGAAAATTTTGATAAAAAACCTAAAATAGTTGTTTGTGATTCTCAAGTTTTTGGAAAGGTATCAAAGGATACCCCAAACGATATTTTGTTGACATCTTTTTCAATTCTTTTCGCTAGACATAAGGGTAATCTTGAAGAGCTTGTCAGGGGAGCTGCCGCTGTTGAAAGCCTTGAGGATGGCGATACTATTCTTATATCTGAGGGGTGTACACATCATAGGCAATGCGGGGATATTGGAACTTGTAAAATTCCAAAGTGGTTATCAGAATATACAAATAAAAAAATTAATTTTGAGACTTCAAGCGGAACAGAGTTTCCGGAAAACTTGTCAAAATATAAATTAATTGTTCATTGCGGCGGTTGTATGCTTAATGAAAGAGAAATGAAGTATAGAATACGTTGTGCTGTGAGGCAGGGAATTCCTATTGTTAATTATGGCATTTTTATAGCATATGTTCATGGTATTCTTAAAAGAAGTCTTTCACCTTTTCCTGAAATATTGAAATTATTACGCTAAATAAAAGACAAATCTTAATTTTTAATAATAATTTGATTGATTTTTTTAAGAAAATTATGTATAATTAATAAAAGGATTATTTTTGGGGCGTATTGTCTATTAATTATGCATAAGTGTTTTTTTGTGAAAACAACATTTTGAAAATGATTGTTGTATAAAAATGACAAGGCGGCTGTTCGAAAATAATAAATTTTGAGCGTATCTGAAAATTAAAATATGTTCAAAAAATTATAAAAAATAAAATTGAACCGTTTTTATTTTGTTTTTCACAATTTTTTGGATGTTTTTATTTTGTGAAGTTATGTAAAATTTTTATATAATTAGATTTTTATATGACTTTAGCAATGTATATAAAATTTTAAGGTGCGTTCCAATTTAATTTGTTTTTTGCTAATCTGAAATGTTTAATTTATTTTTGAAAGGAGATATTTTATGAAGAAACTTATTGCGTTTATGCTGGCAATGGCTCTTTCTGTAAGTAACGGTATTTCTTTTTCGTTTGCTGAGGATTCTGATAAAGCTGTTTCGGAAAAAAGCCAAAGTATGGATACAGAAGAAAATTCGGAACAAGTTGATTTGGCCGCTGATAAAATTCTTGCTTTTCCTGGAGCTGAGGGAGCCGGAAAATACGCTACAGGCGGACGAGGCGGAAAAGTTGTTCATGTTACAAATCTTAACGACAAGGGAGCTGGTTCTTTTCGTGAGGCCGTAGGAGGTTCTAACAGAATTGTTGTTTTTGATGTTGGAGGAACTATTGAACTTGAAAGTAATGTTGTTGTTGGAAGCAATATTACTATTGCGGGGCAAACAGCGCCGGGCGGAAAAGGTATTACTCTTAAAAATTTTAAACTGGGTATGGGCGGAGACAACGCTATTATAAGATATATAAGTTCTCGTCCGGGTCCGGGTCCGAGCAGTGCCTCTAACACTGACGCTTGGGGTGGAGCTAAAGGTTCTAATTCTATAATTGACCATTGTTCTTTGGGATTCGCGACAGATGAGAATTGGGGTCTTTATTCAAATAATATGAATTATACGGTTCAGTATACAATCGTAGGACCTGCGAATTGTTGGGGAGGTCATGCGAAAGGTGTTCATGGATTTGGTATAATGTTTGGAAAAGGACAGGCGTCATGGCATCATAATCTTATAGCGCATAGTTTGTCAAGGAACTTCAGAGGCAAGGTTGTAGACCAGAATGTTATGGATTATGTAAATAATGTTCTTTATGACTGGGGAAATCAGACTGCTTACGGAACTTTTGGTCACGTTAATTACGCAAACAATTATTTTAAGGCAGGTCCGTCAACTTCCGGAGCTTATAGATATTTTGTATTTTCGAGTGGTTCGAAGGTTGAAAACTATAAATTTTATCTCACCGGAAATAAAATTGTTAATGCAGACAAAACAGTTAGAAACAGTGAGGATAAGAACTGGGAGGCAGTCAGTTTTGGAAGTGTAGACGCTTCTACAGGAAAGGGATTTACGGCGGGAACTTTAGACAAGTATAATCCTCAAAGGCTTCCGAATGAACAATATTATCGAACTGATACATATATGCCTCTTAAGGTAAACGGAGAGGATCTTTCGGTTGTTCCCACAATGGAAAGCGCTGACGCCGCTTTTGACCATGTTACAAAATATGCCGGGGCGGGAGTAAATCCTGAATGTAAACCTGCTATTGACCTTGAGGTGTGTGCTGACGCTATAAATGGAACAGGTAACTTAACCGGTACGGAAGATGTTACTAAAGGAGCTAACGAAAACGAAGCTAAGATAATTGAGCAAAATAAAATTACGCAGACTTCTTATGACAAGTATTATCCAGAACCGGTTCTTCAAAAAGATATTGTAGATAATGATAAAGATGGTATGGATGATAATTGGGAGCTTGCCAGAGGGCTTGACCCAAGTGACCCTTCTGACGCGCTGGGTGATTTTAGAGGAGATGGTTATAACAATATAGAGTATTATATTAATGATTTAACTGTTAATTCTTTTCCTGAAGGGGTTGTTACTCCATCTCAACCTATAGTAAGTTCTATTTTAGTAGACCCATCCGCGGACGAGGTTAGCGGAGAAAGCTATAAAACAATATCCAAGGCTGTTGAATATGTGAATAATAATGGACAGGCTTTTAAGGGTAAAAAGACTATTTATGTCACTCCGGGAAGTTATGATGAGGAAATCTCAATTATTTCTGATGATTTTAATATTATGCCTAAAAAAGATGCAACGGGAGATGTTATTGTAAAGGGAGTTAAACTCTCGGCAGATGCTGTAAATACTTCAATTACTGGTATTAAGATTGATGGAAAAGTTGAAATTTCCGGCGATAAAGCTATTTTTACTGATTGTGGAATTACTTTTGACGGAGTTGCTGTGGATATAAAAAATAAAGCGAGAGCTTATTTTAAAAATTGTACTATAAATGGTACAGTTTCGGGAGATGCTCAGGCTATATTTAATTATTGTACACTTTCAGCGAGAGATGTTATAGCGAAAAGCACATATGCGGATACTTCGGCTAAATATGGTCTTTTGATTATGAATTCAACTATTGACGGAAAAGAAACAGCTATTTTAGGAAAATCTGACGGAACAAAAGGACAGATTGTTTATTATAACAATAAAATAACTAATATAAATAGCGCAAGATTTGATGATGTTACCGGAAAAACGGAAGATATTAAATTTAGAGAATGTAAAACTCTGAATGCTGACGGAACAGAAGCGGATTTGAGCAACGCACCTAAATATGAGCAAGTTATAACTGAGCCGAAATTTTTAGACACATATAGTCCTTATAAGCACATTAAAGGAAATGATAAGTGGAATCCAGGTTCTTTTGATGAACTTACGCCGTCTGAAAGAATGAAAGAAATCGCTGACAGTGTAAATGTGCCGAGCGGTATGATTTCTGAGGATACTGAATTGGTTCACGAGTATTCAGGTGATTCTAATATTAAAATGACTTGGACTTCTTCCGATACAAGTTGTTTTAAAAACAATACTATTGTTGTAGGAGAATATGGAAGTGGCGTTAAATACGCCGTTCTTACATTAACTGTCTCAAGAGAAGGATATAATGATGTTGTGAAGAAATTTAATATTATTGTTGGTTCCGCTAAAGAGGATTATGGTAATATAATTGATTTTGAGAAACATGAGGTTGGGGCGGACACAAAGACTCTTGAGTTGAAAGTAGAAGATGAAACGGCAACTCCTAAAAATGAAAATATTGACTGGGGCATAACAGACAATATTAATGATGTGGAGGCGGAAAATCACGGAAAGATTTTTTATGTAAAACAATCAAAGAGTACAGATCCAACTATGTATGATTTCTTATATAGATTTGGGGAAAAGTCAGAACGTGTTGTAGAGGCGGATTTTGATATTTATATTGGAGCTCTTTCCGCTGACAGCCAAAAAAGAAATGACACTTTAGAGGTTTATTTAAGAGGAAATTTGGGCATAGGACAGCTTAGATTTTCCGGAAATAATAGTATCTCGTATTATGAGAATGGTTCAAACGCTGGAAATATTGCGACAAATGTTGACTTTTCAAAGTGGTATAGAATAAAAATGGTTGTAAGTACTGTGGGAATAACAAATAAAATATTACCAAAAGTAGATTATTATATTTATGATGAGAGCGGAAAGGAAATAGGCAAGAAACTTAACGCGGCTCCATCTGGAAAAGTAGCGGATATGAAAAGCTATGATGATTTCATAACAAATCGGTTTGTTTTCAGACCAAACAGAAAAAGTCCTAACTGTGAGTTTTATGTAGACAATATTCTTTATAAGGATTTGACGGAAATCGCTGAGGAAGACGCGGCTGATTTGGAAGAAAGCTATGTAATGGAAAATGGCAGCAGACTTCCCGCTTATGGAAATCAGCTTTCAGAAATTAATTGGAGAGTTGTTGAGGGACAAAGCGATTTAGTGAATGCAGACGGAACGATTAATTACGATAAATGCGGAAATACGGCTGTTATTGTAAGAGGTACAGTCTCTTATGGTGAGAATCTCAAAGCTTCTGTAGAAACAGGTGATATAGCTGTTGTCATAAAAGGAACAGGTCAGAATACAGAGATTGTTTCAGATAAGTATTTTAACGATACGGAAGATTTTAGCGGTTGGTTTAAACAAAAAGGAGCAACCAGCGAGGATAATATAAATCTTGATAATAATGCTGTTTTGGGCGGAAACGATACAAAGAAAATTGAAATTGGCAATAAAGCGGTATTTAAGAAATTTAATAATCCCGCAAGCAGTGGAAAGCTTACTTTTACCACTGACCTTTTCTCAGGCGCGGATGCGGTGGAAACCGGAAGAACTTTCCGTATTTTCTTTGAGAATGAAAGTACTTCTGATGATGGAAATGGATTAGGTTCGGCTGATTTTGGCAGCAATAATATTTTTTATCAGCTGACTAATATTGGCGGAAAAGCCATTGTTGTTACGTCAGATACGCCAAAAGCGGATAATACCGGTAATAACCCTTATGAGGGACAGGAAATAGGAACTCTTGATTTAAAGAAATGGTACAGGGTACAGGTTGACATTGATTTTACCGATAAAAAGGCGATTACAAAGATTTATCAGCATGGAACAGACGGAAGTTATTCTCCTGATAATATAAGTGGTACCCCTATCGGAAGTGTGGAAACAGAACTTATAGCTAAGACGCCTTTACAGTTTAAACAGATAAGACTTGTTAGAACAGCTGCGGGGCCTATGTATTTTGATAATATATCTGTAAGCGCTGAGCGAAATGTTACAGGTATTTCTATTGTACCATCGAACATTAGAATAAAAAGCGGAGAAACTTATCAGCTTAACGCTGTTGTTTCACCATCAGATGCTTTGAACAAAAATATTACTTGGTCTTCAAATAATCCAAATGTGGCGACAGTTAGTGATGAGGGACTTGTTTCGGCATCTGGAAACGGAGAAGCTATTATTAAAGCTGAAACGGAAGACGGTGGATTTTCAAGTGAATGTAAAGTTGTTGTTTCAGATTCCGTTGAAAATGTAACTGTTACAGTTTCTCCTAAAACGGCTGAAATTGAAAAGGGAAAAACTCAGCAGCTTAATGCCGTTGTTTTGCCGGAGGACGCTTCAAATAAAAATATCACTTGGACTTCAAGCGATATAAATATAGCGGTTGTTGATGAAAATGGTCTTGTTACTGCTAAGGGTGTTGGAACGGCAATTATTAAGGCGGAAGTTGAAGGCGGTAATCACGCTGAATGTGAGGTTACTGTAAAAGAAATTGGAGCTCCTGTTTTTGATATGGGAGATGTTGATAAGGAAAAAGGTGTTACAGTTAATGACGCTTCTGTTACCTTAGATTATGTTCTTAAGAAAAAATCCGCTGATGGAATTTCTGAGGGCGGAATTGATAGAATGGATGTAAATGGAGATAATGTGGTTACAGCTGAAGACGCCTCTGAAATTTTACAAAAAGCGTTAAAACACGGAGAGTTTGATTTTGTTAATAATAACAAAACAACTGTAGAGTAATAAAAAGAACCCCCAATTCAAGATGGGGGTTCTTACTTTGTTTATTTAATAGCGTTGTTTTATTCACTAACGTTATTTTCAGTCTGAATTGAAACTGGAGTTTCTGGAGTTGTAGTTGTTTGAATAGCAGGAGCTTTCGCTTCTTCCTTAGGTTTTGTAACAGTAACGTTGGTTTCTTGTTTTGGAACAGTAACATTCTGTTTTGGAGCTGAAGTTTCTTGTTTTGGAGTCGAAATTTCCTGTTTTGGTTTTACTGTATTGTTTGTGTTATTTGTCGGAGGTTTTTGTGTATTACTTTTTGGAGCCGCTGTTTCAGTCTTTTTATTATTTGCTGAAGGTTGAGTTTGTGTTGTAACTTGGATTTGTTTTTTTGTCGTAGATTCTGTACGAGAGTCGGAATTAGTATTTGAGTTGTTTACTTCTGTATTTTTATAAGAACTTCTCGCAAGATATACTTTTTCCACAAATTTTCCATCTTGATATATTTCTTTATAAGTTCTGTAAATATTATTTTCAAGAGTACTTGTAAATTTAAGAGTTCTTCCAGGCGAATGAATTTCTTTTCCATAAATGTTGACGACAACTTGATTGTCTGTAAGATAACTTTCTATGTATATAGGAATATCGAAGTTGTTTTTAAATTTTAGGTCAATATAATCGCCGGCTAATGTGGCATCAAAGCCTCTCGGAACATAACCGACAGTAAGAGAATGATTCGCTCTTTCAACAATAGGCATTTCAGCTCGTAAAACAGCGTTATATAGTGTTGATGAGACTTGACAAACACCACCGCCGTAATCTTGGTCTAATTTTCCGTTTATATAAGCTCCGGCAAGTTTATATCCGTTTTCAGGGGAGCTTTCTCCAAAACATTTATTTGTGGAAAATGTTTCTCCTGGATAAAGAACTTTTCCGTTCAAACGAGAAGCGGCAACTCGCATATTAATAACTCTGCCCGAACTGCCGCTTCCACTATATCTTGTAGAATAATTTCCAATTAAATCACCAATTTGCGCCACTTGGGCTTTGGTTACTTTTGCTTTTAACTCTTTTACAGGAACTTCAGCAGACTCCTTAAAAGGAGTCTGAATAAGTATATCATCAGCCTTGTCTATTGTAATAAATTCGACAACTATATCAACGGCTCTATCTAAATCAAGTTCTCTGCCGTTTTCCTCAGAACCAACCTCAAAACTGCCGTTTTCTCTTTTAATACTGGCGTTTTTGGGAGCAATATAAGCTTTATCCTTAAGATTTTTTTCGATTTCATTTCTTATATTTGTTATAATCTCTTCTGAAAGCTGACCATCTTCGTTAAGAAAATCGGCACTGAATGAATAAACATCATTCATTTTTAATCGTTCGTATTTTTCGTATCGCTCATTAATATTTCCTTCCCTAGCGTAATTATACGCTTGTTCAACAGCTGCCTCAATATTATATTTTACCCCAAATTGACCATAAGTAAAATCTACGCTTTCATCATCAATAGCAAAAGAAATTGTATTTTGAGAAAAAGGTTCTTGTAAATCCTGTTCAAGTTTTTTTATAGCGTCTTCTTTTTTTAATCCGCCTACGTTTATACCGTTTATGAGTATGTTAGGGTAAATTGTATCTGTTTCAAGAGCGTTTCGCTTTTCAAGAGTGCTAAAATAATCAACCGCAAAAAGGACTCCCGCTCCAATAGCAATGATGACAACTATTAATGAGACTATAACTAATATAAGTTTATTTGTTGATATGGAGCCTCCGGTATCAGTTTTTTTGAATTTTAACATAAAAAATCCTCCCTAAAACATTTTTATGTAAACGCTGATTAATAAATGAATTTTATAGAGTTTTAATTTCGTCAAATTAATCGGCGTTCTGATAAATAATAATAAAATATAAAATGATTTTTACCTCATATTATTATAATATAAAACATTGATTAAAACAATAGTCAATATTTTATTTTTTATTAAAATTTTTGTCAGACACTCCTTCTTTGATGCCATCTCCGCTAAAAACAGATTTAATAGTAGAAAAAAAAATTTTTAAATCCATGTAAAGACTTATATTTTTTACATATTTTCCATCAAGTTCAGCTTTTTTTTCAATTTCAAGCTCATCTCTTCCGTTTATTTGAGCTAAACCTGTTAGTCCCGGTAAACAATCGTTCGCCCCAAACTCATCTCTTTTTTTTATAAGGTCATATTGGTTCCAAAGAGCCGGCCTTGGACCAATTATACTCATATCTCCTTTTATAATATTAAAAAGTTGAGGAAGTTCATCTATACTTGTTTTTCTGAAAAAAGATCCGGATTTTGTTATATAAATTTCTGGATTTTGTAACAGATGAGTTGGAACATTTTTGGGAGTGTCGCTGCGCATTGTTCGAAATTTGTAAATAAAAAACTCTTTTTTGTTTTTTCCAATTCTTTTTTGTTTGAAAATGACAGGACCTTTTGATTCACATTTTATAATTATAGCGAAAATAATCATAGGTATTGCCAAAATTAACAAAGAAAAAAGCGAAAAAATAATGTCGAATAATCTTTTAAAATATTTATACATAAAGCACCGCCTTTTAGAATTTTGGAGCTTAAGAGAGTTTACTGCTATTAAAATTAGGTAGAATCTCATGTAAAATTTTATAAATTTCAGAAGTATTTTCATATGCCGCAAGATGTAATCGCTCAAGCTGATTTTTAAAAATTTCGTTGTCAATTTCGATTGGCTTTGCGATAAAAATTTTGTCATGATAGGTTACACTTAAATTGTCCTTTTCATCATCCATAATCAACTCCTCATATAATTTCTCACCGGGTCTTAATCCTATATATATAATATCTATGTCTTTTCCAAGAACATATCCCGAAAGTCGTATGAGATTTTTCGCCAAATCATTTATTTTTACGGGTTCTCCCATATCTAAAACAAAAATTCTTCCGTTTTGCCCAATTCCGCCGGCTTGTAATACGAGTCTGGCGGCTTCGGGAATAGTCATAAAATATCTAACAACATTTGGGTCAGTAACTGTGACGGGACCTCCCTCCTCAATTTGGCGCTGAAAAAT
Source organism: uncultured Eubacteriales bacterium (assembly GCA_949738935.1). Classification (GTDB taxonomy): domain Bacteria; phylum Bacillota; class Clostridia; order Lachnospirales; family CAG-274; genus MGBC114079. Next base: position 16,799 of record CATJCJ010000456.1, on the reverse strand, counting down.
TGGAATGACACTTCCGTTGCTGCCGAGAACATTTCCAAATCTTACTGCCATGAACTTTGTTTTGCTGTTAGCGAATAAACTTTGAATGAGTAATTCGGTAATTCTTTTTGTCGCTCCCATAACATTGGTGGGATTAACAGCTTTATCTGTTGAAAGGAGGACGAATCGGTCAACATTGAACTTATCAGCTAGTTCGGCTGTATTCATTGTTCCAAATACATTATTTTTTATAGCCTCTGCGGGACAATTTTCCATAAGTGTAACATGTTTATGAGCCGCGGCATGAAAAATAACAGCCGGATGAAATGTCTCAAAAAGATTTTCAAGACATTTTTTGTCTCTTATTGAGCCTATTTTAATTATAAATTCTATATTGCTATATTTGTTTTTCAGTTCATTGAAGATTTCAAAAGCGGAGTTTTCATAAACGTCAAAGATAATGAGTTTTTTGGGAGAAAATTTTGAAATTTGTCTGCAAAGTTCTGAACCTATGGAACCGCCGCCGCCTGTAACAAGAACCACTTTATGTTTTAAATAACCTGATATACTTTTAACATCAATATTTATCTCATCTCGAGAAAGCAAATCAACAATATTTATATCCATAATTGAATTGCTGTTTGAGTTGTTTGATATATCACTTAAGGGTTGAATTTTTTTTAACGCACATTCTGTTTTTGTACATAAATCTATGATTTTTCTTAACTGAATATTTGTCGCTGTGGGAATAGCGATAATTATTTCATCAATATTATATACCCTTGCTAATTTTGGAATACTTTTTGTTCCATAAACAACTCGTACTCCGTTTATGTTTGTATTGTTTTTTTCTTTATCATCATCAACAACAATAACAGGAATTCTATCCTCATATCTTGGTTCACTTTTTATGATTTTTTTTATAACCTCGTTGCCTGAATTTCCGGCGCCAATAATCATAACTCTTTTGCAGCCGGCTTTTCGGCTTATAAGATGTCCAATATAAGTGAAAAATCTTTTAATGATACGTCCGCCAAATCTTATGACAATACAAAGCAAAATGTTAATAATAGCGGAGGCGACAATCATTCTTTTTGGTAAAATTAAAAGCTCTTTTTTCTCAATAAAAAACAGGTCAATAAAATATAGAGTGAGAAATATAAATGTATTTGCTATAACAACTTTAAAAACGTCTTCTGCCGCGGCATATTCCCATAGATTTTTATAAAACTTGAAGGTTATATAAAAAAACACGCACACAATAGGAGCTATTATTGCCATAATCAAATACCATATCCATACAGTTTCGGGAATTAAAATTTTGATTCCGCCGGGAATGCTTCCATCAAACCACATACCAATTCCCACAAGAATTGAAAAGTCAACACAAATTGCGTCAAGAACAATATATAGTATACTTTTACCAATATTTCCGCCAAAAAAATTTTCGATTTTTCGCATAAAAATCCTCCGCTCTTTGAATTTTATTTTGTTTTGGAAAATTCTGAAATGGCAAAGCCTGTTCCAAGCATAATCCAAAATGTTGGCGCTACAGAAACAACACTGTCAGTCGCAAGCGCGGAAATTAAATAACCAATAACGCCGATAAGGAACGCAAATTTAAGTGAAATAATTAATTTGTCATTTTCAATGTCTTTAAGTATGCTTTTTATAGTTCTATATATATATGTGACAAATAGAACTATAAAAGAAACAAGTGAAAGCAAACCTGTATTTATAGCTGTTTGTAAATAAAAATTATGGGGCTTATCAATAATTATATAAGGATTACCCAAATATTTTAGTTTTTCTCTTATTTCAAATTGAGGAAAAGCAATAGCAAAGCTATCTGGTCCGCTTCCCGAAATAAAGCCTTTAATTCCGTTTGAAAAGATTAACGGCATACTTCGTGACCAAATATATCCTCTTCCTGTTCCGAAAGCCTCTATACCATTAAATCCGATACTATCCGCTTTTTTATTAATATCAATAATATTATAATTTTTGTCAACAGGTAAGAGCTCACCTTTATCAGAAACTTTAAAACGAATAGAAATATTATCGTTTTTAAGTTCTAAAACAGGAATATTTTCTTTTAAGAATATATCCATACTTAAAATTTGACCATTTTTAGATTTTATTATATGATTATTTCTTCTTTTTTCTTTAATTGTTTCTATTGAAAAATCACATTCATTGTATGGTAATAAAATATTATCTTTATCAGAGATTTGAAGTCGTTTACTGTCTTTATTATAATCAATAAAAATAGAATTATCAATTGTTAAAATCTCAATTCTGTTTTTGTTGGAATCGACAAGTAAATCTTTAAAATAATATCCGGAAGAACCCTCGCTTTTTCCGGTAAGTATATCAAAATTGTAAGATATTTTTTCTATAACATTTTCATTATTTAAAATGAAAATGACAGAGGATAATACAAATACAGAGACTATTACAAAAATAACTGTTAAAAAAACTTTTGAGCATTGTCTATATTTTTTATTTTTGATAATGTATACAATACCAAGTACAGCTGCGATAAAAAGTGATGTAAATACCGCGACAAAACCTCCTTCGGAATCGCTTCCTACCAGATTAAAAATAAGTATTACACTTAAAATAATTGAAATATATTTAATAATTCCCTCAAAACAGTACTTAAATATATTAAAAGGTAAGCAGACGGCTAGTATTATTGTGAAAGGTAAGAGCATTGAACAGTACATACCAACACAGTTTGGATTATACAAAAGAGAATAAACCTCATCAAATTTAATATTTAGAGGGTTACCTTGATACATATCTCCAAGAACCCATTTAGCTCCAAATTCTGTTGAGAAAATATCCATATCAAAGTATTGAAACATTCCTATTGTTCCAATTATAAATATACCAGCAAACAGTCCGCATATTACGAGTTTAACCCTAAATTTTGTAACACAATATTTAAAAGAAATGACCATTAAAGCCATATATGAAATAAGAGTCCACATACTTTCATATCTTTCGCTTATACCGATTAGGGCTAATTCTTTATAGGATGTCAGAAAAAAAGAAAGTATTACAAATAAAATAAAAGCTATTCCACAAAAGAAAATAGGGTGTTCAAGATTATATTTTTTCTCTCCTTTCTCAGGAACATACATAAAAAACGCAATAGACATAAATAGAGTAATAAAACATATTGTGAGAGATTTATAGTAAGAAAATACATCAAGAATTTTAGCTGAGGATCTTACAATACTTTCAGATGGGGTGACATCTACATATTTTGCTCCAATAAAAAGAGGAACAATGGCTAAAACCAAAATTACGCAAACTCCAATAGTATAATCATACCAGTTTTTTTGTTCTTTTGTTTTCATTACTTTATTCTCCATTCTTAAATTAAATCATGTTTAAGACAATGTTATTCAAATACAAGAAATTTTGATTTTCCAATATTGCCGTTTATTATATTAAAATTAACTCTCATCAATAATATAGTCTTTATTGTTGAGTTTATACGATAATGTCATCATACTGTCAGTAAGATGAATATTTTCAACAACAACATTTGGCGGCGTTTTAAGGTCAACGTGTGAAAAATTCCAAATTCCTTTAATTCCGCATTCAATAATAATTTTTGAGACCTTTACGGCGTTATTTTTCGGAAGAGTTAAAACAACAATATCAACATTATGAGTTTTAAGAAAATTTTCAAGAGTGTCAATATCATAAATTTCAATTCCTCGAATTGTCATACCAATAAGTCTTGGATTGATGTCAAACATCGCTATAAAATTAAAACCTCTTTTTTGAAAGTTTATATAATTAACAAGAGCTTGACCTATATTTCCGGCTCCGATAATAACGAGATTATATTGTTTATCAACTCCAAGTATTTTTCTTATCTCATTATAGAGGACTTCAACATTATAGCCATATCCTTGCTGCCCGAAACATCCGAAATTATTTAAATCTTGTCTTATTTGAGACGCTGTAACATTCATTCTTTTACTTAAATCTTTTGATGAGATTCTTGTGATACCATTATCAAGCAAGTCTCCTAAATATCTGTAATATCTTGGCAGCCTTTTTATGACAGCCAGTGAGATTTTTTTCTCCATTTATAACCATTCCTTAATGTAATTATAATATATAGAGAAGTATAACACTTTAATTTAATTTTTGTCAATCTTTCCTCTTCCAAAATCTTTATTTTTTTGGTAAAATAAATCATATAATTTTTACGGAGGTCAAAAATGATATTATCTTGTAACAATATAAAAAAATCTTATGGTGTTGATTTGATTCTTGATGATATTTCTTTTGTAATAAATGAGAAAGAAAGAGCAGCGATTGTTGGAGTAAATGGAGCGGGAAAATCAACTCTTTTCAAAATAATTATGGGGGAAATTTCTCCTGATGAAGGTATGATAATAATTCCAAAGGAGGCAAAGATAGGATATTTCGCTCAAGACTTAAGTATAGATAGTGAAAAAACACTTTATGATGAACTTTTAACTGTATTTGATGATATAATTTCTATTGAGAAAGAAATGTCGGAAATAGAAATTAAAATGGGCTTGGCGGAGGGTATTGAACTCAAGGATATGATGAAAAAATATTCGGCTCTTTCGGCAGAATTTGAAAAAAATAACGGTTATGAGTATAAAAGTCGAACAAGGGGAATAATAAAAGGTTTGGGGTTTACAAGTGAGGAAGCGAATGCTCCGATAAATCATCTTTCTGGAGGACAAAAGACAAGGGCCGCTTTGGGTAAACTGCTTCTTTCCTCTCCTGATATTCTTTTATTGGATGAGCCGACAAACCATCTTGATATAGATTCTATACACTGGCTTGAGGATTTTTTGAGGAATTACAAAAAAAGCGTTGTTATAATAACTCACGATAGATATTTTATTAATAGAACCACAACTAAGATAATTGAGATTGAAAATAAAAGGGCAACAGTGTATAACGGAGACTACAGTTTTTATGCAAGTCAAAAGGCTATAAATCGTCAAATAGAGTTAAACCATTATATGTCACAGCAAAAAGAAATAAAACATCAAGAGGAAGTTATTAAAAAACTTCGTTCGTTTAATCGTGAAAAATCTATTAAACGAGCTGAAAGTCGTGAGAAAGCGTTAAAAAAGATGGAAGTTATTAAAAAACCTGAAAATCTTCCCGATAAAATTCGTATAACTTTGAAACCTAAAATAGAAAGTGGTCAAGACGTCCTTTCTGTGATGGATTTGAAAAAGGATTTTGATGATAAAAATCTTTTTAAAAATATTTCATTTGAAATAAAAAAAGGTGATAAAGCTGCTTTAATAGGACCTAACGGCGTTGGAAAAACAACACTGGTAAAAATAATTTTAAACAAGGTTAATTATACAGGCGGAAAAATAAAGCTTGGCTCAAATATAAATATAGGTTATTATGACCAAGAACATCAAGGTATTAACCCAGATAAAACTATTTTTAATGAGATTTCGGATTCTTTTCCAAAACTTAATAATCTTGAGATAAGAAATACTCTTGCCGCTTTTGTTTTTACGGGAGATGATGTTAATAAAGAAATAAAATCTTTAAGCGGAGGAGAAAAAGGTCGTGTCGCTTTAGCTAAAATAATGCTGTCAAACGCTAATTTTTTAATTTTGGACGAGCCGACAAATCACCTTGATATAAACTCAAAAGAAATTCTTGAGGAGGCTTTAAGAAATTATGAGGGAACATGCCTTTATATTTCTCATGACCGTTATTTTATAAATAATACGGCAAAAAAAATAATTGAGTTGAACTCTGACAAAGTGACAATATATAATGGAAATTATGACTATTATATGGAAAAAAAGACTGAAAAAAAGTTTATTGAAAATGGTGAAACCTTTACCACTGCTAAAAATTCCAATGATTCTCAATTAAAAGTCAGCTGGCAAAAACAAAAGGAAGAACTTGCTTTAAAACGTAAAAAAGAAAATAAAATAAAAAAGCTTGAAAAAAATATAGAAGAAACTGAGGCGGAAATCGCTCGATTGGATGAACTTCTTGGAACAGAGGAAGTTTATACAGACGCTTTTAAATCAAAAGAAATATATAATCAAAAAAGTAGTCTTGAAGAAATTCTCATAAAATTGTATAATGAATGGGAGGAACTGTCTTCTTAAAATAATACCCAATAATTACAATGTTGATTTGAATTTGTTTTATTAAGTTATTTGGTATTATTAAATAACAAAAAATTTTAGGAACGGAGATGCTATATTATGAGTTTATCAAATGAATTATTTGAAAGAGGTAAAAATGTTATGCCTGGAGGGGTGAACAGTCCTGTTCGAGCTTATACAAATGTTGACAGAAATCCTTTATTCATAAAAAAAGCTATTGGCTCAAAAATTTACGATGTTGATGATAAAGAGTATATTGATTTTGTTAATTCTTGGGGTCCTATTATTTTAGGTCATTGCCATAATGACGTAATTGACGCTATAAAAAATACTATTATTTATGGCCTTAGTTTTGGAGCGCCAACGGAAAAGGAAGTCCTTATGGCGGAACTTATTTGTAAACTTGTTCCTAATGTTGAGATGGTTAGAATGGTTAATAGCGGAACCGAGGCCGTTATGAGCGCTTTGCGTCTCGCCAGAGGCTTTACTGGCAAAAGTAAGGTTATAAAATTTGAGGGCTGTTATCATGGTCATAGCGATTCTATGCTTGTTAAGGCCGGTTCCGGCTCTTTGACTGAGGGTATGCCAAATTCCGCTGGCGTTATTAATGAATTTGCTGAAAATACTTTGGTTGCTGAATATAATGATTTAAATAGCCTTGAGGAATTATTCAATAAAAATAAAAATAATATTGCTTGTGTTATTGTTGAGCCTGTTGCGGCTAATATGGGAGTTGTTCTTCCTGAGAATGGATTTTTGGAGGGTTTGAGAAAACTCTGTGATGATAATAACGCTCTTCTTATTTTTGATGAGGTTATTACCGGATTTAGATTAGCTTTGGGCGGTGCTCAAGAATATTTTGGAGTTGACGCTGATATTGTTGTTTTTGGAAAAATTATTGGTGGTGGTATGCCTGTTGGCGCTTATTGCGGAAAACGTGAGATTATGGAGCATATAGCTCCTGTTGGGGACGTTTATCAGGCCGGAACTTTGTCGGGAAATCCTGTTGCTATGGCGGCGGGGTATGAACAGCTTATGATTTTAAATAAAAACAGGGACATTTTGAGGACTGTTACAATGAATTCGGATTATATAGCTAATGAAATGAGAAACATTATTGCTAATTATAAGGTTGACGCTCAAGTTAATCAAATTGGTTCTTTAATGTCGGTGTTTTTCACAAAAGAAAAAGTTAATTCTTTTAAAACGGCTATTCAGAGTGACTCAAACGTTTTTGTAAAATATTTTAATTGTATGCTTGATAATGGAATTTATATTGCGCCGTCACCGTTTGAGGCTTTATTTGTGAGTTTTGCTCACAATAGTGAGGATTTTAAAAAATTTCTGGAGGTGTTTGAAAAGGCGATATCAGAAATTTAATATTGGATTTACTAATGAAATTATGAAAGGATTTTTTGTTTATGAATTTACCGAAGAGTTATGAAATTAAAATGAAGACTCTTCTTGGCGATGAGTATAATGAATATTTAAAAAGTTTTGATGAAAAAAGATACTATGGGCTTAGAGTGAATACTTTAAAAATTGCTCCGGAAGAATTCGTTCGACTTATTGATTTTAAACTTACAGGAGTAAAATGGTGTAAAGAAGGGTTTTATTATTCTGAGGACGATAAACCAACAAAGCATCCTTACTATAATGCCGGGCTTTATTATATTCAGGAACCAAGCGCTATGTCTGCGGGAGCTTTGATTGATATTCAGCCTGGAGACAAAGTTTTGGATCTTTGCGCCGCTCCTGGTGGGAAAAGTACTCAGGTTGGCGCTAAACTTAAAGGTTCAGGAATTCTTGTTAGTAATGATGTAAGTGCTTCAAGGTGTAAAGCGTTGCTTCACAATATTGAGGCCGCCGGAATAACAAACGCCGTTGTCACAAATGAGACTCCGCGGAAATTAGCTGAAAAGTTTTATGGTTTTTTTAATAAAATTATTGTAGACGCTCCTTGTTCAGGAGAGGGTATGTTTCGTAAAGATTCTAACGCTATTAGAAGCTGGGAAGTACATAAGACGGAATCTTGCTGTTCTCTTCAAAGAGATATTTTAAAAAACGCGGCTAAAATGCTTTGCGGCGGCGGTGTTATCGCTTATTCAACCTGTACTTTCGCTCCGGAGGAAGATGAGGGGATGATTAATGAGTTTCTTGATTTGCATGATGATTTTGAGCTTCTTGATGTGGATAAAAATCTTGGCTTTGATAGGGGAAGAAACGAATGGGTGGCTGGCGGAAGAAATGACCTTGAAAAGTGTGGAAGATTATGGCCGCATAAAGTAAAAGGCGAAGGGCATTTTCTTGCTCTTTTGAGAAAAAAAGGCACTGACGAGAAAAGAATATTGTCGAAAATAAAACCTGTTGATAAAAAAGCTCTTGCGGATTATTGTTTGTTTATGGAAAAATATATGAATATTGATATATCTCAAAATCTTAATATGCACGGAAAATCTCTTATGAAAATTCCGTTTGGTATTGACCTTAAAGGATTAAGGATTATGAGAAGCGGCTTTTATATCGGAGATATGAAAACAAAAAGATTTGAGCCTTCACAGTGTTTAGCTATGGGCCTTAAAAAAGAAAATGTGAAATATGTGGTTGATTTTTCTGTTGACGACCCTATGCTTATTAGATATTTAAAAGGAGAGTCTTTTAAAATTAATACAAACAATGGATGGAACCTTATTTGTGTTGACGGATTTCCTATTGGTTGGGGAAAGGTTCAGGATGGAAGAATGAAAAACAAGTATTTACGTAGCTGGATAATGTAAGCGGTGTGATTTTAGAAAGGAAGTTTTAAAAATGAGTTTTTTGCCTGTTTGTAGAGAGGATGTGAGAAAAAGAGGCTGGAATGAGCTGGATTTTGTTTTTGTGACAGGTGACGCTTATGTTGACCACCCGTCTTTTGGCGCGGCGATTATATCAAGACTTCTTGAAAGTCATGGGTTTAAGGTTGGAATTATTCCGCAGCCTGACTGGAAGAATAAATATAGTTTTGATGTCTTTGGAAAACCAAGACTTTCATTTTTAGTCACAGGAGGAAATATTGACTCTATGGTTAATCATTATAGTGTCGCTAAAAAAAGAAGACAAAAAGACCTTTATTCTCCCGGTGGTGTTATGGGACTTCGCCCGGATAGAGCGACTATTGTGTATTGCCAGAAAATAAAAGAGTTATATAAAGATGTTCCTATTATGATTGGAGGACTTGAGGCAAGCCTTAGAAGACTTTCGCATTATGATTATTGGGATAATTCTGTCAGACGTTCCATTATTCTTGACTCGCGGGCGGATATTCTTATGTATGGTATGGGTGAGCATCAAATTATAGAACTTGCTGAAAGTCTTGACAGTGGTATTCCTATAAATGAGATAACATATGTGAGAGGAACAGTTTATAAAACTAAAAGTCTTGATAATATATATGATGACTATATTATGTTGCCGGAATATAAAAAAACTAAAAGCGATAAAAAAACTTATGCCGAGAGCTTTTTAACTCAATATGAAAATACTGACGCTGTTACGGCAAAAATTCTTGTCGAGCCTTATGATAATGAGTTTGTTGTTCAAAATAAACCTTCTATGCCTCTGTCCACAGCTGAGTTTGATAACTCATATTCTCTTGGGTATATGAGAAATTATCACCCTATGTATGAAGAAAAGGGGGGAGTTCCCGCTATTGAGGAAGTTAAATTTAGTATAATCTCAAACAGGGGCTGTTTTGGAAATTGTAATTTTTGCGCTTTGGCTTTTCATCAAGGAAGAGTTGTTCAGGCAAGGAGCCATCAGTCGATTTTAAATGAGGCAAATAAAATTGTTTGGGAGGCGGATTTTAAGGGATATATTCATGATGTTGGAGGACCTACCGCTAACTTCAGAGCGCCCGCTTGTGACAAGCAAATTATTGAGGGAGTATGTAAAAAAAGACAATGTCTTTTTCCATCTCCTTGTAAAAATTTGAGGGTTGAGCACAAAGATTATCTTAAACTTTTGAGAAAGATTCGAGAAATTCCAAAGGTTAAAAAGGTTTTTGTACGTTCAGGAATACGATATGATTATCTTATTTATGATAAAGACGATGAGTTTTTTTATGAGCTTTGCAAATATCATATTAGTGGACAACTTAAAGTTGCTCCTGAACATATATCTCCAAAAGTTCTTGAGAAAATGGGGAAGCCTGGTAAGGATATCTACGAGAGATTTGTCAAAAAATATTATGAAATAAATAGAAAGATTGGGAAAGAGCAATACCTTGTTCCATATCTTATGAGCAGCCATCCCGGATGTGATTTAAACAGTGCTGTTGAGCTTGCCGAATATTTGAGGGATTTGGGATATACCCCGGAACAGGTTCAGGACTTTTATCCCACTCCGGGGACTCTTTCCACTTGTATGTATTATACCGAAATTGACCCAAGAACAATGCGAAAAGTTTATGTTCCTAAAAGTCCTCACGAAAAAGCTATGCAAAGAGCGTTAATTCAATATAAGCTTCCAAAAAATTATGAGCTTGTTTTTGAGGCGTTAAAAAAATCTGGAAGAAGTGATTTGATAGGTTTTGACAGGCATTGCCTTATAAGACCAAGAAAAAATGAAACTTATAAGAAAAATGATAATAAAAAACAAATTTTTACCAAGAATTTTAAAAAGAAAAAAACCATAAGAAATATCCACACAAAAAAATTTCTGAAAAACAAAAATCTTTAGATTCTGTTTAAGAATTTGATTGACCGTATGTATGATTTTATGTTATCATTAAACAAAAAGGTTGTAGGATATGTTTTAAATATTAATCTTAGGAGGAGATAGAATGCTTAGAAAAATCGCGTCTTTAGTCCTTTCTTCCGTTATTGCGTTTAGTAGCTTTGCTTTGAATACTGTTTTTGCGGAAGATAGCGTTGCTGTTAGAACAAGTGAGATTTCCAAAACGGTTGCTTTTCCAGGCGCTCAGGGGGGCGGTATGTATACTTCGGGAGCCAGAGGCGCCGTTGAAAGCGGCAAAGAAATGGAAGTTTATCATGTTACAAGTCTTGCCAACAAAGGAGAGGGTTCTTTTAGGGAGGCTGTATCAAGAGGAAATAGAATAATTGTTTTTGATGTTTCGGGGTACATAGATTTGGAAGAGAATGTTACTATTGGAGGAAATGGTAAAAACAATATTACTATATTAGGACAAACAGCTCCTGGAGATGGAATTTGTTTTAGGGGAAACAATATTAAGGTTTCTGGTGAGAATATTATTTTAAGATATATTCGTTTCCGTGTTGGAGATAAACTTGCTGATGGTAATCAGACAAGGACTCAGGATGGTCTTGAGTTTGTTGACAACACAAAAAATGTTATTATTGACCATTGCAGTGTAAGCTGGGGTACAGATGAAAATTTGACCGCTTATGCTGTTAAGGACGTTACTATTCAAAACTGTATCATCGCTGAAGCACTTAATCATTCTATACATGCTAAAGATACACATAGTTACGCGGCTATATGGGGTGGAATTAATCTTAGTGTGTACAACAATCTTATAGCTACACATAAAAGTCGTAACCCTAAAATCGGTACTTCTGAAACTACGGCTATGACGGCAGGTTACAATGATTGGGATACAGTTGTTGATATAAGAAATAATGTTATTTATAACTGGCAGGATAAGGCGGGATATGGTTCTGAGAACGGAGCTGGAACTAATATCGTGAATAATGTCTACAGACCGGGACCGGCGACAGGTGTTAAAATAGATAGAAATGATGATGATTTTACTCTTGTTAAAGATAAATCTGTGAGTGATAAGAAAAAAGCCAGAATTTTTGAATATAGTACAGGTAATAAATACGGTGCCGACAGATTTGGAAAAATTTACGCTAATGGAAATATAATAGATATTTCTGACAGTGAGTCTGATACTGTAAAGGCGTATGCGCAAAAAGTAAATGAGAATAATTATCAGCCTGCTGAAAGAATAGGAGTTTTTCCTGATGAAAAGTACAGTGACGATTTTATTGCCAGTCTTCAAGAGGAATTTCAGCCAAAATATCTTGAGGAGCCCATTCCTTTTGTTGGAAATGTGGATTATTCTGTAGCTGATAAAAACGCGGAAGATGTATATAAATATGTTATAGAAAACGCGGGCGCTTTTCCAAGAGATAAGGTTGATACGAGAATTATAAAAAATGTTGAGGATAGAACAGCGCCTAATACTCCTGTTAGTATTGATGAGATTGTTGTGGGTTCTAAACTGGAAAAAAGTTATGGTCTTGTTGATACCCCTGCCGATGGTATACCGAAAGACGCTGCTGTTGGTGACTATGACGACAGAGGGTATCCTGTGTTTAACGGTGGTAAAGATGTTAGCAGAGATGCTGAATTTGATTCAGATAAAGATGGTATAGCCGATGTATGGGAAGATAAAATGGGACTTGATAAAACAAATCCTAAAGATTCTATTAATATTGGTCCTAACGGTCTTACATGGCTTGAAATTTACGCTGAGGATATTGGAAAAAACACTTTTGGCAATATTACTATAAATATCGCTGATAAAATTGTGACTCAGAGGAGTGCTGATATTGCTCTTTCTGTACCTGCTGATTCCGCATTCAGTAAATTTGAGGTTTACTGTGATGGAAAAATGATTAAAGAAGAAACCGCCTCAAATCAAACTACAATTAACGTGTCTGACTTACCTTTGGGAGAAAATTATATTACTGTGAAAGCTCTTAAAGATGATGGAATTTATTCATTAAGCAATACTCAGGTAGTTTATGTTATCGGTGAAAATTACGGCGGCGAGCTTACTGACGCGAGCGATGCTGAGGGAGCTAAAGTTTTTGAGGATAATGGCAGAGTTTACACATATGTAAACGGAGAAAAGTTAGCTATACTTCAAAAAGAAAATATTGAGGGAGACTTTTTATTTACCGCTAAATCCGATTATGTTTCAAATCTTGTGAGTGGAGTTGAAACGGGTATTTCCATTTCATCGGGAGATAAAATCGTTAAGCTTTACAGGATTTATGAAGGCAATAAAATTGTTATGAAAAAAAGTATTAACGGTGTGGTCTCAGAAGCGGAAGGTATTGACGTTTATGGTTCAAATATGTTTAACATTGAGAAGAATGGAGACAATATTATATTACAAGCGGGAAGCAGTGCCTCAATGCTTAAAGATATTGCGACTGTTTCTTTGGATAAAGACCTTGGCGGAGGAAATGTCACCGCGGCGGTTTACGCTAAAGGTGTAGCTGACAAAATAACAGTGTCTGAATTCACTAATGTAGCGTTTATAGATAATGATAAAAAAACAAATCCAAAGATTGAGTTAAAAAATTTGAAAGACAGACAATTGCTTAATTTAACTCAAGATATTAAAATTGAGGTTACTCCTGACGCCAAAGCTAAAGTTAATGAGATTGTCATAATGTTTGGAGATAATATTATAGAAGATTTGTATATTAAAGAGGGTATAAGTTCTGTGGAAGAACGTACTATACCTGTTAAATTCTCAGGCGCAACTGAGGGTGATTTGAGAATTATATGTTTTGACGAGAATCTTGGAAGAGCCGAGAAGACCGTAAAAATCGCTGTCAGTGATGAGGTGGCTCCATGGGAATCCACTAATATCGGCGGAACAGATACAGATATGCCTACTTATATTTCTTTTAACAAGTATGAACAGGACACATTATTTGATTATACTTATAAAATTAACTCTCCGGAAGGCAATATCAGCGGAACTTCTGATAAATATGGATATATGTATCAAAAGTTTAATAATGATATGAGAATTTATTACCGAAGCAGAATGCAAAGCAGTAAAGATTTTGGTATTATGCTTAAAGAAAACGCTTCTGATGCTGACGGAGTTTCTTATTTCTTTGGAGCCGAAAAGATTGACGGAAAAAATGTTTATTCTTTGAAGGCGAGAAAGACAAAGGGTGGGGAATATGAGATAATTAAAACTATTGATAATTTTTCTCCCGATAACGCTTATTTTATAGTTGAAAAAGAGGGAAATGTTCTTAGAATTTTTGAGACAACAAATAAAAACGCTCAGTGTTATAAAAAGTTAAGACTTTTGGCTGAGACTGAGACGACTTTGAGCGATGAGTATTATATGGGATTCGCCGCTACAAAGGGAGAAGGAGCATCTGGAGGGGCTGATGCAGGCTGGCTTGGGCTTGAAAGTATTAACAGGGGTACTGAGCAATCTTATGTATGGAATATGAATTACGGTCTTGACTGGTTATGGCAAACACAGGATCATAAAATTTTAGAACCAATGTGGACAACGGAAAATGTTGGCAACAATGAAACCGGTAAAATGAAAATATCTCCAAACGCTGTTGATGAAAATTATGTTGAAGGATATGTAAGACATGAATACGAGGTTAGTCAAGGTTTTGTTGATAATTCTTTTGATGTGCTTATTACCGGAGAAAAACCGGCGGTTGATTTTTATTTCCAAACAGATTTAGGTTCAGCTTATAAAGTTGCTTTTAACAATGATGGCACGGTAAGTTTTGGAAGTGAAAAAGCTGAGAGATTTAACTATTCTACAGGAAGTTGGTATAGAGTTAATATAACCTCAAAAGTTGGTGAAAATAAAGCTAATATTAAACTTTTAAACTTAAATGATGAAGTCTTGACTTTAAAAGATGATGTTGTTGCCGAGAAATTTGAAACGGTTTTGCATGCCAAAACAAAACAACCTATTAAACAAGGTTTCTTTATTAAACCTATTAAAGATTCAGAGGGAACTTATTATATTGATAATGTTTATGTCTCATTAAATGAAAAAAGCAGTCTTGAAAGTGCTGTCGCAAAAGCTAAAGGATTGAATAAAGATGATTACAGCGTTAAGTCTTGGGTTATTTTTAGTGACGCTCTTAAAGAGGCTGAAAGTGTTTTGGCAAAGGAAGACGCTTCTAAAGAGGAAATTATGACCGCGGCTATAAAGCTTGAGGACGCTATTAACAATCTTATATCTGTTGTGGAGATAATAAAAGGAGAAACTAAATTCTGGAATTTTGGTGATAAACAATTTTTGGATTTAGGTTCATCAATTACAGGAACTCATTCGTTTGAAGAACTCACTCTTGAATTTAGTAATGAAGCGAGTCTTAGAAGCGGTGGCAAAAACTTTAATGATGGAACAAGTTTTTCACACAATATGCAAAATAAAGCGGGAAATCATTTTAAAATTAAGGTTAATGGAAAAGCTGATATTAAAGTATATGCTGTTTCCGCAAAGAGCAGTGCGACAAGAAATCTTGTTATAACAGATGGAAGTAATACTCAAAAATATGCTTTAACAGGAGTTACTAATGTTTCAGAATACAATTACCCTGGTCCCGGTCCCGCAACTATTGATATTTATGGTGAAGATACTTTAAATTATTATGGTATTAAATACACGCCTTATATTAAATATGAGGATACTACAAGTATTATATCTTATGATAAAACATCAGGTTTGGCGAGAGTTTGTTATATTGGGGCGGATGATTTGAAAAAAGCGGCTATAGGAGTTATTGTGACAGATAATGATGGAAAAATTGTTGAGGTTAAGAAGCAGGAATTTGACGTCGCAAAACCTAAAACTGTTCAGGAAGTTCAAGTTGGCGCTGTTTCAAAAGAGGGAAATGTTAAAGTCTTCCTTTGGGAAAGTCTCAATAATATGAAACCTTTGTGTGAGGCACTTGAAGTTAAATAAATATTTTGGTAAAGCTGAATTAATGCCTTGAGGATTTTCTTCAAGGCATTAATTTTAAGTTGTAAGTAACTTTTAGCAGTTAGTTGCAGGTTTTTGGTTTAAAGTTTTTAGATTAAGTCTTTTTAAAAAGAGCTTGAGAGTATGGGCAGAGTACATAGACTTAAACTAAAAAAAATCAAAGTCGGTTTCAATACTGTCGGATATGTCGAGTCCGCAGTTTCTTGATGAGAAGTATACGCACTCATTGCAGTTTTGTGTTATGTCATTTCTGTAGTGGGAGATATATTCGTTTATGGGTTTAAAATTTAAGCAAACTTTGTTTGTTTTCTTTTTTTTCATTTCAGCTCACCTCATTATTTAATATTGACTTTTATTTGAAAAAATATGCGGTATTGCTTTAAAACAATACTTATAAATTCAAATCTTATAACTTTAAAGCGTATTTTAGTTTTCAAACATGTTCTGGTTAATTTTTATTTATAGCAAAACAATAGAACCGTAGGCGTTGTCACACCCGCAAGCTATTTAAAAAAGATTGACTTTAAACTTTGTAACGGAAAAATTCGCTTTTCTGAAAAAATTTATTATTAAACTCGTTTATAGTAATTACACTTAAATTATGACAAAAAAATATTTTACGAGTGCGTAAGCACTGCTTGGGCAGTAAGCGAATTGCGAAGCAATTTGCGGCCTATGCAAGTAAAATAATTTTTTTGTAACCTTTAAAGTGTAATTACTATAATAAATTGTATTGCTATAAAATATGTGGTATTGTTTAAAATATATGACGTTTTCATTAAAAATGATTTACGTAAACAATAGTTGATAGTATGTTGACAAAATGATAAAATTAAATTATACTTTTTATAAATATATGAGGATAATGTATATCCACAACAAAGAATATGCTGAGGTGGTTGAATGAAAAAATTTTTTGGTAC
>CATJCJ010000455.1 GCA_949738935.1 uncultured Eubacteriales bacterium | reverse complement strand
GACGTTTGCGACGATCCTCGATGCGCTGGACAGATTGGGGTATGGCGTCGAGTGGCAGGTGCTTGACAGCAAGGATTTCGGCGTCCCGCAGGCCCGGCGCAGATTGTACATTGTCGGATATCTTGACGGACGATGTGGCGGAAAGATACTTCCTTTCACAGAAACAGCAGGAACGTCTCTTGTACAAGTCCGTGCCGGAAAGCATGGGGAGCGCGTCTATTCCCCCGCAGGCGTAAGCTGCACGCTGACGGCAGTCGCAGGCGGATTTGCAGGACGTACCGGCCTTTACGATATGGCCGGGATGCCGGTGAAGGAAGCGACGAAGAAAGGCTACAAGCTGGCGTATCCGGGCGACAGCATCGACCTCAGCTATGCGACAAAAAACACACGCCGCGGCAGAGTTGGCTATGGAATCGCGCATACTTTGACAACCGGCAGCACACAGGGAACGCTCGTCCCCGCTCAGACCGGCGCATCCCCGTATGGCCGCGTCCGCCGCCTGACACCGCGCGAATGCCTGCGTCTGCAAGGCTGGCGGGATGAGCAGATCGACAAGGTGCTGGCAATCCAAAGTGACAATCAGGCGTACAGGCAGGCGGGCAACGGCGTGACGGTAACGGTGATCGAAGCCATCGGGCGCAGGCTGGCGGCGGCAGACGCAGAACTGCGGGGTATACGGGATGGCGCTTGACCTCAAGGACCAGTATTTCGGCTGCGAGATCGAAATGACAGGCCTGACACGAGAGCAGGCGGCGAATGCCATTGCGGAACTGTTCGGTACCTGTGCCCGGCAGACAGGAGAATCCCGCACCTACGATCCGTGGGAAGTCCGGGACTGCGACGGCAAAGCATGGCGCTTTGTCTTTGACGGCAGCATCCGCACCACGCACGAAACAGGAAATGAACAAATCGGCATCCATGACTGGTGTTACAGTGTCGAGATGAACTCCCCGAAACTCGAATACAGCGAGATGGGTAAGCTGCAGGAGGTGGTGCGCGCGCTGCGCCATGCCGGGGCGGTGGTCAACACAAGCTGCGGGATGCACGTCCACGTGGACGCTTCGAAGCATACGCCGCAGAGTTTGAAAAATGCGCTGTCCATCATGTATTCCAAAGAGGACATCCTGTTCAAGGCGCTGAACGTTAATCCAAACCGCGTGCATCGCTGGTGCAAGAAAGTGGAGGAATCAAAACTAAAGCGCATCCGCAGGCTGCCGGCCAACGCAGATATGCGGCAGATGCAGGATCTGTGGTACTCTGACAGCGTTCTCAGTCCCGACGAACACTACAATGAAACCCGCTACTATGCGCTGAACCTTCATTCGGTGTTCTATCGCGGAACACTCGAGTGGCGCTGTTTTGAGAGTACACTCCACGCGGGCAAGGTGCGGGCGAACATTACGCTGGCGCTGGCAATCTCAGCACAGGCGATCAATCAAAGCCGGACGGTCATGCGCAAGACTGAGATCAGCGAGAATCCGGCGTTCACGTTCCGCACCTTTCTCCTGCGGCTTGGTCTGATCGGGCCGGAATACAAAAATGTGCGGAAACACTTGCTGGATCATCTGCCGGGCGACCGGGCGTGGCGTTATGACAAAAGCCAATACCCCTGCCTGACAGAGCAGAGACACAATGAGGAAACGAGGTGAAAAAGATCGAATATTTTGCATACGGATCGAACATGAAT
>CATJCJ010000454.1 GCA_949738935.1 uncultured Eubacteriales bacterium | reverse complement strand
TTCAAGAAGTTGTAACTTTGAGAAAAGAACTAAATAAACTTCTTGCAAATAATGGGGAAGGCTATAAGCAATCCCCATCTTATAATGTTAATATTGAGAATATCTTTTTTGAAAAGCTGGCTAATATTAAAGTTGCTCTCCAAAAATCAGGAATAATAATTACAAATTTAGAAATACACTTTTTAGATGGCAAAGAAGACATATTAGATGCTCTCTATCATCAAAATATTTATTTACCTATCTAAAATGGTAGACTGAGCGTATTATTTTGACAAAAGGAACATTCTGGTCCTAAATGAAGTGAAAATTCTTCACATATCATAGTGGCTTTCTCAAATATTTTTTGCAAGAAGATATTTGATGGTGGTACAATATTTTCTGTTTCAGTTCCAGGAATAGGTCTAAAAACAGAAAGAATAGGCATAACTCCAATTTGGCAAAGTTCGCGAATTCCTTGCAATAAAGAATCTTCAGATTCTAGTCCTATAATCATAAGAGTACGAACTTTGCCGGTATTACCCCAATATCTCACTGCTTCCTTTAATGTCATAAAGTATTCTTGTCGAGGAATTGCTCCTTTACTTGGCATATAATTTGCAGCAGTATCCTGGTCAAATATTTCAATATTAAATCCGATTTCAGTTACACCTGCTTCATAGTACATTTTTAATACACTTATATCTTTTGGCGGAAGACTCATCACATAAATATCTTTTGCACTTTTTTTACGTATATGTTTAACAATTTTTAGAATATTTTTATATTCAGACTCTCTTGATTCCGAACCACCTCCAATAAGAAAATGTCGAAATGTATTTGCTTTTTCCAAGTAAAAATCAACAACATGCAAAATATCTTCTATAGATATATAATGGCTGTTGGCAGGAACTTCGCAAAATTTACATCCAAGACCTTGATTTTTCATACAGCAAGATAAATTGTGGTGGATGCGCAAACGATCAGTTGCCCAAAAACAAACATCTGAAAATTTTACATTTGATTGTATAAGATTATTACAATATATGTCCTCTAAATCCAGTGTTACATTACTAATTTCATTACCATAATAAAACAATGTTAAAATTCCTGTATTATTAACATCTATTGTCCACGGAGTAAAATCACTAAATTTTAGTTTCTTTGGACAATTAACATGTAACGATTCATAAATGGTTATATCAACTGCGCTAAACACTGCATTGCGTATCTTTCCCATATTTTCAATTTGTTCTTTGGCTTTTTTTGATATTATTACTCCTTGATTTAATAGGGAAATTTTAGTTTCTAGTTTATCTTTATTCATAATAGATTTATAAAAGTAATTTTCAGCATCTATAAGATTTTCATAAATATCTACTTTATAATCTGCATTCACAGATATACAATTGGTGTTAAAAACTATTTTAAATAAGTATGCATTCTTCTGTATTTCTTCATTCTGTGAAAATCCATCTTCAAAAAGCATATCAATTTCATTGATTTCATGTATTTTCCTTAGTAAAGCATAAGGTTTGTTCCAAGTCCCTTCAATGTATGAAATCATACTGTATGAAACTAATACATCATCTATTTTGGATTGTGAAGGTAAATCTTTATCCATAAATGCAGCTATCTGCATTTCTTGCATACTAGGAATACCTTTAATTTTTAATGCTGTATTTAGTAAAGGTGTAGATGCTTGAAAACGAGGATTAACTTCTA
Organism: uncultured Eubacteriales bacterium; assembly: GCA_949738935.1. Classification (GTDB taxonomy): domain Bacteria; phylum Bacillota; class Clostridia; order Lachnospirales; family CAG-274; genus MGBC114079. The sequence continues at coordinate 1,039 of CATJCJ010000454.1, read as the reverse complement.
CAAACATGATTTCATCTTTAGTAATCAAAAAGTCAAATCCAAGTATACCTTTATATCCCAAATTTCGTAAATATTCTCCAAGTTTTTTTACATAACATTTAAGTCTATTTCTTTTAATCAAAGATAATGATTGAAAAGATATATAGTCAGCTCCCAAATAAATTAATTTGTTATTTATATTTCTAATTATTTGAATAGATCCAGGAAAATAAAGTATTGTATTGTGTCCGATAATTATATGCAAATTTACAGAAACTGAATTCTCAATGTATGGGGATACTATAAATGTTTTTCCAATAAATTGTTTCAAATGATTAGTATCAATATGCACCACATGAGTCCCATAACCACCAGAAGAGTTATTTTCTTGAAAAATCAGCATTGATTTATTTGAGAACAAACCTGATAAATTAAGGTTATCACTATACGTTAATTCCTGAAATGGAACTATTGGTACTAATTCTGAAAATGCCATTCGCATAGTAGATTTATCATTTAACATTTTTATAAGACTAAGTTTATTGCAACATATTACATCTTTTTTTAAATCATCTGTAATATTATATGCAAATTCATTATTGTAATATAAGATTTTAGAATCAGGATATTTCTCTTTTAACTCTTTAAGTCCATCAATCCAAAATGAGTTGTCTATACACTCTGGAATATTGTGATCTATCCTGACACCATTTTTGGTACAGTATGATATATTTCCACTGCAATTCGAGCCGAATATTGTGATAGAACCTTGAAAAAGATTAGAACAATCATATATGTCAGATTCTCTGGGACCTACCCATATTAAATTATTAACTTTGTGTTTTTGACTTTTAATAATTAGTTCATCAAGAGGTTTTCGGATTGTCTTTACATTTATATCTGCTGGATAGCCTAATGCAATTGCCGCAATTAATTGTCCTTCTTTATAATAATCCTCACAAACCTGTTGATAACAAGCAAAGATGTCACAAATCCATAAACTTCCAATTCCAAGATCAGTTGCTTTTAGAATCATATTTTGTATAGCGGCCCCAATGGC
>CATJCJ010000453.1 GCA_949738935.1 uncultured Eubacteriales bacterium | reverse complement strand
TTCAAATCAGAGAAAAGGCTTCCCAAAACATTAACAATACCAGAAGTTATTACTTTGCTATCTCAAGCGGAATCAAACAAAATTTCTAATAACCAAAAAAATAAGTGGATAGATGTACGCAATCTGGCACTGATAGATATTTTAATCAGCACTGGCATAAGAATTGCTGAAGCTTCCAATATCTCACTTGACGATATTATTTTTTCTGAGCAGACAATTTTAATCCACGGAAAAGGTAAAAAACAACGGTTGATATATATTTCCTGTCCTCAAACTTGGCAGAACTTACAGAATTGGCTTATTTTGCGAAAGCTGCAGCAACCAGAAACAGATAAAGTGTTTATTAACCGCTTTGGCAATCAACTTAGCATACACGGTATTGAATATATCTATAAAAAACTTAAACAAGCTGCCGACATTAACCACAAATCCACTCCACACTATTTAAGGCATACATTTGCAACCAATTTATTAGTCAATGGTGCAGATTTACGTTCCGTGCAAGAGATATTAGGACACGCCAATATCTCAACAACCGAAATATACACAGAGGTATCAACAAGTCGAAAAAAGCAAGTGTTAAATAATTTCAATTATCGTAACTATTTATTACAGCCAGACAATTAAGCAAAGCGCAGATGTTTAAAATTGTTCTTGACCATAACTCACAAACAGCAAAATGTCTTTGCTTCATCTGTCAAGAAAATATACAACAGATTAAAGCTATATTTTCCACTTATGCTTTCAAACAAAAAATCAGCCCATATCTCACCTACCGATATGGTAGTCGAGGTACCCAATTTAACCGCCTGTCTTTTCGGACAAACAAAAAAAACACCCAGTAAATTAGGATGTCTTTTTTGAATCAGATGTCAAGCAACTCTTGAGCATCTTCAACAAATAATGTTTCACCGAGATATTCAATTAATCTAGGCTTAGACCAGATACAGCCTTGCCCATACCCTTTTGTTCTTTCCACAAAAACATATCCACCCCATTCCTGACAATATTCGATTTCGTCCACGAAGTCGTATTGAGGACTTTCTGGAGAACCAAAGAACCCTCGGCCCTCACAGGTTTTTTTGTTAAACTCTGTGTAATAATGTCCAATATCGGACGGCAAACCCTGTCCAAACGGAACAAATTTTACAAATTCCTTATTCATAAAATTACCCCTTCCTAAAATTAACTCTTTTTTTGTATTTTTATATGCAAAAAACAAAAAAATATTAAGAAATATAAAAAAGAAACACCCCTAAAAAGGAGTGTTTCTTTTTTGAACATAAAGATGCTGGACCCTTATAGTTCCTCAATAGCTCCAGCCAGATATTCAAATAAATTTTTGCAAAACAGCCATTATTTTCTAACAAGTATTTTCTCACCAGAGTTTTTTTTGGATGGCTTTGGTGTAAGCCCTAAAGAACCGAGTAAACAGCTGTTCAGGCGTTTTTCCGAGGTCTGGTGGGTTACGGAAACCGATTTTGTAGCCCTTAGCACTGTTTGGCCTTGTGATATACTCAGTTATGATTTTCCTGCTTGCGATAACAATATGCGCCATTCCGGCAGGCTCGCACCGCTTTGCCAACACCTTTAGAACGATAAATCTGGTGAACAGTGCAGGTCAGCCGCCACTAATAGAAAGGATAGGTGTGATAATATATTAGTGGAAGTTTGATGCTTTGGTATTATGATAGATGAATTACTGAAAAGGCAATTAAAACACCGCCTTGGCTCCGTCGCCAACATATAATGACGCTTGTACAAAATATCTTGCAGCCGTTGTGTTCTGTATGAACTTACTGTTTCACAGTGTTCCCTTTTGCCTAAGCTACTTGGGTTTGTATAACACTCCACAGCGTAAAGCTGCAACGAAACCTCAATGCCTGCTATCTATTTCTATTTAGATAACATAATACATAAAAACCTGGTTGAAAATACAAGTGAGTAATATTCTACATTTTTAGTAGCCCGTTACTCTCGGAGCTACAAACATTTGGCATCCCAACAGGTTCAATATGAAAATCCGGTTGGATTCTTGTTTCAACGACTGACGCCTTATGCTCACTGCTTAAAGCTGCAAACGCAAGGTCTTACACAATCTCCACAAGAGTGAATTGGGGTTAGCCCTAAACCCTACTCTTCTTTAGTCTATTTCTTGAATTAACTTGCAAGAGAACAAGTAGAAAGAATCCCTGGTATGACTACCACGCACCCAAATGCGCTGGTGATCTAACACCCTCATATTTTCCCAGCAAAATTCTTTCATAAACCTGAAAGCCGGATTTGCACCAACATCTGCCATTACTGGCCGCTCTACTATTGAGCTATTTCAGTATATACCATCCGGATAACCAGTCCGGATGGAGTAGAGACGCATTAATTTGCCAAGAATCGGACTTGCACCGATATATTTGAGATATGTGTGAACCTCAAGCTTTACTTTAAGCTATCTTGGCATGTACCCTTTGACTGATTAGGCCGAAGGGTAATTGATATGAAAGTCTGCGCCATAAAGCAGCTAGTCACTATTGCCCGTCTGGGTCGTGCCTATGGCATAAATTTGGTGTTCGGCGTTCAGCGAGGGAACGCTAACTTTCAAATCTGTATTATTATATGCAAACCGCAAAAAAAATATTAGTAAAATTTAACATTTTTTGAAATTATTTTTTTGATTTTTTAAATATTATGACAAAGTTCTTGAGAATTTTTAATATTTGTTAAGCTATATGAAAATAAGCAAGTTTTATCGGAATCTTCACTTTTTTCACAATATTTATTAAGAATTTTACTACGCATGCGCATAATGTGTCGTATTGTATACCCCATCTTTTCAGCAGTTTCTTCCCATGTTAATCCTCTTACATAATATAGTCGCAACAACAAGCTATCTTGAATAGGCAATTCATCTATAAATTTCTCAACTTCAATACGCATTAAAACAAGTTCGTTTATTCTTCTTGTAATAATTTGTGCTAATTGCCATAATTTATCAGCCAATTCTGATGTAACATCACTTGCTGCTTCCTGGGTATGTCTTGGCGATATAGTCCAACTAGAAGCAAGTTCACTCAATGACTCTTTTTCATTCTCTAATTCTTTAATTTCTAAACATAATTCTCTGTATTGT
>CATJCJ010000452.1 GCA_949738935.1 uncultured Eubacteriales bacterium | reverse complement strand
TTTTGTTGATGTATTGATAATGGCAAGCATACCCGCCATGCTCTCTTTTCCGAAAAGCTGTTTTGCGTATGCCGCCTGCTGATCCTGCGTTAATCCCTTAAATGAGGTTTGCAGATTTTTAATAACGTCGCCCCATGATTTCATGCTGCCGTCTTGATTTGTAATGCTTATTTTCAAATCATCCATAGCAGCTTTCATATTCTTTGTTGGGGCTGCCATATTTGATATAGCATTTTTTAGCGTCGTTCCTGCTTGGCTGCCTTTAATGCCCATGTTTCCCATTGCCGCTAATGACGTTGTTATTTCCTCAACAGAATAATTCATTGTACCGCATATTGCGCCACAATACTTATAACTCTCTCCCAGTGTTTCTACTGATACATTTGCAGACGTACACGCCTTTGTCATTGTATCTGCAAATTTCGCACTGTCTGACGCTTTATAACCGAACGCGCTTATTGCGTCCGTCATAATATCCGACGTTCTCGCAAGGTCTGTACCGCTTGCACTGGCAAGGTCTAAGATACCTTTTAATCCCGCCACATTATCTGCTGCCGTCCAACCTGCCATGCCGGTATATTGCATAGCCTCGGCGCACTCTTTTGCGCTCCATGCGGTAGAGGCTCCAAGATCCTTGCCTAATTTTTCTAACTTCTTAAAATCGTTTCCTGTTGCTCCGGTAATTGCTTTGACATTGCTCATTGCACTTTCGTAGTCTGCTGCTGTTTTTATTGCTGCAATTCCTACTCCTGCAATGGGGGCAGTTACGGTCTTGGTTAGGCTTTTCCCTGCGTTTTGTATGGTATTTCCTGCGCTCTGTATGCTTTTTCCTGCTGCTTTTGCCTCATTCGCCATTTTCCGCATATTTGCAATCGTTTGTTTCGACGGATTGCTAAACGCGTCAATGAACTGTATGCAGGTACTTATTACTCTGCCCATGCCTTAACCCTCCTCTCCTCCGAATATTGCGTTAATTTCCTCGTTGCGATCTTCCAAGTATTGCAGCATATAGGCG
>CATJCJ010000451.1 GCA_949738935.1 uncultured Eubacteriales bacterium | reverse complement strand
GAAGATAAACTTCAAGAAATGGATCGTATCAGTAAAATTGCCAAATTAAATGAAATATGGGAAAGATATTTCTTTGATATGGTAATGAGATACACAAAAGAGTATGGAACATTATATAAGCTGCCACAAGACAAATTAGCGAAAGTTGGATTTGCTGGCATTAAATATATTTGTTCATGTCGTGATGTTTCAAGAGAGAATTTTAAATTAGGCATAGACGAACCTAAGACATTGAAGCAGAATCAGTATCATTTTCAACTGATAGATAGTATCTTTGGTGTTTTAGGCTGTCTGACATTGCGGAATTTTGTTACTACATTCCCCATAGAGAAATCTTATGATGGCGCAAAATGGCAAGAAAAGGATTATTTCTATACGATGGATGTACTATCTAAAATGGATTGGGATAAACCTATTGGCAGAGATGAATTATCAGAACTGCTATGGGATTATATGAATGCCGATTTAAGACATGCTTATATTGAATTTACTACTGCTATGAGTGCAATATATCGGGTGCAGACGGGTAAAGGTATAGCGGAAACTTGGCTTGATGATTTGGGGATTCCTACATATACAGTGGATAGAGAAACAGGGATCATGATGAATAATCAGACGGGCGATATTATGAAGCCGAAAAAGGTGAGTCATATACAGATTGTAAAATAATTTTTTATTTAGCGTGGAGTATTGTGCATGATTTTTATTATTTATAAGGATGAAGCACATATATTTCACGCTTATATGGCTATGAAATGCGTATTTTAAGAATTAAAGATATGTAGATTATTTTGTAGTGTAAAAGGATGGTTATATGATGAATTATTTGGATCACAGCGATTTAGAATATGTTTTATATGGATGTGATATGGATATATGGTTACATTCGGATGATTTAGAATTGTTATATTATTGCAAAGATTCATTTTTAGAAAATTTAGAATCTTCTATATATTTATTTGCAACAAAAAGTCATGGACAATATAAGGATTTCTTTTTTATGAATGAAGAAAGGGAATATAAGATTGTTTCTATTGATGAGTTAAATGCCTTATTTGATGACAGTCAAAGATTTTTTACAAAGAAATTAGAGCAAGTGATAAATTCCGGATATTTTGAAGATTGGGATATCAAAGAAGGAAAATGTGATTATAAAAAATGCTGTACATGTGAAAATTTATCATCCTGTAATGATTTGTTTGAAGAAGAAAAGGAAATTCAAATTGCTTCATCTGAATTTTGGACGGAATATGCTTTACATAATCCTATTGATTGTTAATTTCAACTATAAAAAATAAATGGGATACATTAATATGTGCGAATATGAATTGGAGGATAGTTATGCCAAAATATATTGAAAGATATGAGAATACAAAACGTCCAATTAGATTTAAAGACAAAGTAAAAATCATTAACGGAAGACATAAGGGTGAAATAGGATATGTTGGTGCAAAAGATCCAGATGGACTTCCTGCATATAATATATGGTTTGACGATGGAACTTTTGATTGCTTAATGTCGGATGAGTTTGTTAATGCAGAAGAAAATGTTATTGATTTACAGATTATTGCAGAACATGGCGCATGCACTGAAAAAAATAGTGTGTTAGTAAGATATAAAAACTTAAAAGAGAATCGTGTTGTAGAAAAGTGGTATAAGTATTATCAAACAGAGTTTGGAAGATATATAAAAATAAAGGGGAGAAGATATTATATAGATGGGCTATATAGATATTACATTAATAAAAAAGGTGATGATTTTAATTTTTCAAATTTGAGAGTACATAATTATCGTTTCAAACATTCAATTCTTGAATTAAAGCCTATTACTGAGATTAAACTCAAAGAGTTCAAAACTTTATTAGAACACAATAATAAGGTTTTAGACAAAATCAAAGATGCCTTTGATGAAATGAATCTATGGGAGGAAATAGTAGATGAGATATGGTATGATGCGATTTTTGACGAAGTTGAATTAGTTATGTATTGTTGCGATGGCTTGTTTAATTTTGAAAAAATAACAAATAAAGATAAAAAAATATTTGAAACATTAAAGGAAATGTATCTATCAGACATAGATGAATATGAAATGATATAGAAAAGTATTTTGAAGAGGTAAATATCTATACAAAAATGGAGGTTGATCGGCATAGGAAACGTAAAAGCAGGACAAGTGAGAATATATAAGTTTAATACTTTTAAGGCATTTACTAAAAAAGAAAAGGATATTCGTAATGATAAAGAAAAGAGCAATGATGATTTATTAGCAGAAATAGCAAGGAATGAGAGTGTTAGAAGTATTGACAGGAAACATCTTTACTATAAGGATAAAGAAGGTAAGGAAAAGGAAAATGAGCGATATCAAATTCCATTGTTTGAAGGGGATATCGTTAGACTTGCTTTAAAAGATGGAAACGAAATAAAAGCAGAATATCAATTGCTGGATGAAATTGTCTATATGGAGATTTTTCATAATGATATCATGTGGCAGATTCTGAGAGATGGCATTTTGATAGCTGGCAAAGAATATATATTGTATTCTGCGACAACAGGACAGGTGAGAAATACTACGGTAACATTATTGAGAAAAGATTTCTTTGAGAGTAATAAAGATGCTTTAATGGTGGGATTGTCGGTAGAATATATCAATGAACAAGGCGGTATGAATGTTGGTAAATATCTGGCATACACGGCTTTACCATTATCATCAAGCGTATTACCAGAAAAAGAGATTGATATTGACCGTTGTATGCTTGTAAATGGATTCGAAACAAGTGTAAGGGGAATGGTAAAATATATTGATATTCAGCCGGATGAAAACGGACAACATTATGTGGCTGATACCCCGGACGAATTTGTAGAGAAAGATATACCTATTGAACACACAGACGGAGCCGGAATGTTTCTTCCTGGAGAATTGCCGTCAAGCTGTCAGATCAGAAGTGGATTTTTTAAAGGCGCAATGTTTCCGTTTGATTTTAGATTATTCGCAAATGAGGTAGCACATAATACAAAAATTCCTGATGCTTGGGAAGATGAAATTGACGTTGAGGAACAGGATATAAGATACATTTTTACTACAAGCCAGTTGAAAATG
>CATJCJ010000450.1 GCA_949738935.1 uncultured Eubacteriales bacterium | reverse complement strand
GGTTTTGAGTATACCCATACCGGCAGAAGCTACTCTTGATGATAGAGTTGTTTGTTGCAAGGCTTCATTGTGATCAAGGATAGATTGTCTGGCTTCTTTGTTGGCTTTTACAAGGTCTTCTGCCTTTGCTTTTTGAAGGTTTGTTTTTTGAACAAAGTCAACGAGATAACTCCGACCATCTTTGCAAGTTTTAAAATAATTGTCCCAACTTTTCGTTCCGTTATCAACTGCTTTTTGCCAATCTTGAAGACGCTTTAATTGGTTTCCAGCAAAAGTTTTATCTAATTTTGGCAAATAATCATTAATGTTACTTTCTGTAACAATCTGTCCATTATATTTTATAAAATCTTTGTCATCGTTTTTAACACTAAAGGCAGTAGATAAAGCACTTACAAAGCCTTTTAAGCCACCTCCAGCTTCATCAAAAGACTGTTTTACCTGTGTACCCCATTCAGTAAAACTACGTTTATTAAATCCTAATTTATTATTAATACCATCTAAATCTGTTTTATATGTTTTAAATATCGTACTGGTTTTGTAGTTTGTGGATACTACATTTGTGATTTTGTGAAGAACCACATAAGCATTGTGGAAATGCTTGTTTTTTGATTATTTTGATATTATTTAAAAAGGAGTTAATGATGTTATATTGTGATAAATGTGGGCATTTATGGCAAGAAACCATAGGAAGGAAATTAGAATGCGAATGGTGTGATGTTTGCAATAATCTTCTTAAAAAAGTGCCAGATGAGTATTTTCAAGATGATGAGTTTAATGCAAAATGGCAAGATTGTGTTAGCGATGAAATGGAACAAAAGCTTATAAAAGATCTTGTTTTTACATCTCCAAACTTTGATCAATATTTATTTGACCACAAAGATGAAATTAAGGGGCAAAAAGATAGGCAATATAGGGCTGCTATGGAACACGGCAAAGCAATCCTTGCAGGCACCGATAAAGGAAACTCTTACGGTGTAACTTGTCCTTATTGTAAAGCAACAAATGTCAGAAAAATCGGAATAGTTAGTCGGTCTATATCTGCCAGTATATTTGGGTTAGGGTCAAAGAAAATAGGGAAGCAGTGGCATTGTGACCATTGCGGGTCAGATTTCTAAGGTATTTCTATATAAGAATAGTTAAGAGAGCCAACAATTCAAAAGGCTCTTTTTATTTCCCCTTTTTTATATTCATAACTACAACATTGTCTCTCTATCAACTCCGACAATAAGAGTTC
>CATJCJ010000449.1 GCA_949738935.1 uncultured Eubacteriales bacterium | reverse complement strand
TTTTACAGAATGATGTCAAGTTCATTGTATCAGCGTCAAGCAAGGCAGAAAAGGCTGTCAAGTATATACTTGGGGAAGAGCTGGCTTAAACGTAAAAAATAGGGTGTAACCAATGGAAACGGCTACACCCTGGCTTATAAAGAGATTGGAGATTAAACACTATGAAGAAATCACTTACAACAATCGGAACTATCGCAATTATGGGAATCGTGATGGTATTGTCTTATCTGTTAGGAACTACACAATCGGAAACAATAACAGAAGTACAGACAGTAACAGAGATTAAAGAAGTTATACCAGATGGATACATACCGCTTGATGATAATATTGTAGATATGAATACAGTCGTTGACTTTTCGGCTACTGAATACGGCTTACAACTGTATTTTGAAGATGGAACAGGGTATTACTTGGAACGATAACGACACAATAAACAGATTATAAGTGATACATAATAAAGGTTATGGGTGTAAATGCTCATAGCCTTTTTTGTGCGGTCTGTTTGGCTGTAATTGTATGGTCACGTTATGATTATAGGCTCAATTTGGGCTTGTAATGGTGTTAGGGTAGAGGAAGTTAGGGGATAGGTGAAACGTGGCTAAATAGGCTTAAAATCGTGTTGTATGATAAGGATTATTGTGGTTTATGGCTGTAGGTGTCATGGGTATATACCGGTAGGTTTACATACTTTTTCGGATACTTTAACGTGGGAAAGCCCACAGCTGTTCCCCTCATACATCAGCCCCAATTTTGAACCCTCCCGAACTATGAAGCCAACACTCCCCCTTCCTAAACCGAAAATCCCTTTCAAACCTATTGATTTTTTCTAATCACAGCTATATAGTTACCTCACGGATAAAAAGTGAGGTGATAAATTGAATCCGCAAACCAAAATAAAAAAGAGAAAGCGGCAGCATACCTGCCAAGTAACCAGCCACTTTCCCACCCAGCAACTGCCTGATGGCATTTCGAGCGTAAATATTATATCATGCGTAACAAATCCATACAAGGAATTGTTGGAGCTTTAAAAACCAGTAACTAACTGACTAATCAAACCAAAGAAAGGAACTGAATATGTCAAGCATAATAGAACAATTATACCTTGGGAATGTCCGTCCTGATTCATTTCTGTATTCGGATGATTCATCTCTCCATAAGGCTATAAATCACAAGGGAAAATGCATGGAAGAATTAACAGCAAAATTGGATAATACCGCAAAGGAATTATTTAACAACTACTGTAACGCCCAGGCAGATGTTGACGACATTACCCAATACGGCACATTTACGTATGCCCTGAAATTAGGCGCGCTGCTCATGGTGGAGGTCTTTACAGGAAATGACATGTTTTTCGGTAATGAAGGCAGCACTAAATGAGTAAATCCATTTTAAAACAGCTTTATGATGGTGAAATTTATCCTGCTGAAAATATCCTGCCTAAGTGTGAAGAATACGGAAAAACAGAGCAGGAAATCAGCGGCATCATGGAACAGCTCAAGAATAAGCTATCAGAAGATCAAAGTCTTTTAGAACGGCTGGGATTTCTGGAAAATGAAATGTCAACTATCTATTCCTTTGAAAGCTTTTCCTATGGATTCCAGCTTGCTATGATGTTAATGATTGAGACTTTTCATCCAGATAATGAGCTTGCAAAAAGTGAATAGAAACCATTCAGAAAGGAACGGATCACTTATTATAAAGTATGAGCCGTTCCTTTTTATATTCTAATGTACATCTTAGAATTTCAGGCATTTTATTTCTAGTCTGCCAATTTATCAACTGTACGATTTTCGTTCAGAATTTCAATATATACGATTGATTATTGGGAAGAATTAGGTAACTTTATAAACTAGCTGCATACAAGGGGATAGGGGGGTATGTTCCCGTTCAAAATATAAAATCCCATATATACGATATACCCCTATATAAATATGCCCCTAAATAACGCTGATAATCTAATGTACACGTTAGAATTTCAGACACAATAGATTTACTCCATCAACTTATCATATGTAACCATTATGTCTGAAATTTAAAGATAGACCATTGATTATAAAGCAAGAATAAGGTATCCATTCTAAGAATGCCATATAAGGGGTAGCATGAATATCTAATTATCAAAATTCTACCGGCTTATATTCTTCCATTCTGGGAGTCAACCTGTTTTCATAAAAATCAAGGAAAATACGATAGCACTCTTCTTCTGAACACATTTTATAAAACAGATGTGTTCCCCCATCTTCAATCCCTAATTCAACTTCAATCTCCCCATCATGTGTACATGCCTGGACAAAGCGTATTTTATTCTGCGCTTTAGGTGCTGTTAAAACCACAAACTGTTCTGGTGTGACAATCATGTCCGCCAGACAATCCTCAATATCTATATCCCTGAAATCAGTAAATTCATTCTCCTGATTTCTCAATATAAAGTCCTGATGTGGTTCTACTGTTTTAAAGACCACTTCTTTTTTCTTTTTAAATGGCAGCTTCATTATGAAAACTCGCAATATAAATAGCTATTTGTTATAAATTCTCTTATATTCTAATAACAAGAGCCGTTTTTATCAACTAAAATATCAAAAAAATATTTATTCGATAGGGGGTATATTTTCGTAAAAAAATAGAATCCTCTATATACAGGTATACCCTGTATAGAAATATGCCAACTTTTATATGCTTGTCTCTAATCCTTTAATATGTAAATGATTTTTCAGCAAATTTCAAGTTTTTAAATTATGCCTTACAGTTTATTAACTAATACGGTAAAATTAAAATATGGAGCATTTCTTATATGGTAACATAATAACTGCAAAATATCTGGCTTCTGGGTAAGGCGACAAATATTATCCTATAGAGGGATGGGGTATGTTTAAATCTCCCATATATCTACCACCCTATATCACTATATACCCCTATTCATAACGCCAAATCTTACCGAACATTTTCGCCACATCCCAATAAGTGCAAGAAAACATACAGATTTTGGATAGGTATCCCCATTTATCATTTATACATGAGAATATTTTCATCTGAAAATTATATCATTCAAAAAATATACTATTGCCTTTTACAATACTCTTTATAGTCTATTAATTCTTGCGTTTGATAAATATATACCTTAATTCTCTCTAAATCATTTTGTTTTTGTAAAAAAAATATCTGATTTTCATCACAATATGTCCCTATTAATTTTGCTTCCTTAAAATTTGCATCTCCTATAAGATTTAATTGTCCGCCTTTGTCCCATTTCTGCAAATTTGCTCCTATTAAATTCGCTTCTGTTAAATTTGCATTTGTTAGATCTGCTCTTGATAAGTCTGCTCCTTGTAATTGTGCATTTGTTAAATCTGTGCTTGTCAAGTCTACGTTTGATAGAATTACTCTTTTTAATTTTGCGTCTACCAAGTTGGCACCATTTAATTTCGCTCCAGTTAAATTTGCACCATTTAATTCTATATTATGCAGATCTGTATCTCGTAAATCTGTATCTTCCAAGTTTATTCCTTCTAAATTAAGTTTTGCTAAAAACATTTTACTTAAATTTAAATCACTTAAATCTATATATACTATATTCGAAGACCATCCACTTCTTTTAAGCTGTCTTTTTTTCTTATATACCTTACTGCAATATCTTATGTACTCTTCAAGACATTCCCTATCAATATCTTGCATAATATATTCTCTATTACTTGTACACAATAATAATCTCAATATTTCTATAAGATTACTAAAACATTGAACTTCTTTTTCTAAATTATTTTTAAAAAAATATCTTTCTGTTTTAGCTGTCGGAAAAAAGGGAGTATAAAGAAACATTCCATCTTTCATCATTTTAATAACTGCTGTTTCCCACCACCTATAAAAAATACTCTTTTTTTCATCATTCATTTTATTATATAAATTAATAATTTTATATTTTAAATATTCACCAATTGTATAAGAAATTTGTCTTTCTGCTAAATATTTAGGAATATTTACAGCTAATTCTTTCTGACTTATGTCTGAAAGTGCTATCATCGCACCTTCTATTGAACTATAAATAGTTTCAGCGACAAAATACTCATAAATAGAACGATGAACAAAATACAATTTTTCCGTTTCAATTCCTTCACAATGTCTAATTTCTTTAAAATAATTTCCTATTTTAAAACTATGTTTTATCTCCTCTTTATAATATTTTGATTCGTTTGCAATTTTATAAACTATATTCTTATAATCATATTGTGGAATATATGCTTCCTCTGGCTTATTTTCATAAATCCAAAACGCTATTTCTTTTGAAATCAAATGTATTTGTTCCTTTATATTCCTTATCCAATGCGGATCCTCATATCTTTTATTCTGTAAACATCTTTCGTAAATACCTCCATCCAATGAAAAAATCTGATCATATACATCTACAATTGAATTATCCTTTTCAATGGAAATATTCAATGCCAAAACCATATATAATATGAGTGGTATACCAAAAATATTTTTATTCTCTAATATTTTTCCCATCATATTGTCTGACACTTCAATTTTGGTCAATATTTTATAAACAGAACAAAAACTTTGTATTTGTTCTTCGTTCCAAGGCTGTAAAGTAATATAGTCACACTCAACCCTATATACATTTTGAATATAATTTTCTCTACATGTAATAACTAAAGAAAAATCCCTTACTCGTTTTCCTTTTACTAATTTTATATATAATTGATTTAAAATTTCTTTCCGTTCATTCCCTAGACTTATTTCATCAAAACCATCAATAATTAATAATTTTCCATTCAAATTCTCATAAGACAAGTCTAATGCTTCAATTATGTCATCAACGATATCATACTTTAGCTCTTTCTTCTCCGGTTTAATATTTTCCCATTTTACACTTATTAAATCAGAGGCAAACTGATATACTAATACTTCATTAATATTATTGGTAATATTATTAAGAATCCACGTGATTAATGTACTCTTTCCAATTCCAGGTTGCCCTAAAATTAATAACATTTTATTATTATTTTTACGTTCTTCTATATATTCTGTCATTACATCAATTAAATTATATTCAGGATCCTTTTTGTCATTTTCTCGCCATACATAAGGTGGTAAATGAAAAGGTTTATACACTTCTTCTAATGTTACATATTCATCTGTATCTTTTTTATCATGTTTATTAAAATCATTTAGGAACATGTTTTCTTTCCATTTATCAGCATATTCTTGTGTTCTGCTTTGTACTTTTTTCTGTTTTTCTTTATTTTTTACACTTCCCTCTTGTTTTTGTTCAAGTATCATTCGTAATATCTCAAGAATAGCCTGATTATCAGCATTCAATTTATCAAAATTATGATCCATATATTCCGATATTTTTTGCAATCCCACGTTAGTATCATCAACAGAATTGCTTATATGTATCAAAACATCTTTTTCAAAATTTTCACTTTCACGTACCAATTTAATCAATGCTTCTGAAACAGAAAATAAGCATCGTTTAATCTCACTTTCACATTCTATATAATCATTTTTACACTCTTTATATTCATCCCACAAAAACGCACTTAAATTCATGCTATCATAGTTACACTGCCTAAGCACTTCATCAGTAATTTCAACTTCTAACAATAAATCTTTTATCTCTGCTACCAAATAATCAATATGATCTTCTGGTATATTCATAGATTGCAGATTTTCATTAGAGAGAACATGTTCAATTATAGATTTCTCTTCATTAATGAAATCTTTAATCTTATTAATCCCTTTTTCGGATACCTCATCTAATGAAATGCCAATCACTTCGTTGACTAATTCATTTCCTATTTTATCCCCTACCACTGATTTCATTACTGCTGATATAATATTAGCTACAACACTCATTTTTTCATCCCCATGTGTTTTTATTTTTGTGGTAATTACACTGCATTTATCGTTTATTAAATATTAACACATATTGGGACATTTTACTATATTTCTAAACCAATATCTGCACATAATCGTAAAAAATAAGGCACACCAGACTTTTACATCCGATATGCCTTATAACTCTTTACAGAAACTAACAAATAATAAACTGATTTGCTTCTACTTCAGTTAATGGCCTTCCTAACTCTTTTATATACTCTGACATTTTGCGAATATCATACATGACTCTGACAACAGGTTTCTCTACCATTCTACCATCTGATAAATGATTCTCAAAATTATAAATGTTATCATTTTTCATTGTACATTTCCCTCGCTTTCTTGTCATATATATCTACCAAACGTTTAGACGCTTCTGGATTTATCTGCATATTTGAACCAAATAATACTTCTGCATGTAATTCTTTAATATAATGCTGCACTAAATCTGTTTTGCTAATAAAAGTAACATAGCCATCATATCCTAAATCTAAACTTAATCTACTTGCTATAGAAAACAAATGTGCTCCGACACCTTTATATCTGCCCCCTAAACCTACATTCTTTGGGTTAGCTTCTGCCAATGCAACCTCTATATAACCTTTAGTTTGATTTTTATTTTTGTATTCCCTACATGCAATAAGACCTTGTGTCTGCTTGGAGCCTTCAACATATAATGCATAAATAGAACAATCATTTAAATCTGGATCACTCCAATCAAAATTCCACTTTTCATATTTTTGCATTTGTGAAGCTGTTACAGATGTTATATGTTCTATTTTATCATATGTTGTATCAACATATGTATTATTTCGGTTATCTCTTAA
>CATJCJ010000448.1 GCA_949738935.1 uncultured Eubacteriales bacterium | reverse complement strand
GATTTTTTCAGAAAAATCGAGAGGTTGCTGCTAAACATGACGAAACTTCATCGTCACGTTTTTGAGAAACCAGGTTTTAACGGAAACGCGATTTCCGACTAAACGTAATGATGATTTCCATACGCCGGACAGGTGATGGATTTCACCCCGGATTATTCACTTAATAGGCACTAATGTTATTCCAAGCTCTTTAGCAATTTCAAGAGGTCATTTTGACCTCTTGATTTGGTCGTGCCCATTTGGGCATGTCCACTGATTTTGTAAAAAGTCCATTATGGTCTTTTTACACTTAATGATTTTGACCATTTTGACTCTGCTTATATCCAGGTGTGCTTTATTTGGACAATGAAATTGGGATTCTTTTCAAGTGAAAAAGTTTTTCATTTGATCTTTTTAATATGATATTCACCGTCAATGAAATCATAGTTTTAAGTCTTATAAAATCCATATAAGCTATTATGACAATGACAGTTATTAAGGGCAGCCTATATTATATCCATTAGTATAAAACTGCCCTCTCGTATGTATTCCTTATACTGTAATTAATCGAAATAACCATATTTCTGACAAATCTCCTGAATAGTTTCAGCATAGATGCTTCTGGAATGTTTATGCAAACTATTATTGTGATTCTTCTTATCCAAATACAACTCCCTCACATCCTGCCAGTATCCACAATCTTTGATCCATTCAACTTTTTCATCTAATAAATAGAATCCTTGCGGCTGCTCATTCCAAGAATAACTATTTTGCTTCTTATTAAAATGGATATATTTCTGTCTTTCGTTACCATCATCATCTGTATAATCATTTACTATGGCAAAATCACAACTATGTACTACTTTTGAATTTTTCCTGTCTTTTACCTTAATAGTAATAACTCTTGTAGAATCTTCAGCATCATCATATCCATAGCAGTGAACAACCTTATTAAATGCAAGCCTAATTTTTGTTTTGATTTTCTTTGCCTGAAAATTACACTTATCAACATTAACCAAGATATTTACATCAAAATCATAGCCTATGTTTGTTCCAACATCATACGTCACCATATTTCGCTTGACACTGCCTACAAATTCATATTGAAAAGTAAAATCTTTGCGGACTTGGTTTTGTACTGCATTAATAATCTGAATTAATTCTTTCTTTACAGGGGATAAGTGCATTTTTGTTACATACTTGAAATTGTGCATTTTTGTTACATACTTGAAATTGTGCATTTTTGTTTGTCTCCTTTTTTAACTTATCCCCATGCCGACCATTTAACAACTGTTAAATCATTTTATTGTACTACGATTTTAATGGCTGTCAAGAGGTACTTTTTAATTTTATGTAACTTAAGACTTTAAAATCAGCCATGTTGACTGTCTGAAAACATATAGAGAGAATCGAACTCTCATTATTCGAGTGGAATCGAATGTCTTAGTGTTAGATGATATGTATGTGTGAGGAAAACTATATATTGTATGTTGATTTATATATTTATACATTATGTTGTTGACTTATATCTATTTTAAGAGTATAATTTTATCCATAGAGAAAAGAGGTGAAAAATATGTTAGTGCATAATATTAAAGGTACATCAGATAGAAAACCATATGGATATTCTTCATGGATAAGATTTTGGTTAGATAAAAAAACATGTGGAACAACTACATTATGTCCGTGTTGCAATAAAAATTCATGGGAGGTTGGTGGACATGTTCAGAAGCATGGAAGTAATACTAGAAACTATTGGTATATAATTCCATTATGTAAAAAATGTAACAATCCGTATAATACAGTTCCATTTGATGTGCCAGAAAATCAGCTTGTTCGTGTTACGGAAGATGATTAAATAAATATCCAATGAAATAATTCATCTAAGCCAGTCCAACTAATCAGGACTGGCTTTATTTATTCCATCTTACCATTATATTCACATGGTCACTGGATTATTGTAAAATGGCGTATTTTCAGTATGATTTTTGCAAAGAATCCAGTAAAATCAATACTTCCCATATGGCCCATATCAAGAAATACCTATTTTTCAATGTTTTTAGCATATTTGAGGATGAAAAAGTGGCTTGATGTCGTTATATGTGGTCTGGTTTATATTAAATTTTTCTATGCATAATCAGATGCTTATCTCTCTTTATAGAGAATGTTGT
>CATJCJ010000447.1 GCA_949738935.1 uncultured Eubacteriales bacterium | reverse complement strand
TTCAAGTGTTTTGCTAATACAAATAAGTTAGAACCGGCTATAACTTTTACTTATAACTAATTTTTATTTAACTTGTTTTGTTATTTATTATTTTATAGCTATTATAGTTTAAAAAATATAAAAAGCTGTTTTTATTTGCAATACAAAAATACCAAACACTCTTGGTAAGCAATGTTTATGGGCGCCCATAAACGAAATTTCGCTCATTATTCCTACGGAAAATTTTGCTCAATTTTTGCTTGTTGGGAAGTTTCCCAAACCCTCAAAAAGAACGCTGAAGCGTTCTTTTTTTAAGCCGTTGCGCGTCTGCTGAAAGACAAAAATCATCTGTTGAAATCTTTATTCTGAGGACTTTTTTCATCTTTTGAGAAAGCTAACAACCGGTCGGTATTTGCTTTTATAATCGTAAGTTTTTTAACTTCATCTTTAGCTTTTTTGTATTCGCTGTATAGCTTATTTTTTTCTGATTTTAGTGCGGCATATTCTGCTTTTAACGTCTTAATTGACGGTAATTTTTTCAGTCTGAGAGCGTTAAACGCCCTTTTTGCGGCTTCGTGCAATATAATTTTTTCCTCAAAATTTTCAAGAAAACTTTTGTCATACTCTGACTTGCGATACTGCGTATAAATCTCTTTTGTTTTGCCGTAATTACCTATATGTTTTTGTAAATCTCTTATCTCATTAAGACGTTTTTCAATAGTTTTTATCCTTTCTGATAAGCCGTTTTGCAGACCTGTTTTTTCAGAAATACTATTCGTTAATTTTTCATATTCGTCAATATTATTTTCCTGTAAATAAATTAAAGTCTGAGCCGCTTGTTTCAAATTAAAAATTTTTGCCCAGCATTCATAACCGGGTGAATTTTTCGCTTTTATACTGTTCTGAATATCAATAATTAGACTTATTTTAACAGGCTTAATATTTACATTATTATCTAAAAATTCTTCCTGCTTTTCATCTGTTTTTTTCTCAATTCGTTCTTTTAAAATATCCTCTGTATAATTTCCTTTTAAGGAATTACAACGGATAGGTCTGTTAAATTTTGAGTAGCTGAAAATTAAATTTTTACCTCGTTTTATTGTATATCCTATCGTTTCCATTAAGCGCAAAAATTCCTCAAAATTTTTTGGATTTTCAGCTAAGATATTATCTATATCCCGTCTTAAAATATCTCTGTTTGAGAGTTCCTTTTTATCTCCTAACCAATTACCGTAATGCTTTTTATTCCGCTTTGGATTTTCAATAATTGATAACCCGTTTTCAATACAAATTTGGTCGCTTAATCTTCTGACAGCACGAGCCGAACCCCAAAAGTTTTTAAACTTTTTTGTGCAGTCAAGGGCAGTTGAATTAAAATAAATATGGGAATGAATATACCTCTTATCTTCGTGCGTAGCAACAATAAAAGCGTGTTTTCCCTTTGTAAATCTCATAGCTAATTCATATCCTATTTGATTGGCTTTTTCGGGCATAATCGTACCCGGTTCAAAGGATTGTCTGATTTGATAAAACAAAATATCGTGCTTTTTATTTTGACTTCTGCCGGTTATAAATTCATACTGTTTTTTTGATATTAAAAACTCATATTCAGCTGTCTGAGGACTGCACTCATAAGAAGAAATAAATTCACCGTCACGAGTTTTATCCGGGTTTTTTCCATAGTCAAGAGAGCTTTTTATTGAAGATAAAATTGTTTTTCCTTTGCCAATATGACAAGGCATTATTCTTGTTGTCGCTATAAAAATTCCTCCTTTATGATTTTGATTTGGACGTAAAAAAACACCATCGTTAATGAGAAAACAATGATGTTTTTATTAAAAAGCTATAAACGGAATAAACAAAAAAATAACAGGCTGCCGCAAAACAGGATTTTATTAATCTCTGCAATACGGCAGCCTGTTTAGGCAAAAACCTTTACAAATAACAATTTTTTTAACAGCAATAAAGCTATATATATTTTAATTTACATAAATCCTTTTTTATATAACTCTGCTTTCATATCAAAAGGCAAATCACTGTCGATTCCAACTTCTTCCCATGTAAGACCGTAAGGTGCGCCGCCGAAAGTATAACCCGCAATATAACAAAACATATCGTCTTGTTCTAACATCGAATATTCCGATTGTTGTTTTTTCTCCAGTCTTTTCTGCCGTATTTTTATTTTCTTTTGCTGCTGCTGACGTTTATAGGCTTCTATAGCTTGTTTCTCTTTGCTTATTTCTTCTTTAGTAAAGGTTTTTCCCAATTTTTGAAGTTCTTAAACGGCTTTTAACCTGTCAACAGCAAATTTCTTCCGATACGCTTTAATTAGAGCATTACCTGTTAATTCCTGTGTGGAAAGCCATTTTTCAGCCTTAGTTTTCCTCTGCTCAAATGTCATTTTCTTTTTTGCCGCTTTGCCTTTTCCCGCTTTAAAATTTATTTTCTAAACCATTTTTGTATGATTTAGTCAAAAAAATTATTCGTTCTTTTGCTTCACAAAATACTCATAATCAAAGGCATTTAACAACGCCTTTGTGTTCAGTGGGAATACAAACTCCCGCTGAACACAATAAGTAAATACCTGCCTCGCAAGAAGTCGGGTACTTACTTGTCGGTTAAATTATACCATTTTATAGAGCAATCGTCATTATATTTTTAAGTTCATTTTTAAGTTCAAGAGTAAGCAAATGCGTTATTACCTTAAAGAAATCACAATACAAACATTATTTTTTATAAAAATTGTTATTCTTTTTTACTTCTTTCTATAAGAGGAAGTATGTCGTCAGACTTCAAAAGTCCATAAATGAATAATCTTCCTGATTGCGTCCAATATGTGTGAACCTTTGAACGTATACTGCCGTCCAAACCATCATAAGTATGTGTTTTGGTACTCGTATAGCCATTTTTCGCATATTTTTGATACAGAAGCCAAATATCACTTTGCTTATACTGAACACCTTTTTCGTGAAGATAGCTGTTAAGTCTTACGGCAGTCCAGCCATAATCTTTTGCAATTATACTTATGGGCAAAAGGTCTTTGCAGTTTAAGACAACATCATAATAACTTGCTTTTGGCTGCAATTCTGCTATTCGCTGTTGTTGCACAGTATTTTCAAGCATAAGTGTTTCAATATTGCCGGCTGCAATCCTCAATGCTCTTTTCATAACCATTTCGGGAGAGTTCCACATTTCCTCAATGGTAATAAAATATTGTCTGAATTTCTTTCCTTTTTCGTTACGCTGAAGCATACAAATTTCCTTTGCCATAGATATAGTGATCTGATGGTCAACCTTGTTCTGTCCTCCGTGTAACTCGCTTCCCAAATTTGAGAAGCAAGTTTTAAAGTCCGTTTCTTCGTTAAAACCGTATTCGCACATTCTTTTAAACCAGTCGGAATACTTTGTTTTTATTTCAAGCGCTTCGTGAAGTTCTCTGCCTGAAACCACAGGTTTTTCGTTGTCAAAGTCAACATCAATTAAATCGCTCATAGAATTTTCCTCCTTTTTGCATAAAAAAAACGCCTCTCAATAGAAAAGCGGTCGATTTATAGTCTATTTATTTTTTTGATTTTAAAATATTGTTTCATTTACAGTTGTATTTTTAAAAATCTGTCTAAAACTGTTTTTGAAGTTTCCCACAGCTTATTATAATTTTCCCTCAAATCATTTATATCGTCTT
>CATJCJ010000446.1 GCA_949738935.1 uncultured Eubacteriales bacterium | reverse complement strand
AGGTGGTTTTAACAATAGATATAAGAGTTTTCAGATATACTCTAAAAAGTGAAATATATAAGTTTTTATAACTTATATATTTCACTTTACACTATTATTATTTTATAAATATCTTGAATTGCCAGTTTATCTTGTTTTTTATGCCACCGCAATAAACAAATGACACAGGTTAAGGCGAATTAGATGTAAAATAAAAATGAAAGGAAAAGCACAGTCCAGACGAGGCGGCTAAGTCAAAAAATATTTGTGGAATAATAATAAAACTGTTATAATAATAACATGAGATGTTTATATTGAAAATTAAATTTGGAGGCTGTGTTGTCAATGTCTAATATATTTATAAAAAAAACAGAAGAATTTTTTGCTGATATTGGAACAGCTAAAAATATGGTACTGTCTACATCTTTAAATGATAGAGTAACTTCAAGAATGATGAGTGTTATTATATATAATAATAAATTCTATTTTCAAACAGATAATGCTTTTAGAAAATATAGACAGATAATACATAATCCATATGTTTCATTGTGTTTTGATAATGTTCAAATCGAGGGCAGATGTGTTGAGTTAGGCAAACCAATGGATAATTTCAAATTTTGTGAATTATATAAGGAATATTTTATAAGTTCATATAACAAATATACAAAATTAGAAAATGAAAGATTATTTATTGTTGAACCTAATTATATTCAAAAGTGGATTTACATCGATAAAAAACCATTAATTGAAAAGTTTGATTTTATAACAGAGAAATACATTACGGAAACATATTTTAATTCTAATCTATTTGGATAAAAAATTAAAATCGCAGGTGATAAAACAAATGAAATTTTTTTAAAAAAAATTATGGAAGCATGAAATAACTGGTATTGACGGTAATACAATTTTATTTGGTGTTAATATATTTAATTATGAATGGGAATCTACTGGTAAATCTATAAAAATTTGCGATCCATTATATGGACAAGAATATAATTTTTGTGTTTATAAAGTTATTATCAATAAACAAGAGCATATATTTGCTGCTGGAGAGTTTAGTAATTGTGTTTGGGGATTTTATGTTTTAAAATACTAAAAATGTATAGATAGTATAAATATAGCTGAAAATTTAAAGCAAAAAACTGTTATTGTATATATATAATTATGCAATAGCAGTTTTTTATTCTTTGGAATTCATTATAATATTTTTCCACAATCGTGGAAATTTTTTTATTTTGAGGAAAAAATTCTAATTTGTGGATATACGGGAGAGAGTGCAAAAATGTTTTATTATAAATATAGTTCATTAAATGAGCTGTTTAAATTGAATGACCGTCCGAACTGAACAAACCGCAACGACCTCTGAAATATGAGCGAGCGCCTGAAAAGGATGACACAGCGCCGAGCAGGGTTGCCTGTCAGAACAGTGAGGATAGAACGGCAAAATTGATAATAAAACAATATTGATTATTATAAATATTTCTTTAAAAATAAAAATCAGAGGAGGAATTGAGTTAAATGAATTGTGAGTTTATAACATCTGATATGTCTATGCCTGATTGTATGCTTTTTCCAAAAGCATTATTGCCGCTTTCAATCAGTAATACAGCGAAAATTATGTATTGTCTGATATTTGACGCAGTATTAAATTCTGGAATAAAAGATGAAAACGGAACATTGTTTGTCTATTTTCCACTTACAAAGCTTGCGGCTGATATTTCAAAATGTATTATGACTGTCGGACGTTATCTGAACGAATTAGAAAAAGCAGGATTAATTATGAGAATACATCAGGAGTTTGGAAAGCCAAACAGGATTTATCTACTTGTTCCAATAAAGGAGAATTGCTTATGAAGCAAAAAGAAAAACTTGAAAAAATTAATCAGGATATTGCAAAAACTGAAAGCCGTCTTAGACGTGCGGAACAGGAAGAAAAAACATTACAGAACTGCTTAAAAACACTTAACCGAAAAGAAAGAACACATAGGCTTTGTACGAGAGGTGCTATGCTGGAAAGTTATCTTCCTCAGCCGGAAATTTTGACAGATGAACAAGTTAATATGATTTTAAAAATCCTTTTTAATTCAAGTAATATAAGTCAGACACTTGACAAAATACTTGTGGAAAATCAAAGGAAATCGGAGGAATATATTGAATGAGATTTACTGAAAATGAATTAAAAATTATTTATCAATATTCAGCAGAAAATAAAGAGGAAACGCTTAACCGATTAGAGGAAAGTATTTCTGAAATAAAAGAAGAAACAACAAAAAATCTTATAAAAAATACAATAGAAAAACTTCAAAAAACAGCAGAACAGGAATGCAGTAATTTTATTAAAAATGTAAAGAAATACTTTCTGAATAAGAAAGATAATTCTATTCACCAAAAACTTGCGGAAGCAAGAATAAAATCAAATTCAGCCGTTTTATTGGGACACGATTTAATGGGTGAGGAACGTTTTATGAAAGAAGCTCATTATATGATAACTCTGGAAGTATTAAACGATAACAGCTCTGTTGGACATAAGGGCGAACGTTGTCGCTTTTTTCTTTCTGACGAGGGATATAAGAACGCAAAATTCAGCGAGCAAAGAGGGGAGATAAAAATTAAAAGCCACGCTTCAGTATTTTGTGGTAAGTTATATCCTGATAGAAAAATTCAAAAGCAAGAACGATAATAATTATTGGCGGTAATGAATTATAATATAATTGTTGGCAAAGAAAGGAGGGAAATATGCCGGAGAAGCATAGAGGGCGACCAACTACTGACAATCCTAAAACAATGAGGGTAGACGTTCGGCTTACTGAAGAAGAATTAAAAGTTCTTGATGAATATTGTAAGCAGAAAGGTGTATCCAGACCACAAGGACTGCGTGATGGCATTAAAGCTCTTAATGCGAAAAAATAGATGAAAGCGGCGCTTGTTGGCAAGTGTGTTTACGCCGCTTTCCTATACAGCTCTATTATTGAAAAAAGAGCCGCATAAATATTATACAATGTGCGGCTTTATCTTTCAAGTGGCTGATAAAAAATAGAAAATATTTATTAGGAGTAAAATTAATATGAGTGTTATAAATGATTTGTATAATGGTAAAATTTATCCTTTTGAAGAAATTGTTTCAAGACATAAGGACTACCAAAAGATTAATGAAAAGATAAGTGAAATACGAAAATATTTTACAGATAAAATGTCATCTGAGGATATAGAAAACTTCACAAAATTAGAAGAACTTATACACGAAGCTAACAGTATGGACACATACGAAAATTTTTCTTATGGTTTAAGATTAGGTCT
>CATJCJ010000445.1 GCA_949738935.1 uncultured Eubacteriales bacterium | reverse complement strand
GTGTCCGTGGTTCTTGCCTTCAGGTATGCACATTCGGACAATGGTAATTCGCCGATAGCTTGTTGAAGCATTGTGGTTTTTCCCGTTCGACGCAACCCGTATAGAATACAAATACGGCTGCCGCACTGTGACTTTAGATATTTCGACAAGCTGTCGAAACAATCACGCTTATCAAAATCACGCACGGCATTTACCATCGCGCCGAGTGCGCTGCCTGTTACAATAGATGTTTTAAAATCCATCTCTTCCGCCCCCTTATTATATTATATAGTATACCACATTTTTTTTAAAAAAGCAAGAGAAAGTTATCTGCCTCCCGCCGCGCCGAACATCGCCGCCTTATGCTCGGGGGCAATCACGCATAAGCAGTAGCGTTCGTTTCCGCATTTGTAAAGGCATACGCCGCGCTGTGAGAATTGAATCAAACCGTACTCGGAATCCTCGACCTGAAGCGTATCCATATAGGTTTTCTTTTCGATGGTTCCGGGATAGAACAGAAAAATATGAGTCGGGATTGAGAACAGTGGCTTGGTCAGTTCTCGAACGTTCTCTACAAGAAAATCTTCAATGTTCTGGCTTGCGAGTATCACGGCGGACTCCTTTTTGCGGACGCGCTTCATAAAGTTTCGGATATATTCCACTGCGGTCAAGTTGGTGAGGAAAAGGTAAAATTCATCAATGCTCACGACCGTATTTCCTCTGCTCAGAAGCTGCTCGGACATATACGCGAGAACGTTGAACAGCAGAGCGTTGCGGATATTTTTGCTTGCCTGGAGCAGTCCTTTTACACCGAAAGTCACAAAATTATTATCTGTTATATTCGTGTGTCCATCAAAAAATTTGCTTTCCGCGCCTTTGCAAATTGAGTGCAGTCCGAGGCAGATATTCTGCAAGTTTTCGGCGGTGTAGAGGCTTTTCTCTTTCGGATTAAAAGCCTTATATTCAGCCTCCACCAACTCATAAAAATCCGAAAGTATTGGGTAATCGGTTGCTTTCAGTTTGCTCCAATCGGTATCGTCGCTGATATTAAATTTCTCATATAATTTAATCAGCAATAACTCAATTGTATCAATTTCTCTGTCCGAAAAATCTTTGTAGCTGCGGAAGAAGTCGCGCAGAAAGCTGATGTGTTGCGACAGCTTGGTCTTTGATCTGAACGCTCGCGGAGCGTCATCATCTGCAGTTTCATCGCCCCACGATTTCGGTTCAAGCACATTTATAATGTATTCGCCTGACATAAGGTCAATAAAACAGCCGCCGAGATTTTTGGTCAAGTCGACGTACTCCATTTCGGGATCAAGGCAGATTATATTTTTTCCGCTCTCACGAAGATTGGTCAGAATTAGCTTTAACAGATAGGATTTGCCCTGTCCGCTGTTTCCCAAAATAAGCGCGTTGGCGTTGGTCTTATCATTTGAGCGTTTGTCGAAATCGACAATAATGTTGCTCCCGTACTTATCTCTCCCGAGATAAAAACCGTTTTCGTCCGTCTTGCCGGAAAATGAAAAGGGGTAAAGATTCGCAACCGATGACGCGGGCAGAACTCGCTCAAACTGCTCACGGAACATATTCCGACCGCTTGGCATTACGCTCATAAAGCCGTGCTGCTGGCGCAACATCAAGCGGTCAACATTTAATTTCGAACGCACCAATTCTGTCTGTACCTCGGTTTGTAAAATGCGGAGGTTATCCAGATTATCCGAGATCATTTCAAGAAAAACCGCCGTGTGCAGCAGCGGTTCGCGGTTACGGTGCATATCCGCAGCGAGCTGCACTACGTCCTGCAGGTTGCTTTCGGCGGCTACCGTCTGCTGCAAGTCGTTGGTGGAGCTGCGCTGCATACGGTTCTTGTTGGCGGCATTCGCGATGATACGT
>CATJCJ010000444.1 GCA_949738935.1 uncultured Eubacteriales bacterium | reverse complement strand
GTTGTGTGATTGCATGAATCTTCGGCGAAAAGCCACGACATCGGATGACCGATCCTACTCACAGAATTGCAGAAATTTCATGTGTGTGATTTGATTCATATATATACCTTAACACAATCATCTGGCAATCACAAGGATAATATCAAAATATTTAGATGAAAAACATTTTAATATATGCTAAGCTCCCTGTATAAGATATAAAATTTTCAAGGTTCTAAAAATTCTATTGTACATGCCACATATAAATAATGCAGTATTTTTTATCCTTTTTGCATATACTTTTTACACATAAGTTTTATTCTGCACTCACATAAAATATATAAATAAGAAACTAAAATCGTAATTCCTATTACCAAGAAAGAATAAATTACATCATTTTTAATCCAGGGCCTCAATATCCTTATAAACAATGGATGAAACAAAAAAATTTCATATGAACACTTTCCAAGCCATACCGAAACACTGTTTCCTATACTAAACCTGTGCAGACAACTAAGTAATAAAACCACAAAAGTCACTGACGCAACATTCCTAGAAACTAATAATCCAATTACCCCCCCCCGCACAAAAAATAGATATATTGAAGCTGTCATAATCAGACAGCATCCTGCCATCTTAATAAACGGATTTCTAAATACAAATATTTCTTTAAATTGCTCTCTATGTAAATAATAAAACATACCAAACCCAAAACATAATGTACTTCCATACCATGGATTTTCAAGTTTTAAGACATATGCAGCAATCACAAAAATAATGGAAAAACAAAGTATTACCCGAAAAATTATTTTTGCATTTCTGCTTATTTTAAAGCAAATGTGAAATACAATATATAACATCAGTAATTCCCAGACATACCAATTTGTCATCAAAAATATATTTTTAATATTAACAAATTCAGCCAAATCTAATGCTCTTTTTTCAATCACACTACCCAAGACATTATTGATCACAAATACAATATATACCGGGATTAACAATTTTCCTGCTTTTTTAAATATAAAATTAACCATGTAATCATTTTTATTAATAACGCTATACATAAGCCCATATCCAGACAAAGCAAAAAAAACACCAACAAACAAATTTCCAGCTTTCCTGTTCGGATATAATATCATCGTTCCTGTCGCTATTCCCAAATGTCCCATCATAATCTCAATAGCACAAATGCCTCTTAACGCTACGGAGTTATCCAGAGTAAATGCTGTTTCACTTGCAGTTTTGTTATATTTTATACCTACTACAATCAAAACTAACCATAAAAATACTATAAAAATCAACTTACTTCTCCCCTTTTTTATACATATGAAAATGTCTTTTTCCTTGCTTTTGGGAAACATAAAGAATATGGTTTGTAAATAAATCCGACTACAAATGGGGTTAGCAGCATAACTACATAAAAATTCTTAACACTGCTTGTACACATGTTTTCGCAAATTTCAAGCAGATTTAAATGAATAACTCAAACTTCGCATATAATTTTTAGCTACTCACCAGGCGCACAGGCACTTATTCAAATGCGAAGTTTGAGTAAATTATATAAATAAGAAACAAAAATCGTAGTTGTCTTTACTAACTAAAGTGTCGAATTTTTACGATTTTCTCAGCCAAATATTTCCCGTTCTAACATCAAACAAAAGCAATAATAAGTTAGCAAATTGAGCTCCTTTGTGTCATGCCAGATCCCGCATGGTCTACTGGGAATATAGCTTAAAACGCCATGAGTGTAAATGGCGTTGTCCAGTCGCCTGTGGAAAAGATGAAAAGTGTACCTGCAAAATTTCCTGTTCCTCTTCTTCATATGTGCGCTGCCTTTATATTTAACCTGCTTAAGATATCCGCCTTTATACTCCATTTCCACGAGGAACAACGAAATATTATAGGCCCTATAATAATCGCACAAGTTCAGAACTGGTAAATAATCGAATCTCCAATAATTATCACTTATATGATTACAGGTATTAACATCCATCTGGATGCCCGACTGAAAAAAACACAAAACAGGATATTGCCTAAACGTTTTCCCTAAAAATACAATTTCAAAAAACTGCCAATAGGAGGTTTTAAAGTCATGCCGCTTTCCGTCATTTTTGTAGAAATTTCAATAATACTTTAAATTCTTCACAACGTGCATAAAATATTGCATACATAATAAGTGCAACTACCACACACGCAATGCCCCCTATTATAAATCTAATCAATAATATGTCCATCATAATATTCAAATATTGAACTTTACATACTATCACACAAATCAATATAATGGTAATAAATTTAAAGTTGTCAATCCAATAACTTATATATTGATTTTTAGGTGCGGAAAAACAATATTTATATACAACATAACTACGCCCTATCCAAAACCATACTTGCGAAAAAACAGTTCCTGTCAAAATTCCAATGACACCATAGCTTCTGCATAATAAAATTGATGATACTATATTTATTAATGCGCCTATAATTTCTATACTCTTTTCTAACTTAAATAATCCCATCCCATTAATGTAATCACAGCACTCACTATGTATTAAATGTATATATAAATCTACACATAAAAGAATAGCCACTCCTCTTGACATAATATAGGTATTTCCTATCCATAAAGTAATACAATCATCTATCAAAACATAACATGGCACCACTACTACCAACGCAATAATATATCTGATGTGCATATAAACCTTAAACTGCCTTAATTTTACCTCATTTGAAATGTTTCCTGCCAAAATTTGTCCAATCAATGGTGCTAATGAAGCCAAAACACTCTCCACAATGTTTTTAATTCCTTTCATAATCATTTGATAATTTGAGAAGAAACCAACTGTCACTGTGTTAAGCATCATAGAAATTATAATATTATCCGTTGATGCATAAATATATCCTGCAATTCTAGCCACAAAGATATCTTTAACATTACTCAAAATTTCTTTTAAAATACTAATATCTATTTTTCCGAGTGCTAAATATGGGTACTTTTTTTTACAAACAATATTTATAAATAAATTAGCAGTAATTACTTGAATTATAGTAACACAAAGATAAATATAATAATTTCCCCATTTTATAATTGCAAAAATTCTAAGAATGTTCATAAAAATATTTACAAACAAATCAATATTGCTTACAACATAGCTTTTTTGATCAGCCCTCAGCAGAACTCTTTTATAAGCAAAAAAATATGGTAAAATAAAACCAGCTGACTGTAATAAGAAAAATAGACATACTGTTTGGTCAATCTCTATTCCACTTATTACATACTTTAAAAATGGCAATGTAATAAACGAAGCAATTATAAAGACAATTCCTATAAATCGATATATATGCCCAAAAGCATTAATTAACATATTGATTTTTTTAATATCGTTATTATGAATAGGAGCATATAAGTTATAAAGTACCGCTGTTTGAACACCTAGTTCTGCTAACTCAAATATTGAAATCACTGAAGCATATGTGCTATTTAAGCCTAGCAATTCTATCCCCAAATATTGCAAAAATACAGACCTTACTAGAAATTGGAAAAAAATATTTACAAGTTGATTTAATAAACCTACAGAACTATTTAAAATCACCAACCTTTTTATATCCATATTGATTACCTTTTTTATATAAAGAATCTTATCAACTATTCTACTAAGGCTTTATACAATCTTTCTTTATTTTTTTCCCATCCATACTTTTCAGTCAAAATCATCCTATTTCTTTTTCTAATACCAGATACATCTATATGCTTAAAATCAATTTTTTCTAAGTCCTGAATAGTGTCAATGCCTATGCCGCTAATATTATTATCATCTAATATACTCTTGAATGTTACGGGTATTGTATCCAAAAAAAGACATTCTTGTAACACGCCAGATGTCCTTTTAAAATATTCATTTTTATCATAAGGTAAAATTGCATACTTAGCTTCTGCTAATAAAGAATAATACTTATCTTCTGGTAAATAGGTATCTTCAATTTTTATATGAGATAATTGTAAAGTTTTTAAAAATTCATATCTTTCTTTATTTCTGAATTTTCCTACAATATCTAACTCATAATTGTTATGGCTGAAAGAATCAATTAGACTTTCTATATTTTTATTTTGTCCAATCGTTCCCAAACATACAGCCTTTTCCTTCTTTTCTATGCATTTATATTTTTCATACTTCATATTATCATATAAATAATCTGGAACAAAAACTTTACGACAATCACCTATAAATATATCTATTGTATGTACTACCAAATACATCTTTTTTATAACTTTGCGAAAAATATAGTCGTTTCTTCTTTTATGTTTTTTTGACGAGAAACCACATCTATATATTGTACAAACCAATTTGCATCTATTCAAATTCACAAAAAAAAACGTTAAAAAAAACATAAAATCAACATTATAAAACCATATATAATCAAATTCTTTAGTTTTGTGTTGATTAATTAATACAATACACAAATTAACTATTTTCTTTATTTGCATTAACTTGATATTAAAGAACTTGTTGTTGCATTCATCAACATCAATTTGGAAAGGCAATTGAATTTTATAAATATAATCACTTAAATTTGTATTACTAATAATACTTTTCGGTGCAGCAATTCCTATTTCAAACTTGTCACAAACTAATCTTTTATATTCATTTAAAACTTTCAAAGAATGTCCTGTTGGCTGATTTTGAAAACAATGTCCCATATAATCAACTAATAAAATCTTCCTCATATTCTTACTAAACTGCCTTTCCATAATTATAATACTCATCATAATGTAAAATTATATATTTTAACTACAATCCATATTCATTCCCCAAAACATGGCGCACCCCTATCCATGTAATAAATTTTCCTAACACTTTTTTAACCATTTTCAAATATATGCTTACCCCATCTGCAATAATAAATTGCAAAATTTTATTTAATACTCCAAAGTACATATCTATCATTTATTTTAATAATATCTGCATGCTGCTTTATCCAAGCTATATTTTCATTGTCCGAATTAGAAATAAAAAAATTAATTTCTTTATTCTTTATACATTCCTCTATTGAATAAAACACATATACATCCGATTCGACTCTTAAAAACTGAAAAAAACCAGGATATTCTACTTCATATAAGGCGAATTCATCATTATCAATATAATTTAATATTTCATTTTGCTTTATGTAAATATCATCTCTCCATTCCACGACATTTTTTTCCCATATCTCTCTAAATTGCATATACCAATTTGTTCCAACAATTAATAGCAATCCTAAAATTATTATTTGATATTTTTTCAAATTTAAATTTTTACTCAAAATCATTATAAATAGTAAAAAGCTTCTGCCTAATGTAATAAAATATACTGCCTCTTTATTATTTTCTGCAATATAAAAAAACCTTGCAATTGATGCACAATTTAACCAAGTATGTGAGTTAGGAGCTATATTTGACACTTTTTCTTCTATTATTATGGATAATATTAATCCTAAAAGAAGCAAAAAATATATATATTTACTTTTAGGCTTTTCTAGAAGATAAACCACTCCAGCCATCATCAAAGGACCACAAACATACTCCAAATATCTTCCATATATTAATATATCCATTCTATATTCAAAACCATCTGGCATTGTCAATGAAGAAATTCCCCATGCAAATATAAAAACAAGCACAATCCAAATAAATGGAATACACTTTAGTACATTTTTATTTTTTACATTTGAAACAACAAATTTTGAACATAAAAGGAAACCAAATCCAACAAAAAAATTAGAGCCTACTAATATATAATATAATTTTCCACATGATGAATATATAACATTTATAAATCCTTTTATTGACATAAAAGATTCTATTTTATCAATTTGTCCTTCCACATTATTAATTTTTAACATTTCTTCAGGTGCTTTTACGTACATCTTATCAATATATTTTTCTTTAATAATAAAAATCAAAACAAGCATAATAAAACTAAATACTATAAATATAAAAAAAACCTTTCTATTTTTCGTGTTTAACAATTTGTATATTAATACTATTGATGTTGCCACTAACACTGACAATGTTCTTGCATGCACTAAATACATAAATATTGATATTAATACTATCAATATTAACTGATATTTTTTTTCTTCTTTTGAATATTTTAAAAAAAGAAAAAACAGTATCCAAATACACCAAGATAAAAAACATTCACTCATTGTTAAATTTACAAACAACAAATTATAAGGATAAAAGATAACTACAACTGAAACAATAATTTTCTTTATGCATGATAAGTCGAGTGTTAATTGTCCTACACATTTGTATGCAACCAGCACACAACTCGACAAAAGCAAACCTTGCATTCTTATTGCCATTTGCATCATAAGAGCAGAATCGTTTTTCCATATTTTCATGATCGGAGCCAAAAACAAACCATATCCACAGCCATAATATAAATTAGCCGATGCTGTTTCTGACCAATCAATTCCCAAAAAGAAAGCTGCCCCCTGCCAATATCCATACTCATCTCCATAAATAGCAAGAGAATTTGTTTCCTGAACAAAGCAAGTTGATGCAATATATGTTCCCAACATTGCTGTTATCAAATATATATATTCTCTTTTTTCATAAAAATAAATTAATATTTTATTACGTCTTTTATTCATTTTCACCCTAGTTAATTAAATTCTTTACTTAATCATAAATTATTAATAATTTCTAATTTTTCAATAAACGTCTTCATTGCTTTTTCCTTACAAAAATTTTTAATTATATATTCCCTTCCACTTCTACCAATTTTTTGACCTATCATTTTATTATCTACTAAAGATTTTATTGCTTTTATATATTCTTCTGGCTTTTCACAATGCAAATAGTCTATCCCTGCTTCTGCATTAATTCCTTCTATACCTATGGTATTAGTAATTACAGGAATCCCGGCAGACATTGCTTCCAAAATTTTTATTTTGATTCCTGCTCCCAATAATAATGGTGCAATCATGCACATAGTATCCGAGAAAATATTAGCAATATTCTCAACATATCCAGTAATAATTATTTTTTTTGATTTATACTTAAATAAATCTCTCACTGGTTTATTTCCCACTACCCAAAGTTCTAATTCTAGATTTTCTATTTTTTTAAAAACATTCTCAATAAACCATATAACACTTTTGTAGTTTTCTTCTCTATTCATTGCACCATAGAATATAATTTTTTTGCTTTCCAAATTTCTTGATACATATGCATAGTTCTCAAAAAAAGGACACATCAAAAATAATTTACTAGTATCAATCCCTTCTTTTTCAAGCATTCTTTCATCTTTAGAATTATTAGTTACCACCAAATCAGCTTTTTTCAAAATTTTCAATTCGTATTGCTTCAATTTTACATATTTTATAAAAGCCATTCTTTTCTTTATTACTCCATTTGCCATCTGATATTTTCTATACATCCCCTGATATGCCACATCTTCTTCGATACAAACATATCTCGATAATGGAAAAACTTTTTTTAGATACGGCAATAATAATGCAGTCTGTGTCCATTGTAAAATAATAATATCTGGCTTGTTTCCTGATTTACAATATTCTTTTACTTTTCTTTTATAACTTATTTCTCTATGATAAGACAGAAACCCTTTCTCTGAATTAATAAAAATATATCTTCTCGGGAAATTAATTATTTCACGAATTATTTTTGAAATTAAATTTTCTCCATAATAAATTAAATTATTTTCTACACCATACTTATCCAATGTAATTTTTTTCTTTTCACTCTGATAACATATACTAATCAAATAAACAGCATATTCTTTTGTTTTTTTTATTTCCTTGAGGTAGAAATTATGTATTTTCCCACCAGCATGCCCCACTGTATCATATGGTACATTTAAAGATATCCATAAAATATTTTTCATATACATTCCCCGTCTTTCTGCGAAAGACACCAATGCGTCATGAAACAGGTGCATTGAACTTCCACTATCTATTTTATTTTCTCCTGATATTATTTCTTTATAAGACTGACACACTACAGAACACGTGGAGGTGAGTGGCGGGGCTGAATAGCGGCGACCTCGTATATATATTTGTTGTCG
>CATJCJ010000443.1 GCA_949738935.1 uncultured Eubacteriales bacterium | reverse complement strand
TAATAGACCTGTTTAGTAACCTCCATAATAAAGCTTGACAAATCTTTTTCCGCCTGTCTTTGCCTGATTTTTTTGAAATACCGCTTCGAGTATTCCCGCAAAAACCAGGCTTCGACTGACAAAAAAATCTTTTGTCAATCGTTATCGGTTACTAAACAGGTCTAATAAAAAAACGCCGTTTCCTTATAAATTTATCTTTTCTTAATATATAACTATTCAAAAATGATTTTTTTATTCATCAAATTACTATATCTCTTAAAAATTCAATATCCATACCTAAAACAATAATAACGCTTATCGCCGCGAGAATAGCCTCAACATTATTATCACAAATATTCACAGAAAAATCCTGCTCCAAAACCTCCGTATTTTTAAGAGTTTTCAAAGTTCTCTGAATAGAAATCTGCATCGTGTTGTGGGTACAAGTAGCAAGACTTGATATAGTAATAGTAGCTTTAGGATTAAAGCCAAAAGTTATAACATAAGATGGATTATTATTTTTCAACTCAATCTGATTAGCTTTATCAAAATTTAAAAGAATAGCGTTTGGCTCACTCATCAAAATAGGCGGAACAGTAAGATTAGTTATCTGAAAAGAATCATTTATTATAAGTATGTTAAGTTTAAGCTTATTAATATAATCGGACGAAGTATAAGGAGAATTTATACCTATTATCATAAAATCAATATCTCTTTGATTTAAAGGACAAAAATGTTTATAATTGACAATTTTTGACGAAATAGATTGTTTTTGAAGTATACTTGATATCACCCCGGCTGTTTTCAAAAAATCCCCAATAATCCCAATTTTAATCATTACATACCTCCGAAGCTATAGTCAAACAACTTTAAAATAAGCAAAAATAGGAGAGATAAAAATTATTTTTACAAAACAGAGTAAGGAAAGCATAGTCACTGTCCTATGTCAACTCACGATAACGCGAAAAAAATAATTTTTGGCTGCCGACCTTGTTTGTTTTTCAAGTTATTTAACTGTAATTATAGTAATATATATTTTAGTTTATAGTCAAAAATATATTCATTTTTCCGAAGCGTATCTAAAAACTCCATAACCATTGTTAAAATTGGTAATAATTATATCATAACTCAACAATCGCCCCAATTTCTGACGCGTAATTTCTCATAGCCTTTGTATGAACCTTAAAAATTTTTTCATCAATTTCTTCTTTTGATATTTCCTCAATAGGAAAAGATATATAATTATCTTTTAATTTTTCCTCCAAATCTGTTATATAAACCTTAACATTAATACCAAGAGCCTTTTTCACATACTCACTTTCCTCTTTAGCTATTTTAGCTTTCTCATCAAAATTTTTATTTTCACACATATAATCACCCTCAAATATTTATGTTTCATAAAATATGTCCTATTACAAAACTTTTATTAGACCTGTTCGATAACCTAAACTGTGACAATTGGCAAAAGATTTTTCCACCAGACGAAGCCTGATTTTTGCAGGAATACTCGCAGCGGTATTTCAAAAAAAATCAGGCAAAGTATGGCGGAAAAAGGTCTGTCAAGCGGCATTGCGGAGGTTATCGAACAGGTCTATTATAGCAATCAAATTTGAAGATAAACAAAAGTAGACGAAATAAAATTTATTTTATAGTAATTTCACTTAAGATATAATAAAAAAATATTTTATGAGTGCGTAAGCGCTGCTGGGCGGTAAGCGAATTGCAAAGCAATTTGCAGCCCGTGCAAGTAAAATAATTTTTTTGTAACTTTTAAAGTTGAATTACTATAACCGCCGAACTTGTTTATTTTTAGTATGGATTGCTATAAACAGGTCTATTGTAATATAATTGCAAAAAAGTACGTATACGTATATATAGTCAATCAACTTAAAAAATAAACAAGTTGATTGACTAATAAAAAAAAATCAAAAATTATATATTACCTTGAGGGAAGTGAAAATATGAAACAATCAGTAGCCTATATGAGAATGTCAACCGACAAACAAGAATACTCAATAGACAGCCAACTTCGCCTAATAAAATCATTTGCCGAGCATAACGGCTATAATCTGATAAATACATATATAGACGAGGGCATTTCCGGAAGAAACGCGGAAAAAAGACCGGCATTTATGCGAATGATAGAAGACAGCTCAAAAGATATGTTTGAGTATGTTTTAATATATGACAGCTCACGGTTTGCCCGAAACTTGGAGCAATCCATAGTATATAAATCCATTTTAAAAAGAAATGGGGTAACATTGATTTCAATAACCGAGCCAATAATAGATGAAGACACATCATTAATAACAGACGCTCTGTTAGGGGCAATGAATGAGATGTATTCCAGAAAACTCTCCAAAGTCGTAAAAAGAGGAATGGAGCAAAAAGCTCTTGGAAACGAGTATTTTTCCTGCGCTCCTTATGGATATAAAAAACCTCATAAAATGCCTTTGGAAATAATAGAGGATGAAGCTAAAATCATAAAATTTATATACCGTAAATTTATGGAAAATAACTCTCCGTTCAAAATAGCGAGAGAATTAAATTCTTTAAATATAAAAACAAAAAGGGGAAATCCATTTGATAAGCGTCAAATAGAAAAAATACTGACAAATCCAACATATAAAGGATATATGCTTTGGAAAACAGATGAAAAAACTTATTATAAAAAAGCTAACCATAAAGCCATAATTGACGAAAAAACTTTTGATACAGTTCAAAAAAAATACTCTGAGAGAAAAAAACTATCGAAAAAAAAAGAACGCCCTCGCGAATGCCATAAACATTGGTTAAGCGGAATAATCCGTTGTCCAATATGTGACACTGTATATGTCTACGCCAAAGGATATAACAATAACAAATCCGACCGTTTTCGTTGCGGAGGTTATGTAAATGGAAAATGTCTTGTATCAAAATCCTTTAAGGTAGAAGATTTAGAAAAAATAATTATAGGAGAGCTCTGCTCAATAATAAATTACGAGAAAAAATATTATAAAATTAAGTTTAATAAACCTGAAACTGTTTCAATACAAAATTCAATAACAAAAGAAATCAATCAATTAAAAAAATCTTTGAAAAGAGCGAAAGAAGCATATCTTTCCGAAATAGACACTTTAGATGAATATAAAAAGAATAAAGAATACATTCAGTCCCAATTAAAAGAAAAAGAAAAAAATTTAAAAGAAAATGATTTAAAAAAAAATGATAATAATAGTAAAAATAACGTAATAAGTATTCTGGAAATTATAGAAAAAGATGAAAACACTGAAAAAAAAATATCACTAATAAAGACAATAATAGAAAAAATAACATTAAATGGTTTAACAGGAGAAATGATAATTTATTTTTACGGATAAGCTGTGTGCTGTCTTAAAACTCTAATAATCACACCATTTTATCAGCGAAAATAATATCACTATTATTATTTTCGCTGATTTTTTATATTTTGTTTTTAGACAGGCTTTTTTATATTTCAGAAAGGTCCTAAAGAATTTATAAGGGTGTATATTAAAGCACTTCTGTTGTCTGCATGAATCATAAACTTTTAAGGCTATAATGCATTCTTCTCTAAGTCTTCTCAAATCAGAAACATTCTCAACCTCACCTGAATCACCACAGTTTCCACAGCCAACATTATTAGAACTGTTACCATAACTACCACAACTATTTCTATCTAATTCAAAAACACCCATAATAAAATCCTCCTTATTTTTTAATTTATTTTCTCTCCTAATAACATAATATTAGAGAACGTAATTTTTGTTCCAAAAATAAGAAGGACTTGTGTAATAAATTTTCATAATCAACTTTGAGCGACTATTTTCTCAAGAGCGGAAATAAGAGAACTCATTTCATCATCTGTGCCGATAGTAATTCTAAGATAATTATTAATCCTTGGTTTATCAAAATATCTCACAAAAATATTTATTTTTCTCAATTCCTCAAAAATAACAGAAGCTTTCATAGAATGATTTGTAGTAAAAACAAAATTACTCATAGAAAGAATTGTTTGAAAACCAAGCTTTGATAATTCTAAAACCGTTCTCTCTCTAGTGTTTATTATTTTATTTCTGCAACACTCAAAATAATCTTTATCATTTGCGCAGGCGGCAGCGACAATCTGAGACAATGAGTTTAAAGTATATGAGTTAAAAGAATTTTTAACAGCCTCAAGATAAGAAACAAGCTCCTCACCGCACATAGCATACCCAACACGTATCCCCGCTAACGCCCGAGACTTTGAGAAAGTATGTACAACAACCAAATTATCATATTTTTTCAAAAGACCAACAGCGGATTTTCCCCCAAAATCAATATAGGCCTCATCAATAATAACAATAACATCTTGATTATGCCTAAGTATTTCCTCAATTTTATCAAGTTTTAAATATCTTCCTGTCGGAGCGTTAGGGTTAGCGATAACAATTCCCCCATTTTCCCCAAAATAATCCTCAACGACTATTTCAAACTTCTCATCAACAGGTATATATCTATAAGGAATATTATATAAATCACACCAAACATCATAAAAAGAATAAGTAATATCCGGAAAAAACACAGGCTTATCAGAATTAAAAAACGTCTGAAAACATAACGCTAAAACCTCGTCAGAACCATTCCCCAAAAAAATATTACATTTATCAACGCCATATGTTCTCGCCAAAATTTCCTTAAGTCCATCACATTTAAAACTAGGGTAAAGCCTCAAATTATCAACATCATACTCGTCAAGAACTTTTCTAACCAAAGGAGACGGGGGATAAGGCGACTCGTTTGTGTTAAGCTTAATCATACCATTAACATTAGGCTGGTCACCAGGAACATATGGCTCAATTTTTTTTATTTTATCAAACCAAAGCTTACTCATATAATAAAACCTCTTTTCGTTTATTTTAAATCAAATTTATATCCGACGCCCCAAACCGTTTTAATTCCCCAAGTATCCTCAAAA
Organism: uncultured Eubacteriales bacterium; assembly: GCA_949738935.1. Classification (GTDB taxonomy): domain Bacteria; phylum Bacillota; class Clostridia; order Lachnospirales; family CAG-274; genus MGBC114079. Next base: position 5,178 of record CATJCJ010000443.1, on the reverse strand, counting down.
GGCATTTTCTCACGAATTCTTTTAATATGAACATCAACAGTTCTTGTATCGCCGATAAACTCATATCCCCAAATTTTGTCAAGAAGCTGGTCTCTTGTAAAAACCTGATTTGGATGCTTGGCAAGAAAGTTTAAAAGCTCAAATTCTTTAGGAGGAAGCTCAAGTTCCTTTCCATGATAAGTAACAACATAAGTAGACTCATTAATAGTCATATTAGGAACAACAATTTGCTTGTTATTATCCAAGACATCATTATTCTCATACCTTCTCAAAACAGCTTTAACTCTCGCGACAAGTTCTTTACTGTCAAAAGGTTTAACCATATAATCATCAGCGCCAAGCTCAAGCCCCAAAACCTTATCAAAAACCTCGCCTTTAGCGGTAAGCATAATAATAGGAACTTTGCTAATCTGCCTAATCTCTCTGCAAACCTGATACCCATCCATCTCCGGAAGCATAATATCCAAAATAACAATATGAGGAGAAAAAGCTGAAAATTCCTCAATAGCCTTTCTTCCCCCATAAACCTCTCTTGTCTCATACCCCTCTTTAGCAAGATAAATAGAAATAAGTTCAGCGATATGAATATCATCATCAACAATTAAAACTTTAATTTTATCAGTCAAAAAATCACACTCTCTAAGAAATCTATTTTCAACAAGCGGTTAAAGCCGGCTTTTGGCAAATCCAAGAACGTCGGCTGTCACATAACTAAAAAAACTTAAATCTTAAACATAATAAATATTATATAATTTTATATAATTTCAAAAGTCCCTCAATATCTTGATCGACTTCCTCAAAAACCTGTAAAGCACCCTCACAATAACCAATATCATGCTCAGTAAAATAAGTTTTTTGATTTCTCATACTGACGGCTGAAAACCTATATTTAAAAATAAGTTCTTTAATTTTCTCAATGGCTTGAAGAGAATTAATCGCCATATTCACGGCCTCACTGGAATTAGCGTCTTGCGAGACACTGGATAAAACTTTCTCTCTTAAAACTTTGATACTGTCTTTTTCATTCATAACAAGTCACCTCAATCAAGATTATTTTTTGGTTTTATTTAAAATTTATTAATTTTTTAAATTTCTATATCGTAAAAATCATGTATTCATTTATAGCAATCCAACATAAAAACAAACAATTTCACCGGTTAAAAATTATTTTCAAATTGGATTGCTATAAAATCATAAAACAGTTATTTGTCTAATCAAGAAATTTACCAAGTATAGCTATAAAATCATCAACATTAAACGGCTTAGCGAGATGAGCGTTCATTCCGCTCTTTAAAGCCTCTTCCTTGTCTTCTTCCATAGCGTTCGCTGTCATAGCGATAATAGGTATTGTTTTTACATCTTTTCTTTTTAACGCTCTAATATTTTTTGTAGCCTCATAACCATTCATAATAGGCATCTGAACATCCATCAAAATAGCGTCATAATAATACTCATCAGCCTTTTTCATCATTGACACAGCGTCTGTTCCGTCAGGGGCGGACTCAACAAGAATTCCGATTTCGGACAAAATAGCCTCAACAATTTCACGGTTCATCTCAATATCCTCAACAAGCAATATGCGCTTTCCATTAAAATCAGCCAGAGTCCAATCGGCAATTTCGTCCTCTTTGGCGACAAGATTATTGGCGACAAACAAAGCTGATTTTAAATCCGACATAAATAGAGGTTTAGCGCAAAAAGCTGTAATTCCGGCGTCTGTAGCTTCTTCCTCAATATCAGCCCAATCATATGCCGTAAGAATAATAATAGGCGCGTCTTCCCCAACAACCTTACGAATTTTTTTAGCCACAGCGATACCATTCATTTCCGGCATCTGCCAGTCAATAATAAATGTATGATAAGGGTCTCCGTCATTATAGGCGCTTTTAGCTCGATATACAGCTTCTTTTCCGGATGTTGTCCATTCCGAGCGCATACCAATTTCTTTAAGCATTTTGCTCACACTGTCACAAGTATTAAAATCATCATCTATAACCAGCGCTTTAAGCCCATTAAGTTCTCGTATCTGTTCCTCATCTTTTTCTATATCCTGAAGCTTAAGAGTGAGATTAATTATAAACTCACTGCCCTTTCCAAGCTCACTGTTTACAGTAATCTCTCCATTCATCATCTCAACAATGTTCTTGGTAATCGCCATACCAAGACCGGTTCCTTGAATACCTGATTTTGTTGTGCTTACCTCACGTTCAAAAGGCTCAAATATATGTTTAACAAAATCCTCAGACATACCAATACCATTATCTTTAATAATAAAAGTAAAATCACCATATCCATGGCGGAAAGTAACGTTTTGCATAATTCTAAAAATAACAGTCCCTCCCGCCGGAGTATATTTTACAGCATTTCCCAAAAGATTTATAAATACCTGGTTTAATTTAAGCGAATCAGCAACAATATCTTCATTTTTAACATTAAAAGTATCAATAAACAACTCAAGCTGTTTAGCCTTAACCTGTGGCTGAATAATATTGAGCAAATTGTGTATTATTTCCGAAATATTACACTCCTGCTCATTAATCTGAACCTTTCCGCTTTCAATCCTGCTCATATCCAAAATATCATTAATCAAACTAAGCAAATGATTACTTGAGGAAAGAACCTTCTGAAGACATTCCCTAACTTGATCTTTATTATCCATATGACTTACAGCGATAGTTGTAAATCCAATAATAGCGTTCATTGGGGTACGAATATCATGAGACATATTTGAGAGGAATGTCGTTTTCGCCTTATTCGCATGCTGAGCTTGCATAAGAGCGTCTTGCAAAGCTTCCGTTTGTTCGGCTTGTTTCTTAACCTGTTCGGTAATTTCTTTGGTAACAACCATAACCATAATATCACCGGTCACATCATCTCGAGTCATAATAAAACTCTGTCTCTGACAAATTTTTTCTTCCATTGGAACCTCAATCCAATACTCCACATTCACCTCAGCGATACCCTGTTCAAAACATTTTTTCAAATTTTTGATATTAACAGTCTCAGAATAGTCTTTCAAAGACTCCTCAGCGACAAAGTCTTTCCATTTCTCAAACCACTCAGAAGCCTTACATGGAATCGAAAGTCCTGATTTCTCAAGTATATATTCCTCAACGCCATTAATAGAATATATAATTTCATTTTCAACAAGGTCTTTTGTCAAGTTAAAATCATAAGTACAAATAGAGTTTGATGTAATAGCGATTCTATATTGCCTTTCTTTTCTGTTAGCAAGAGAGATTTCCGCCTGAATTCTAAGCTCATTTTCTTTTACTTTTGTAGTATTTTTACGAATAAATAAAACCTTACTCGCGTTATTATCAATTTCGTCTCGTTCCAAACAAATAACATTTAAACTTTCCCACTCAGCTTTCCCATCTCTTTGAACATTATACTCATAATAAAAACTATCAGCGTTTTCCATAACCTTAATAATATTATTTATATCAAATACTTCAGAAAATTTCTGACGCTCACTTTCCTCTGTTATATACGAACACAAAGATTGAGAAAAATCATCATATTCCCCTTTTATGGCGATTTTATCCTCTTCCGGCTTTGTTCCCGCCAAAAATTGATATGTATTCTTGTCAAAATCAACCATAACAAAGATGGAAAACAATGTGTTAACACCGTTTATAACATAACCCATTTCCCGATTTTCCTCTTCCAGGATTTTCCGTTCTTTCTTCGCCTTGATAAGAAGTAAAATAATGTATATAATAAATAACACTATCAGCATAACTTCCAACATAATTCCTGTAATATTGGCGTTTTTTATCATAGTCTGCGTAACATTTTTAGGAAATGTCTGCACAAGAACATATTCATTCTCAGGAATATTTATAACACAAATATTATCTGTTTTACTTTTATCGTCACAGATAAAAAATCCTTCTCCACCATTTTGAAATATACTTTTCACGTTATCATAAACATTAGGGTCAATTACCCCGGATTTCATAAGCTCATCAGGAAGATTTCCGGTATACTCATTATTCCCATAACTGGCGATTACGGTTCCATCCCCCATACAAAGAAAAACCCCGGCGTCCTCATTAAAATAAGTAGTGGTAAGCATCTCTTTCAAATATTTGTCGGCAACATATACCCCTCTTATCACACCCATAATTCTTCCTTTATGATAAAGAGGCGTGTAGAAATTAACCATTGAGCCTCCCGTAGGATTAAATATGGAATTATGCTCAACAGATATGCCGCTTTCACCTTTTATACCATTTATATAATAATCACAATCTCCCGAATAAGATGTTTTTCCATCACCACTATAACTAACACCATTAATATCTGTATAGATAAAATAATCAAACAATGAATTTTTTCTCATCTCACGAAGCGTTTCCGCGCTTACTTTAGGTTCACGCAAACTTTCCCCAAGAAAATAAGAATAAGTTTTAATTCTATTTATAGCGTTAGTAAATTCAGACTCTATATGATTTGCTGTATGCCGAGCCGAATCTGTAGCATAATTCAAATTTTGTTTTTCAATACGTTCACTGTTCCGTGTTGTGTACCATTGAAACAAAATAATAATCGAAACCAAAAGAAAAATAATATAAACAACACTTTGTAATGATTTTTTTCTCTTTCTCATCAAAAAATTCCTCCATAACCACACAAATACATAAATATTAAATAATTAAATCTTTAAAAAAAAAAAAAGAAGAAGAAGAAAGAGGAGGAGGAGGGGGAGGAGGAGGAGAAGAGAGCTTCTTTGATCCAAGTTGGGAGCAGCTCAAAGCTCTGTGTTCAAACCATAAATATTAACAAGGTAGTTTGGTAATCTGTCCACTGAGCCAAGCAACAGCAGTAGGTTCCCCACTAGGGCCTTTGAGCTTCATAGCCATGGGCTTTTGAGCAGGGTTACAACACCAGGTATGGAATACTTGTTGTAGAACAGTTCTCACATCCAATCAGAAAGTGGTTGGCTACCCACATAGACCAACAACCACAACCATAATCAGGAGATTATGCATGTGTCACACATCTTGTCAGATTGTCATGGACAACCAAGAGCAGTGACAATAGCCTGTGTTTTGTTTTTTTTTTGTTTTGTTTTGTTTTGTTTTTTATCTGTAGACTGATGACAATTCCAGCAAATGACTGGATACTAAGTGACTATGTGGGTATAGATATAAATACTTGTCTTAGCCCATT
>CATJCJ010000442.1 GCA_949738935.1 uncultured Eubacteriales bacterium | reverse complement strand
CAGCGAAACGTAGTTTCGCGCAAAAGTTTTTGTCAAACTTTTTTCAAAAAGTTTGTGGAGTTTGAGGTGAAACCTCAAGGTTTTTAACGCTTCAAGAGCATTTAACTATAATATAACTCAAAATTCCGAATCCCTAACATTTCTGGAAAGAATTTTCTGATATCCTGTCCAATGCCCTTGAGTGTTATTTTTTTGAAGAGCGTCCTCAAACATTTTAATTTTAGCGTCCGAATTATCAGCGCAATGCAATATAAAAGCCTCAATAGTTTTAGGCAGTTGAGGAGAGCCAAACTCAAATTCCCCATGATGTCCAATAATACAATGTTTCAAAAGCATTTTAAGAGTCGCGGGAAAATCAGAAATTTTCGCTGCTTCCTCAGAGATAAGTTCGGTACCGATAACAATATGTCCAATGAGCTGACCATCTTCCGTATATTCATTATCAGGAAAAGAAGATAGTTCCCATAATTTGCCAATATCGTGAAGCATTGCGGAAGCGATAAGAATATCACGATTAACAAACTTATATCTCGAAGCCATAAAATCACATATTTGCGTAACAGAAAGAGAATGTTCCAGCAATCCGCCCATATAATTATGATGCATAGCTTTCGCGGCAGAATGTTTTTTAAATTCCTCAGCAATATCAATATTTTTAACAAAAATATTCTCAAGCAAAGTTTTTATATAATAATTAGAGAGAGTTTTTATGTAATCGGTAAACTGTTCATATAGAGTCGAAATATCCTTATCGGTACAAGGGATATAATCCATAGGATTAAACTCACCATCTTGACTTTTTCTTATTTTTTTAACATTAAGTTGGATTTCACCCTGATAAGTCAAAACAGAAGCGTCAATTTTTATAAAGTCTCCTTCCTCAAAACTTTGAATTTGATGATTAAGTTCCCAAACTTTAGCGTCAACAATAGCTGTTTTATCCTGAAGCTTCAAAGATAAATAAGTTTTGCCCGCTCTCGACTTCAAAGATTGTTTTTGTTTACATAAATAATGTCCAACGAGAGACTCTCCCTCTTTCACATCTTCCAAATATCTCATAAAAATCCTCCAAACCTCCGCAAGCCTAAAAAAGACTTAACCCAAACATCACTTTTGCCAATAACTCCAATTTTCCCCAACAAAACAATGTTTTGTCTTAAAGTTATTTGCTGGCTTTCTTGAAAGAAAGCCAGCAAACTTTGGCAGCGCCCAAATTTCTTCTGACATCCAATATATTACAGTTTATAAACCTTGTCACAAGCCTCAAAAATATTTCTTGTATCAAGAATGATTTTGTTTTTAAATAAATTCAAGTTATCCTTAAGATGCTGATGTCCGACAAGTACAACAATAAATTTAGACTTCTCAAGAAACTCGTCAAAATCCTGAGTTTGACCAGCGACTTTATTTTCTTTAACCATAGGGTCAAAAACATTGATTCCTTTAACAAAATATTTCTCAAATCTCTCAAGCATTTGCAATGTGGGGCTTTCTCTCAAATCATCAACATTTTCCTTATATGTCAAGCCATATAATCCAACCTCAGATATATTTTCAATTCCTTTTTCTCTCATAATTCCGCCCATTCTTTGAATAACATAATCAGGCATACCATCGTTAACGTGTCTCGCCGCGAGAATTATATTTACAATATCAGGATAATCCCCAACCAAAAACCAAGGGTCAACAGAGATACAATGACCGCCGACTCCGGGCCCGGGCTGAAGAATATTAACACGAGGATGTTTATTAGCTATATTGATAAGCTCATAAACGTTCATACCCTCTCTGTCACATATTTTAGCGAGCTCATTAGCGAAAGCGATATTAATATCTCTAAAAGTATTCTCAACGACCTTACTCATCTCAGCTGTTTTAATATCAGTAAGAACAATATCACCTTTACAGAAACTCTTATACCAGCTTCTGACTTCCTCAGCGACTTTTCTGCTATCAGCGCCAATAGTACGAGAATTATTCTCAAGTTCAAAAACCATATTTCCGGGAATTATTCTCTCAGGAGCGTGCGCGAGATGAACATCTTTCCCGATAATAAGACCTTTGTCATTAGCAAGCGGCCGAACAAATTTATCAATAGTTCCAGGTGATATCGTAGACTCAATAACAACGACAGCGCCTTTCTCACAAATATCAAAAACCTGCGAGACAGCGGCGGTAACATATTTAGCCTCAATTTTTTTATTTTCCTTTATATAAGGAGTAGGAACAGTAATAATATATCTGTCCGTTTTAATAAGATTGTTTGAAAACTGAATACCTTTGTCAAGAGCCCTCTCAAAAAGCTCTCTCAAACCTTTTTCCTCAAAAGTAAGCTTTTTATTATTAAGGGTTTCAACAAGTTCCTTATTCAAATCCGTACCAACAACCTCAACACCGTTAGCCGCGAACATAAGTCCGGTTGGCAAACCAATATAACCTAATCCAACAACATTTAATTTATTCATTATCAAAACTCCTTAAAACTTATTTTCCATATAATATATAACAGCGCAAAAGCCCGATGTTTATCAGACAAATTTACTCAAGCCAGTCTGTCTCGCTTTTAATAGGCATAGACAACACCCAAACAAAATATAAACTTTTAGCGGCCTTAGCTCTTGAGACAACCTGTTTAGGTGAAAATTTATTTCCGTTTCTCATATCTCCTCTCTCAATATCCCATTCCGAGCGAATCAATCCAAGATTATAAGCCTCTTTAGCTTTCTCAAAATATTTCTCATCAATTTTATCAGAATCAATAAGAGTGCCAAATCCCGCGAGAGGATAATACTGCGCTTCCTCCCCAACAAGATTTGAGTCATAATTGGGGTCGTCAGGAGAAAGAGCCGTACCGTTATAATCTGTCATATACGCCGGTTTCTCAGAAAACCTCAGTTTATAAGCGTCATATAATACAGAAGCCATAACCTCTCTTGTGAGTTTAGCGTTTCTATATCCTCTAATCTGAGACGAGTCAATATTCCAAAGCTTGGCCAAAGCGTCAATATACTCCTCAACATACATATCGTCATTAGGATTAAAATTGCCGTCTTTATCCTTACTCATAACACCGAGCTGAACCATTTTCTCAATTTGATTTCTATAATATGCCCCAAAACCGGAAACAGTATCAGCGCAAACCTCAGGATAAACCTCACTCCAATCATTTTCCTCCAAAGCCTTTATAACGTCAGATTTAAAATAACCGACAAATTTATTAACATTTTCATCTCCGTTTTTATAAGCCTTGTATATTTCCTCAGCAACCATTCTTGCGTATTGTTTAGCCAAAGCCTCTTTAAAATGAGTACCATCGACTTTAAGATTAGGATTTCCGTTAGCGTAGCTTCCGCTGTTGGTTTTTCCGGGAGTTTCTCCCGCCTCAAGTGACAAAACAATAGCCGATGTACCTGAAAGACCAATCTCATTCAAATACTCAACGCTTCTCTTATTCAAATCAACAAGTGTAACTCCGATTTCCTCAGCGGTTTCTTTCATAATTTGAGGAAATTTTCTATTAGTAAAAGAATTTTTATACACATAATTTTTTGATGGTTTCCCCTCCGCTCTTGTCATAGGTGTAACAAGAATAGGAATCATACCTCTTGATTTAACAGCGGGAATGTAATAATCTGTTATAAACTTTTTATACATTTCCTCGGTGGAGCCTCCGCCGAACCGAGCGTTCTCACCATCAGCGGTACCTTTAGCGGTGCCCTTTCTCTCGTCATTATGACCCGACTGAATAAGAACGTAATCTCCCTCTTGACCTTTAAGCAATATATCATTAAGTCTGCCCTCTTGATACATACTCTTTAATGAGCGGCCGCCCATAGAGTAATTTATAACATTGACTTTCTCCAAGTCAAACAATCTGTCAAAAACCTGTCCCCAGCCACACATAGGCGCCTCATCAAATGTATAGCTTTTAAGAGTGGAATCCCCAAGAGTAAACACAGTTGGCTTTTCCTTTTTTATTGGCCGATATTTAAAAATCCTGATAATATTTATAGCCTCAATACCAACATCCGTATTTGCCTTTTTAGGCTCAATCTCAATATCTATATATGGCAAACCGCTGACAAAAGAGAAAGACCATCTTTTGCCGTTATCACTCCATTCCGCGATATTCTCGACAGGAACAAGTTTAGCCGCGTCCCAAAACTGATTTGTCTCAATACGAGTTGTCTGCATACCCGAGACAGACATAGAAGTAACATCTTTTCCGCCTGTTGTTTTAACGCTAATCAAATACGCTCCCGGCTCAACCGCGGCGCGAAAAACCATTCCGCCGAAATCATATGTGGTACATTTGCTCTGCTCAATATCCTCACCCTTGTCATTTCTCATAACAAAACGGCTTTCATCAGGCTCATTCACAAAAAAGCCATTATCTTTCACAAAAACATCAGATGTATCAACCTTTCTTGGAGGCATAGCGCAGGTTTCAGAGACAAACCCATATCCTTTTTCCTCAGAGAAAAGAGGCACAGTACCCTCATCATTATAAACAGGAACATACCCCGCCGTCAAAACTTTCTCAGATGAGTCACTGTCAAAACCACTATTTTTGTTAAAATCAAAATATCTGGCGAATCCATCCTCAGTTACTCTGTCATTCGCCGGAATAACTTCCACCGAATCAGGAACCTCTCTGTCCTTAACAGCAAAAGTATTAACACTTCCGCAAAGTATCATCACAAAAGCCAGCGTCAATGCCGCTCCTTTTTTAAATGTTCCAATAATCTCAAAACTTTTTTTCATTCAAAGTACCTCCCAATCAAATTTCTCGCTCTTTCAGTTTTCCGCCGATTTTCTCACCAAGTTTAACAACCGTCTCAAACCCGCTTTTGGTATTTTCCAAAATATCATTATCAATATAAGCGACTCCTCTCTTGATAAGCAAAATAATTGTAGAGCCGCCAAACTCAAACATTCCCTTTTCCTCACCACGCTTAAATTGATGCTTTTGATGAAGATTTTTAATTTTTCCAACCATCATAGCCCCAACCTCAATTTGAGCGGCCTCGCCAAAATTTTCGGTCTCCAGAAAAGTATATTCTCTTGAGTTTCTTTTATAAATATTATAATTATTAAGAGCTATAGGCTTAACCGTATGCAGTTCTCCTTTAACAAAATAATTTTTTCCCTTTGTTCCGTTATCAAAATAGCAATACCTATGATAATCGTCAACAGCAAGCCTAAAAATAAGACACCATCCCCCAAAAAACTCAGGCGCTTTAGTATTTCCGTCTAAAATATCCGAAATAGAATAAAAAGAACCTTTTATTTTAAAAACACTGTCGGCGTTAATACGATAAACTGATAATTTAGAGTCACAAGGACTTATAAGTGAGTTTTCGTCATAGTCAATAGGTCTTTTATCAGGTTTAACCTTTCTGGTAAAAAAATCATTGTAAGAAACAAAATCTTTTTCCTCAAACTGGCTCATATCAATATTTTGTTTAGCGATAAAACCGTCAATCATTTTACAAGAGCGTCCGCCGCTCATATAAGAACCAACAATTCTTGAAACAAAAGGACGTGTCAAAAGCCTCAAAATCAATCTTCCGTAAAACGAGCCATAAAGAAAGTTAAGATAAGCGTCCTGCCTCTGAGAGCCTTCAACAATCTCCCCATTTCTATCCTTAATCTCAAAATTAAAATTATCCCTCATAAAGTAAACCCCTTCAAAAATTATATCTGTTTATTTGTTCATAGCCTCAACGCAGATAAAAGCGAATTCAATAATCCCAACAAGCAGGAAAAGGAGCATAGTTTTCATACCAACCTTTTTTACTCTGAATTTAATAATGAAAGCGCAGGCAACCATAAACATAACAATAGAATATACAATATAAAAATACTCATCACCAATTCTAAATTTAAAAATATATATAAAAGGCATTATAAGAGCTGTATTCGTAACCGGAAGCCCCTCATATTCTTTTCTGTTCTCCGATGTTTGACTTTGACGTTCTTCTTCCATAACGTTAAAATACGCGAGACGAATCAGCGCCGCGAGAACAAAAAAAACAAACAATACAAAAAAAGGGATAATCCAAAAACTTCCGGCAATACTTCCCTGTTCAATCAAAACACTGTATCCGATAGCCGCCGGCAAAACGCCGAATCCAACAATATCCGCCAAAGAATCAATTTGAATACCAAATTTCTTTTGAACTTCCGTTCTGTTTTTCATAGACCTCGCCACTTTGCCGTCAAACATATCGCAAAGACCCGAAATCATAAGGCATAAAATCCCCCACAAAGAATTAGGTATACTTCCATAAAAAGGAATAGGATTAACACAGATAAAAATGCCTATAACAGAAGAAGCCAAACTTATATACGTAAGAATAACAGTGTAATTATAAAATCCAATCATTTATAATTCTCCTTTCTAAAAGCGTGTCTGAAATCATTGGAAACGAGCGGTCTTGGGGTTAATATCGAATAAATCAAAATCAACATTTCTTTATTTTCACGTGTCTGAGATGATTTCCCACAAGAAAGACTCCGCTTATCAAGAGACAAAAATAATAACTTATACCTCTTGTAAGAAGAGTAGCCGTGGCGACAATACCGCTTCCATAAACCATAGTAAAAAGCTGAGCCGTAAAAGCCTCCGCCGCACCAACCCCTCCGGGAAGAGGCAAAGAATCAACAGCCATGGCCACGGCAACTTGAATAGCGAGCAAATCAAAGAATGTCGCTCCTCCCTCAGCGCCAAAACTTTTATAAACAAAAAAAGCGATAGAAAACAAAGCAAGCCTTTGAACCAAGCAAACCAAAAATAATTTAATATTAACAATAGGATTATCTTTTATATATTTGGCGCTGGTGTGATAATCACTAAACTGGCGGTCATATTTCATCAACACTTTTCTTCTGTTTCTAATAATCTTCATGCGCACAAATAAATTAACGCTTTTATTTACAATTTTATCCAAAAGCGACTTTGAGAAAATCGCCGTAAGACAAACAGCAACAGTAAGTATATTAGCGATAACCCCAAAAATAAACATAAACGTAAACCAAAAATCAACAAACAAGTCCTCATATTTAAAAAGAGCGGCAAAAAGTCCCAAAACGATAAGAACAAGCTTATAATGGATTGTGTTTAAAAGCAAAGCGATAGTAGATGTCGCTCCAGAGACGCCGTCTTTAGCCATATAATAAGCGGCAACAGGCTGACCTCCCGTAGCCGATGGGGTAACGGCACAAAAATAAAAATCTATACAGCCATAGATAAAACATAAAACCTTATTAGATTTTCCCTTAAGAGATTTAATAATAATACTAAGACACTGTCCCTCGCCCGATACATAAACAACAGCCATAACTACCGATAAAATCAAATACTTATACTCAGCGTTTTTAACAGCGTCAACAATATCATAAAAATCGCAGTCTTTAAGCAATAGATAAAAAGTTAAGCCAACAAGCGCGATAAAAAACAGCATACTTAAAGCGTAACGGTTTTTCTTTTCTTTAATATCCTCATTTTTAACACTGCCCATAACATTCTCCTATCGAAAAAACATATACGGCAATACCGCGTAAACATAATTTACATGGTGTCACCTTAACCGAAGCACACTCAAAAGAACAACGCCAAAAACCCGCGAACCCTGCCTTTTATAGTCAATCAACTTGAAAATGAAAAAAAGGAGGCAAGGCAAAAATTATTTTCACAAGGAGACGGAAAGCAGGCGTAGTCGAAAGCCTACGTCAACTAACGGCAACGCGGTGAAAATGATTTTTGACCGCCGAACTTTTTCATTTTTTAAATTGATTGACTATAAGTGAGCCACTGTTTAGTCAATCAATGTTTCTTTAATGATTTTACCATAATTAAAACAATTAAACAATAGATATTATTAACAAATAATTAAATCCTAACGAGAAATCATGTCAAAGACTTCCTCAAACCCTATATTTTCTGGGATTTCATCATTATAAACAAATTCTTCCAATTTTTCTGTTTTATTTAAAAGTTTCTCTTTAACAGCCAAAAACTCACTCACGGAAAGTTCATTAACCGTAATGTTATCAGGAAGTCTGTTTTTCCCATTATAGCCAAAAGCGTTATGAAAAGTTGGAACCGTACAGGTATCAAGAAGATAGTCATATTTTCTATTATCAAAAGACAAAGCGTTTTCAATAATAACAGTACAAGCGGAATTGTTTTTATCAAATCCGGCTCCAATATGGTCAAAGGCAATGCAATTCTTCATATATCTATAAGCCGTGGCCTCAACTTTAGGGCCGTGCTTTGAGTCTCCCGAGCCAAGTTTAAATCCATTTGGATTTCCACTCCACATATCCCCAGCAAAAGACGCCGCGTCAATATCCTGAAATATAACCCCATCTTTTGAGACCGCGATAAACTCACCCTTGGGCAGCTCAAAAATACCTTTTTCATAGTTACTTTTAAAATTTGTATCGTACTTATCAAAAATTTTAACAAGGCGTAAATTCTCATCAAGACTTTTTCCCCTATCAAAATCATACTTTCCCGTATAAACATCAGGGTCTCCATTATGCCACACAAAACAATTCTCAAGTGTAACATCATCATAGTCAGCAAAGAAATCAAAACCATCATCAGAATTTTCCCAGGCATAACAACCGATAAATTTATTTCCTTTACCACATCCCAAAGAATTAGTAAAACCATCGGCATTATTGCCCAAAGTAAAAATATCACAGTTTCTATAACTATAACAATTTTTTACAACATTATTTGACGCTCCGTGTGAGAGACATATTCCTCCCCCATCGTTATATCTCGAAACAACATTTTCAATAACATTATTGAAACAACTGTCTTTCATCAGTTTAACACCGCTTCCCGGAGCATTCTGAACAATAATATTTTTAACAGTATATCCGCTTCCCGTCAAAAACACACCTATATTTCCAACCGTATTCTCAGGGGCCAAGCCATCTCTATATGGCTCAAAGTCCAAAACAGCTTTAAATCCCTCAGCTCCGCGGACAGTAACATTAGCGTTTTTATTTTTAAGAAGAATAGAGGAGTAACAATCAATAACGTCAGAATTAATAAAAACAGTTCCTCCGCCATTAACTTCCGCCTTAAATATGCCCGACCTTAAACTCAAAAAGTCATCAGCGTAAAACACATTTCTTCCGGTTTCCTCAAAATCATCGTAATCGTACAAAATCTCTATGAGATAAAGATTAATTCCGCTGGATTTAGAGGCGACATAAAGAGAACCGACCTCCCCGTCATAAGAAAAAGATGATTTAGTAATAGTTTTAGGTTTAACCTCAAAATAAGCCAAATCCTTATTTCCGTCATTAACCTTCAAAAACCTGCTGTCAGTATTGGAAACCGACTCAGCGAAAAAGTTAATCCTGCATTTTCCCTTAACATCAAATTTCAAAGAGCAGTCCGATTTATTTCCTCCTCCATAAAAATACACACAGCCCTCAGGTTTAACAGAAAGATTTTTTCCGTCACTGTGTCCAATAAAAGTAATCTCGTCAACAGTTGTTTCCTCGTTTATCTTACCGAGAGAAGTAAATTTTTGCTCAGCGAAATCAAAACAAATATTTTCATCAGTGGAAGGAATCTCAGAAACACTCTTATAAATACCCTTTCCGATAGGAGTCATAGAAGCCGAATCTTTCCAAAGAAAAACCTTTAAATTTCCCTCCTCAAAAACTTTTTGTGAGATACTCAAAATAACTCTTTTATGTACACCAACATTTCCTTCCAAAGAAACTTCCTCAATTTTTTCTCCCACAAAACTTTCATATTCATCATATACAGAAAAAATAACAGACCTTTTTAAACTTTCATCACAATTATTTTTTACAGAGTAATTCAACACAAAATAATTATTTGTATAATCATAATATCCGCTTTCAACAGAAACAGAAAAATCATTTTCCGCCGAAAAAGCGATAATATCACAAACAAACACACATATAATAATACTTAAAATCAACAGAGCCATACCTCTAATAAATTTTATCAAAATATCACTTCCTTAAAAAAAATAAAAAAATTCTTTTACAAAATAAGTATAACATTTACTTCTCAAATATTCAAGGATTATGTCAAAGAACCCCCTACAATTCTGTATAACAAAAAATAAAGGCGATACCACATACACAGACATATGCGATATTGCCCATAAAATTTTAATTAACGTGAGTTCAATGAAATTTTATAATTAATGGAACCTTTTTTTATCACAAAAAGGTTCCAAACCTCCAAAATGCTCTTGAGGCATTAAAAACCTTGAGGTTTCACCTCAAACTCCACAAACTTTTTGAAAAAAGTTTGACAAAAACTTTTGTGCGAAACTACGT
>CATJCJ010000441.1 GCA_949738935.1 uncultured Eubacteriales bacterium | reverse complement strand
TTTGCACAAAATTAATATATAATAATCTACGTTATCTATATATTTTTACTATCATTAATAAAGTATACTTTATTAGGGATTTTGAATTATAGCTTTAATTTCATTTACTATTCTATAATAGGTTGTTTCACTGGCTCCTATCATTTCCATAGCTTGTTTTTGAGTTATCTTATGTTCCTTAAATTGTTTATATATGTGAATATACTCCTTTGCGTCATATTTTTGAGGTCTGCCAAACTTGACACCTTTCGCCTTTGCCGCCGCTATTCCCTCCGACTGCCTTTGTATAATGTTCTTTCTTTCATTTTCAGCTACATATGAAAGTAACTGTAAAACTAAATCACTGATAAACATACCTAAAAAGTCCTTATGTTGCGTTGTGTCTAATACAGGAATGTCAAGAACAACAATATCAGCGTTTTTAGTCTTTGTTATTTCCCTCCATTGCTCAATAATCTCGTTGTAGTTTCTGCCAAGCCTGTCTATACTTTTCACAATAAGTATATCGCCTTTTTTTATCTTTTTTAACATTCTTTGGTACTCACT
Organism: uncultured Eubacteriales bacterium; assembly: GCA_949738935.1. Taxonomy (GTDB): domain Bacteria; phylum Bacillota; class Clostridia; order Lachnospirales; family CAG-274; genus MGBC114079. The sequence continues at coordinate 1,301 of CATJCJ010000441.1, read as the reverse complement.
TCTCTTAAAATCCTTTCCACTCTGTTTGTCCATAAAGATTTTATCAATTTTTCTTCCGCACTCACTTAACGCAATAAGCTGTCTGTCTTCGTGCTGTTCTTTTGTTGATACTCTAACGTATCCGTATATCATTATTAATCACCTCTTAATTTGCATTATAGCAAAATAAGAGGTGATTTTTTTTTATTCCGAATATGTTTAAAGGCATATACCATTTTTCTTGCTCTTTACATATAGATTTCCTCCTTGCAGTGGTTCTTTTTATAAAGTTCCTTATATGTATAACTCCCAATAAACCCTCTGTTGTTTTAGCTTATACTATTGGAGAACTCCATATATATATTCATTTTTTGGTATCAAATCACCCTAAATTGGCACTCGCAGGTTAAATTTTTATTTTGTCTATTTACTTCTTAACAGTAATTAAGTATTGAACCCTATACTATTTTTAGAGAAGTATCATTTGCTATCACATATTTTATAAAATTATATTGATAGTCTTTGATTGAACCTCGTAATAAACAATACCTCTCTTATCAGGTAATAGTATGCAGAATATACCATTCTAATAAGAACATCTATAACTGATTATTTCTTTAAACTTTTGCTAAGTATCTCTATATTCTTTCTAATCCTCTTAAACTCCATCTTTTAGTTTATATTGCATTTTACAAATATAGACAAGTACTTTTTGATTTTCTCACTATATCACTCTAATTTTTTACAGGTAAATACAATTAAGAGGTGCAACGTCTATCGCACCTCCTAATAAACACACTTATTTTGTTCAATTTCAGAAGTATTTAAGATATGTTACTTCTTTCCTTATTAGTTAATCACACTCTGCATAACTATACTGTATAAATGCCTAAAGTATATGATTTGTTCCTCTTCTAATACTTTTATATTCCATCTTGTAGTATCGTTTTACCTTAGTTTATTCTATAATATATACAAGTTGTTTTTGATTTTTACACTTTTCTCATTGATTCCTTTATAGGTAATATAATAAGAGGTACAATATTTATCGCACCTCTTAATAAACACATTTATTTTATTCAAATTCATATGAGTATTTAAAATATGTTACTCCTTTTCCTTCAGTCAATTATATTTTATATAACCATATTGTATAAGTATTTATAATATATTACTTCTTTTATTTTAGTAAATTATCATCTTGTATATCCAATTTATATAAGTATTTAAAATATGTTACTCCTTTTCCTTTAGTCAATTATACTTTATATAACCACATTATATAAGTATTTATAATATATTACTTCTTTTATTTTAGTAAA
>CATJCJ010000440.1 GCA_949738935.1 uncultured Eubacteriales bacterium | reverse complement strand
TCAATTGTTTCACGTGAAACATTTATAAAGAATCATCCAACTTTTGAATTATATATTTCACTTTATTTTCTATCATTTGAAGTTCTAATTTACATCGCTTAGGATCTACTTCTGCTAATCCATCACACATTTTAATTTTATCATAAATATCTGTAAAGTTTGTAATCAATTGTTTTTTTATATTTTCATCTTGTTTTAAAGGTATATCAGTAGAACTTTGATTCTCAGGGATATTTTTTATAACCTCCTCCAATTCTTCTATTCTATCATCAACATCTTTTATATTAATTTGTAGTTTTCGAATTTTTTCATGAATAATATTCTGTTTATCTAGCAAAGAATCTATTTCCATATGCTTGTCTTCATCTACTTTTCTCGGAGAAAACAACTCAAAATCTATATCCAGGGATTTATTTAAGGTATCTGTAAATTTAATAATATTTTTCAATTCTATATTCAATCTTTGATTTTCCTGATCCAAATTTAGTTTTTTTTCATATAGCTCCTGATATAATTTTTCCAGATATTTTTTAATCATAGAATACTCCTTTTATGAACATTTGTTCTCAATTAAATATTTAATTTTACTACATTAATAGTATTCTATCTTATATCACACAATAATAAAAGATATATTGAACCAAAAAATAGTATTACTTGTATATCTGATTTATTTCGTCTATAATAAAAGAAAGATTTTTATTATAGGAGGAAATATAATGAAGTATGCTCTAGTATATTATTGGAATACTGACAATGTCGGAGATGATATTTTAAGCTATGCAGCGAAACGCTTTTTACCAAAAATTGATTACTATATTGACAGGGAATCTTTGGATCTGTTTGTTCCAGAAAGCGAAGAAAAAGTCACAGCAATCCTAAATGGATGGTATCTTCATAACTTTTTTTCATTTCCTCCTTCACCTTATTTGAATCCACTTTTTGTTGGAACTCATTTTTGTAAAGACTACACAGCTTTTAATGATTACACGTATCTTGAAAATGAAAATTCTGCGAACTATTTAAAAATAAATGGACCGGTAGGATGCAGGGATAATACAACATATGAAGTAATGAAAAAAATTGGCATTGAATCTTACTTTTCTGGATGTATGACATTAACAATAGAACCATTTCCAGACATAGAAAAAAATCATACTATTGTTCTAACCGATGTACCAAAAGAAATTGAAACTTACATAAAAAATCTTCTTCCAGATAAAAATATTATTACAGTTACCCATTTTATTCCTGTTGAAAAAAGAGGAGCTGACTGGATACTGCGTGAAAAACAGCTAGAAGAATATTTAAAATTATATCAGGCTGCAGATATCGTAATAACTACCAGGCTGCACTGTGCCCTACCGTCAATAGCACTTGGAACAAAAGCCATATTAATCAGCAAATACAATGATGACTGGAAAGAAAGAATTTCTGATTATGAGAAGTACTGCACTATGTTCTCTGCAGAAGATATATTAAATAAAAAAGCAGACGACATCATATGCTCACCAGAATTAATATGCAAGGAAGGTACTGATAAACTGAAAGAAAAATTAGTAAATACCTGCAACAATTTTTTGAAGGAAGCAGAAAAGAATCATTCATACGATTTACCCAAAAGAAAAGATTACATAGAACACTATGTAAATCGTACATTTTATACTCGAAAATTTATTTACAAACTATATCAGAATATGTCTAATTTAAATACTGAATATGCTAGAACAGGAGAAAACTTAATTCACTATAAATCCATTATAGAAAAACTATTACACGAAAATGAAAGACTAACGAAAATAATAGAGCAATTGAAAAATGAAAATAAATAAAATAAATTTATAAGAAAGGAGACACTATATGAAAAAAAATTACCTATGCAATTTTATAGTTTTTACTACTTTAGCGGCTATAAGCATTCACGGCGTTAACAAAGCTATCAGCATTACATCATCAAAAAAAAATTTACTCAAAAAAGATAATGGAAGATTTTTCAAATGGCGTTACGGTAATGTCTATTACAGCAAACAAGGCAAAGGTTCTCCTCTGCTTTTGATTCATGATTTAAATCCTGCCTCCTCTGATTACGAATGGCATAAAGTAATTAGACAACTAACAAAACACCATACAGTTTATACTTTAGATTTACTGGGCTGTGGAAGAAGTGATAAACCGAACATCACATACACTAATTTTCTATATGTGCAGCTAATCACCGATTTTATTAAAAATATAATCAATACAAAAACTGACGTCATCGCTATGGGAGAATCATCATCCTTTACTTTGATGGCATGCAACATGGAATCAGACTGCTTTGATAAAATCATAATTATCAATCCATCCGATTTATCAGAACTTCATAGAACTCCGAACAAGATTAAAAACCTTATAAAATATATTATTGATTCTCCAGTTATTGGAACATTCATTTATAACCTTACATTTTGTAAAAAAAGCGTAGAAAATATATTTACAAAAAAATACATTTATAATAACCGCATTATTTCAAGTACAGCAATAGACTATTATTACGAGTCTGCCCATCTTAATAATCAAGGCAAATATTTGCTGTCAAGTATTAAGACAAACTATACAAATATAAATGTTGCACATGCACTGAAAAAAATAAAGAACAGTATTTATCTTATAGGAAGTATTCAAATAGAAGGAATGCAGAATATTATAGATTCTTATATTTCTTGCAATCCTTCTATAGAATCATCATATATTTCTGATGTAAAATACCTTCCGCAACTAGAGAAAGCGGAAAAACTATTAAAAATCATAACGGACATTTTGTAGGTGTTCCAGCCTTTCTTGGATAAATTTTGGGGGTCTTTTTCTTCTTTTCTATTTTTATAAAAGACCTCCAAATATCTGTTCCTGACAAAACAAATCTTTCAACCTCATTTATTTCACCGCCTAACAGATGCACCGCTTTTTTTGCCTGTGCTAATTCTTCTTCTATCTCTCCTGATTTATAAGAAACAAACATTCCACCCTGCCTTACAAATGGAATACAATATTCGCTTAAAGAAGATAAATTCGAAACTGCCCGGGAAATACAAATATCAAATTGTTCTCTGTATTCTGGCTTTCTTGCCATCTCCTCTGCTCTCCCATGTACTGCAACAACATCTGATAACCCCAATTTCAAAATTACATCCTCGAGAAATAACACCCTTTTATTTAAAGAATCCATTAAAATAACCTTCAACTGAGGAAAAGCAATTTTTAAAGGTATACCAGGAAATCCTGCACCCGTTCCCAAATCTAACATTTTTATTGGTTTCTCTAAATTTATACTTCTTGCAAGACTTAAGGAATCCAAAAAATGTTTTTCTATAACCTCATCAAATTCTGTAATTGCAGTAAGATTTACTACCTTATTTTTTTCTATTAACATCTCGTAAAAAATTAAAAATTGATTTAATTGTTGATGTGAAAGATTAACTCCTAAACATTCCAATCCATTCTGAAATTTTTCCAAATTATATTGCATACGCTTTCCCTCTATTTCTATCCTAACGGTTTCTCTGTTCCAAATACACAAGTAAAACACTTATATCTGCTGGAGATACACCGGCAATTCTCGAAGCCTGCCCTACATTCACCGGCTGATAAAGATTCAATTTCTGCTTTGCTTCAATACGAAGACTCTTTATTTGCCCATAATCAAAGTTTTCTGGAAGTCTTTTTTTCTCTAACTTTTTAAATTCCTTTACCTGTTTCATCTGACGCTTAATATAACCATCATATTTCACATGAATATCTACCTGCTCTATAACATCACCTGCAAGATCCGGTCTGTCAGGATCAATTTCTGCAAGATCCTTATATGATAATTCCGGCCGACGAATTAATTCTGCCAGAGTCGTTCCTGTCTTTAATAGTGCACTTCCACACTTTTCCAATAATTTCTGCACAGCAGAATTTGCTCCTACATGAACATGTTCAATTCTCTCTATCTCCTGTATGATGTAACGCTCTTTTTCCATTACCTGATCATAACGTTCCTTACTAATCAATCCTACTTGATAACCTTTTTTTGACAGACGTAAATCTGCATTATCTTGACGTAAAAGTAATCGATATTCCGCTCTTGAAGTCATCATACGGTAAGGTTCATGATTTTCTTTTGTAACTAAATCATCTATCAATACACCAATATAAGATTCCGAACGATCTAACAGCAAGGGCTCTCTGCCGAGTACTGACATCGCTGCATTAATTCCAGCAACCAGTCCCTGGGCTGCTGCTTCTTCATACCCTGAACTTCCATTAAACTGACCGCCAGAAAACAATCCTTTAATTTTCTTAAACTCTAAAGTTGGATATAGCTGCC
>CATJCJ010000439.1 GCA_949738935.1 uncultured Eubacteriales bacterium | reverse complement strand
TTTACCTGCACTGGTATACTTCTGTCTTCCGTTGTTCCATCTCCAAGTTGTCCAAATTTATTATAGCCCCGACACCACACTGTTCCATCACTTTTTAAAGCTACTGTACGACTGGATCCCACACTCACCATAGGTTTTGTCCTAAACTCCTCTTCCGCAAAAGTAACACCAGCAGAATAAACAATTAAAACCAAACTCACAAGCATTCCAACAAATTTTTTAAACATAATATTATCTCCTCTCAATTTTTCAATAATTAAAACAAAGTCAGCTCATTAAGCCAATCCAAGTTACACATCTGAGCGTTGCCCACAAGGTCAAAGACATTACTAATCCCCGCTCCTATAATATTAGCCAAAACGCCCATTGCGCCGCCCATAGCCATATCCGTCGACACCGCTCCGAAAGCGCCGGCCGCACCTGTCACCGCGGCTCCTCCACCAAGGGCGCCAAATCCGCCGACCCCTCCTGCCACAGCGGCGCCTACTCCGACCGCGCCTATACCAGCGGCCGCACCGCCATTAATAATACCTCTTCTGATACCTCCTGCCGCGGTACCGTTTCCAAAAGAAGATATAATTCTTCTATAGAAAGATTCAGGCTTATTATAGGTTTGACTGTAGCTGTTTTCGGCATTTGACGATACGGAATCATAAAATTTTCCATCTTCCGTTTCTACATTATTCAAATCCTGGTCCGCCGCTGTTTCAGCCGGAATATTACTGTTCCAAAGATTTTTCGTATCAAAAACACTTCCGTTTTCAATATCACCTGTTCCGTTAATAGAACCTCCTCCGTTAAAGGCTGATGATGAAGTACCTTCTGATAAACCACCATCGTTCATACCACCTCCATTATTGTCCACATTGAAATTTTCATCATGACTTATTTCAGGAGAATCTTCCGAATTTTCATTCTGATACATATTATTATCATCAGTATTTCCCAAATAGTCTGTAAAATCATCAGAATCACTTCCTCCTGACAAATCTTCATTGGATGGATTATTTTCTTCCACAGGAGCCGTCTCCTCTCCTGAAACAGTTTCCTCCACAGGAGTCGTTTCCTCTGACGGAACAATTTCTTCCACAGGAGTTACATTTTCCGCCGGAGCTTTTTCTTTATTTGAAATTATATCCCCTGTTGAATCTTCATTTCCTCTCAAAATTTCTTCTGTTTCTGATGGCTCTGTTTTTAAATTTTCTTCATTACCTTCTGTAAAGTTATTTTCAGCAGTACCATCTATTTCTATGGAATTGTTTTTGGTGGGACTGTCTGTTCCTTCGGAATTGTTTTCGGTGATATTATCTGTTTCTTTAGAGTTGTCCTCTGTACTTCTGTCTGTTTTTTCAGAATTATCTTCTGTAGTACTGTCCATTTCTTCGGAATTGTCTTCCGTGACATTGTCCGTTTCTTCAGAATTGTCTTCTGTAGTACTGTCCGTTTCTTCGGAATTGTCTTCTGTAATATTTTCTTCTTTATTAGAACTATCTCCATCCTCTCCGAAATTTTTTATTTCTGAATTTTCTTCGCTGCCTAAATTAGAATCTTCATCTGTTTTATTTTCCTCCTTTAAAATTTCATTTTCTATAATTTCATTTTCTATAGCATTGCTTTCATTATTTTCTGTTTTTGATTCAGTATCAGATGTTTCTTCTTCATCTTTTAGGCCAATATTAGAAATCATACCTGAATTAACAGTAATATCAGCAAGCGTTTCAAATCCACTCAAAGAACCAATAGTGATATTATCGCTTATAATAAGAGAAAGTATATACACAAGACCTAAAGCCGATACAAGCCTATAATTCGTCTGAAAAGCGTTTCCTATCTGACCTGCCATAGCCTCAAGATCCCCAAAAACCTCTCCAAGCTGAGATAATTTAGAATCAGTATTGCCATCAAGAAACCCTTCCAATCCGTTTGTCGTCACAAACCCGGCAAAAACAGGCAGCGTCCAGGCAAATTCAGCGCCAGGACAAATTTGAGAAAGAAGTCCCATAATAACCCTGAAAGAATCTTCAATATAGTTTTTACCGTTGTTAATCTCTGTCTTCAAGTCCGACAGTAGCAATTTCCCTGAATTTTTTACATTTGTATCAATATAAGTAATGTTTATTGCAGGAAGATCACTGTCAAAATTCATTATAATTGTTCCTATTCCCGTGTTTATCACTATAGGCGCAAAAGAAACAGAATTACTCTTCTCGTTTGAATAAAGATTATTTTTTAAATTTAACGTAGAATTTTCAATAGAATTTTCTGTATCTCTATAATCCTGATATGAATTGACAATAAAACTTTCATACTTTTTAACAGTAATAAAACTGTTGTCAAGCTGGTTATAAACCTCGTCCATAGAGAGTTTTATTTCCTCTGTGCATTCTGATTCAATTTCATTAAGTATTTCATAATTCGTGGTACGATAATCATCTGTTATGTCCCTCAAATTATTTCCTACTGTTCTTATATTTTCGCCAAGTTCTTCAAGATTTCTTATATTAACATAAAGCCTCAATTATATCACCTCTTTCTGAATATTAATATGCTTTATTAAAACCAAAAACTTTTTAATCTTAATAAAACATATTAAGGAAGCATTGATAAATTCCGGATTGAATCAATCAATGTTTCCTTAATAACTGTTATAATATAATTCTTTTATTATTTGAAAAGATTATTTTCAAGAGCTTCTGTCGCACTCTGTGCCTCAGATTCAGTTGTATCATATTCTTCAGCGGACTTATTAAGAAAAGTTACATATGAATTAATAACTTCCGAATATCTTTCAAAAGTAGGAGTCAATGAATTGACCTTTTCAACAAAATTTGTAAACGCATCGCCCTCCCATGTATTTGAAAGAGAACTAAGTCCCTGCTGAATTTCGCTCGTCAAATTTTGGAAATTTGAAAGTTCTCCGCTGATTGTTTGTGCCGTATCTCTCAACATTGCCGAATTTACTCTGATTTCTGCCATAATTTTTTCCTCCCTATGAAAACAATTAATATTTTTTTAAATACCTGTATTGATTTGTCCTGCCGCCTGCTTAATATTTTCTTCTGTTTCCAGATATTTACGTGCTGTCTGTCTGAGATATGTTCCGTATTGATTAAAAAGAGTATAAAGATTCTGAAAATCATTTTCAAATCCCTGAACCTGAGTAAGATATGTATCTCTGGCGTCACCGCCCCATGCATCTGCAAGTTCTTGAGTAGCACCTAAAATATTTCGATAACATTTATCATAACTATCTACCCAGTTTTCTAATCTTTGAGACATATTTATAAGCTCCTCTGGTGTTACTTTAATCGCATTTGCCATAATAATTCCTCCTTAATGAAAATATTTATAAAATAATTTATTTATTAAGAGCATTATACTCATTAATACAATTTAATTTTAAGA
>CATJCJ010000438.1 GCA_949738935.1 uncultured Eubacteriales bacterium | reverse complement strand
TTCCGACGATGAAGTCACTCGACAAATAAAGCCAGTGCTTATGCGGGTTTGAGCGGTATGTGAGTAGAATCTGACACCAGTTTGACACCAAATTTTTAAAGGTAAGGGAATTTTAAATCAATAGTATAACATTGAAGCAGAAAAAGGAGTATTCAGAGCGATTTGGATGCTCCTTTTATCGTGTTTCATTTCCGAGAGCAATGAGGAAATAGCCATGTTTGCACGGATATTTGACGAATGCCGAGAGGGTCAGATGCCCCAGGATGATAAACGGAGAATGTTCTATAATATTAGAGCGTTCTTCGTTTTTAGCCGCGGATGGAAATCTATGATTGCCGGGTCATGGGCTATTATGTTGAAAAGTTTTCTATGTTCCACACAGGAGCATAGTTATTGCCCTGTAAGTTTCATTTCGACAATCCTTTGCAGTTGCTTTTCATGCGCTCTTGTGGCGGCCATTGTCTCCTGCCGTTTATTCAGCGTTTGAAAATTCACAGTATTAACAGCAAAATGGATATGAAGATTGCTGTCCTGACATTTTTCTGTGTCTGAAAGAGTCGAAGTGTCTTTATCGGCTCCTGCTCCTGTGTGGATGCCATAAAACACCTGATACTGCCCGTCGGAGAGCACAGCGGCCATCTCGTCTGCAAGTTCAGACAGGATTTTAGGATTTTCTTTTAATATCCTGCTCGCATTCGGGGGAAAACTGAAAATTTCATGGTCTGCATAACGTGAAACCTTCCCGGCTTTGTGGTAGCAGTGCTGGTTATCCTCAAATTGTTGGATGGTAAGTTCTTCACCGAGGAAATCAACAGCGCCATAAGCGCCTGTGCAGAGGACATTCTCTTTCCCGGCTTTGGAGCTTCCTTCGGCTCTCGAAATATATTTGATCAGTTTTCTGGAAGCATCTTCATTTGTGTAATGCCCTTTTTTTGCGCAGTTGATTAGGATTCCCATTTCGTGGCTGCGGTCATTTTTTGAGTTATACATTGTTCATTTCTCCTTCCTTTGAGTTGTAGTAATCGCTGATATAATTGCGGATTTCAGTTAGAGTCTCCGGGTCTGTGCGTCCTTCAAGGTGATGGTAAATCTTATTCAGCAAATTGCTGGTGGCAATACCCTCCGGAAGCCTGCCTACCAGGCCCGGATAGTCTGCCGAAATGCAGTATCTGATATACTGGCTTGTATTCATATTCAGTTTTTTAGTATTGATAGATACTAATTCCAGTTGTTCATCTGTTACTCTTACTTTAATCTGTTTATTCTTTGTATTTGGTTTATTCTTTGTAGTAGTCTTACTTTTTATATTAGTCTTACTCATAGTCTTTCTAGCAAGTACGT
>CATJCJ010000437.1 GCA_949738935.1 uncultured Eubacteriales bacterium | reverse complement strand
TCCTCCTGCATATTCGCTCTTGCTGCCGCCACCCTCATTAGGAATCCAGCCGAAGCCGTTGATGTAGATCATTCCGTCCTTTTTATCGCCATGCTTTGGCGTATCCGAGGGCGGCTCGGTCACCTGCGGCTTGATTTCAACCTGCTCGGATTTGTATTTGGGAAGCTCGGCAGGATTGGTTAATGATGCAATGTCGGAGATTTCGGGAGGAGGCGGAGCGGCTTCGGGCTTAGTAGCAGCTTCAAAGCTTTGATCCACCTCAACCCCGCCGTTTTTGATAAAGTCCTCGTGTTGAATGTCATTTGTTTCCGCTGCATTATCCTTATCAACGGCACTCTTGTCAGTCACAGCAGGCTGATTTTTTTCCTTTGCGTTAGTGGTAATTTCAACGATGATTTTCGCTTCTGTTGTTTCTTCTGCCTTAATTTCCGTTGTCGGAAGCTTGATGTTGAACTGCGCCGCTATCACGCAAACCATTGCAACGCACACAGCGGATAAAGAGGCGATAATAACGTGTTTTTTAACATTTGCTTTCATAGATTTCACCTGTCCTTTCGATATAAAAACTTGTTTTGTTTGTGGATACAATATCACAAAAAATAAATAAAATCCAGCTCAAATACCACTAAAATTTCGGCGTATATTTTGACTTCACACATAGTCGTATTTGCATTGGAGGCAAGATGTCGCCGCAGAATGACAGCGGTACTTCAAGGGTAATATATGAGGTTGCCGAAAACTGCTGAATATCTCCCGATGTGGGCGCAAACTGTGCGTTTTCGATATTTACGGAAAGCCCGTAAACGCTGTATTCAACACCGTCAGAATTGATTTTGTTATGCTTGCCGCCGCTTGCTTTTAATCCGAGAAGCTTATCCAATCTTCCGTAAACATCACCTGTTGAAATAGCCGATTTCCACGAGTTTCCAGAATAACGATACCCGCCCGAATATCCTTCACGGACTCCATCGTAAACATTGCTGTAGTTTCCAACCGAGGTGGCAATTACAGCCGACTGTACAGCGTCCTTAACGCCTGCGGAAATGGTTATGAGCCGAACTACCTGCCACAGCACCACAAAAAACATCATTCCCGCAAGTGCGATTACAACCGCCAAAGGCGCAGAGGAGAAGCCTTTTTTGGAGCAAAATAATTTGATGATTTTCTTGATCATTTCCAAAATACCTCGCTTTTCCCCGAAGCTTTTGCGGTAAGCGTTACGGGAAAACTTCCGAACTCGCCGAAGCCGATGTTCATCGTATAAGTGCAGGTAACGGTAAATTCCTGATTAAGCTGCACTTTTCCAACCCTTGACCATGTGATTTTGGGTATAATGCCCGTTCGCTCGGATAAAACCTGCGCCCTTGCTGTAGTTTCCGAGCCGATCTTGCCGGATATTTCCGCCTCACGAACAAGCTCGTCAGCGTAATTATCAAGCTGAATTTTTGCGGATACAACGGGAGCAACGGCAATAATCAACGAGATCACCATTACCACCACAAGCACGACAATTACAATATCAAAATATCCCTCGCCGCGCCTGCTTTTCAAAAGTTTTCTAAAAATATTACCACCCCCTGTCATATCATCGTGCCGAGCGAGTCGAGCAGCT
>CATJCJ010000436.1 GCA_949738935.1 uncultured Eubacteriales bacterium | reverse complement strand
TTTATAAAATTTATAAAATTATTAAAAACCTGACTTTCAAGCGTACTTAATGAAAATTTATTTCTCTTTTCAAGAACTTTTATTCTTTTTTCTCTTATTTTAGCCGAAACTTCTGTCACATTACAAAGTTTTATAATATCCTCACATTTTACACAGCCTGTATAATGAAGCACAATAGCCGGCATTAATATATCTCTGGCAAATATATTAGCTTGTATTTCAGCTATTGTATCATCAAAAGATAGTATTTCCGAGTTACAATATTTTTGCTTATTCAAATTATGCCCTAATAAACAGTGTCCAAGCTCATGCGCTATTGTAAAACGCCTGCGAGCTCTTGAGCCTTTTTTATCATTAAAATAAATAACTTTTTGGCCGCTTTCTATTCTTGAAAATCCATCTCCATTTTGTATTTCATAATTTAAAGTCTCAACATAAGCACTTTTAGAATAATATATTGTTTCAATGTTATAAAATTTAATAACTTTTGTCAAATCAAGAGGAAGTTCATTGATTCCACACTCAATTAAAGTTTTCCAAGCTTTATTTCTGGCGTATTTATAATATTCATATGAAATCACTTGATACTATTCCTTTCTTTATGATAGTTTAATTAGAGCGTGTCTATAGTAAAACAATAAAAGAATAAACAGATTTTAATAAATATTTATATATAAAGGCGGTCTATTAAATAAAAATGACTCAATTTCGTTTCATTTTTTATAATTTCTTTATGCATATTTTTATTTTCAAATACATTCTAGTAATACTACTAATTTTCCATAAACATGATGCACTAATCTTAATGATAATATTATAAAATTCTTCAAACATCAAAAAAATCTTTAATTTCTCTTAATATAACATAAAAAAAACAACTCTACAATATTTTTTTGAAAAATTAATTTCCATAAGCTATTTTATTACAACAATTCTGATACATTATAGTAACTTTAATTTTAAACTTAAAATTGAAAAAGCGCTGTATTCCACTCTTAGTCGAATTTACAGCACTTTTTCATATTCTTTATTTTACTAATTTTTTTTATTTAATCACAAAAAATTTATAAAACACTTAAGAAAATACCGCATAATTCAAAAATAGAAATGAAACTTTTTTTGAAAAATTATTTTTATTTTTTATACGATGTTTTCTTAAAACAAATTTTAAATCACCTTATCTATTTACCAAAATGCCAATTTTATTTAAAATCATAATATTTAAGTTCCAGATTATCCAAATAGAATTCTATTCTGTTTGTTGTATCGCCTTTTTTATCCATATAAACAGCAAAATACAATGCGTCAGAAACAAGTTCCGTAGGATATTCAGGATTTTCACCGTCAACATTTGGAGAAGCAATTATAAAAGGTTCATCATTAATAATTTTATTTGAAGCTTTATCATAAACAGTAGTTTTTATAGTTTTAGCTTTCAAATCAACATCTGTAACAATATGATACCATTTATTTCTCATAGTGGAATTTTTATGAAATTGAGTGTTATTCCCATTCTTTCTACTATTAGTCGCTGTAAAGAAATTAAGCTGATTCCAACCTTTATGAATGCCATATCTAACATATCTACCTTGATTGGGCTTATCCTCATTATTAAGTTTTGTTGTAAAATCAAAAAGCGAGTAATCACTTGCCATATATCCATTTCCATCAGTATCGGCATTTTTATCTTTTTCTAAAAGCAAGTCCATACTAAATTGAAGTTTATTAGTATTTGCCAAAGTTCCACCATTATCTTTTACAGCCTTAGCCAAATCAAATAAGTATCCAACAGTATTTTTAACAACAGCTCCCTCTTTCTTTGTAAATTTCATAACTTTATTGCCGTTTCCAATATTAGCTGTCAAACTATCAGAACCCTCAACAACTTTCGCTGTACAATTAACGTCAGAAACAGTAGCTGTAGGCTGCGCCCAATTTTCAGTAAAATCAGCAGTAGAAAGAGTGATTTCTTTAAATTCTTTAACTGTCACATTTAAAGTTTTTGTCTCACCGATATTTCCCGAAACAGTTATCTTGCCATCTTTAGGCTCAGTAACCTGATAATATCCTACCGTTAAAACAGAAATCTCAACCGAATATTCCCCATTCGGAAGATATTTAGCGGTATATAACTGTTCTGTAGCACCATTATTTATAGTAACAACACTGCTGTTGACAACGGCACCGCTTTGGATAAAGTTAATCTTAATCTGAACATCTTTGTCAGTAGAGCTTCCAAGAGTTACCTTCCCGCTTACATTAAAGGTATCATTTGCTGATTGCTGAGGTGTAATTTTAAATTTGATATTTTCCTTAACTCCATATTCTGTGCCCGATTTACGTATATAAACTGTCAAGGATGCGTCAATAGCCTCCTGATTATACGCTGGTCTTATAAGAGAAACAGTATCTTGATTCTCATTTACAATGGCGTAATCTGAATTAGATTCCCAATAATACTCATATCCGTTTGTAGCGGTTGGAAGCTGAATACTATTGCCCTCGACATCAAAATTAAATTCAATGCCTTTTATCACAGCGTCAAAATCAGTATAATTACCAGCTATATTCATAGGGTCCCAGCCGTCCGTACCTTTTGTATAATTATAAGGATTAAACTCCAAAACCTGCCATTCATTAATAACAGTTCCCATAGGAGCGACAGAATTCCTTACTCTTTTAGATACGTCAACAGCTTTTCCTGAAGAGTCTACAGAGCCATATTCATAAAATCTTGCCTCATCTTTTTTAGTACCACTCATATCGGCCCAGCCTTCAGTTATAATCAAACTATTCTTACCTGAATTATCATTTTCTATTTTTGTTTTATAATAAATCGCCTCAGGCGCACCGGGGTCACCCCAAGGTCTTCCAAATGTTCCCGGCACAGCGTTTTCATTTCCCGTAACCCTACACTTATAAAATAAATAGCCTTTTGTCCCCAACTCGTTGGCGGGAGCCGCAATATGCCCGCTGTCAGATGTCGGTTTCTCATCACGGCAAAGGTCATCACCATACATATCAGGACCAGCGTTAAATCTTAACTCACAGTTATTAAATACAGCGGTAGCACTTCCACATATATAGTCAACACCACCCGATAAAATACAATTTTCATAATATTCACGTCCGGTGTCAATACCCATTGAATCCTGTTTGCTTATAAATGTACAATTATAAGCCTCAAATTTATCAGCCGAACAATGAAAAGCCGCGGCTCGTTCCCTAGGAGAACCGTTATAACCCTTATATTCTTTTAAATTTGACCTTGATTGAAGCCATTTATTAATATACTCGTCTGATTTTCCTGCCGCAATTTGCTCTTTAATCCAGCTTCCTCTATCAAACATACTATTACTTTTATCAGGGTCAAATGTCAATCCATCGTCAAGTTCCTCTTGTGTATAATATTCATTGTATGAGTTTTCAAAAACAATATTTTTAACAATAGTACCTTCCGCTCCCTTCTCAACATTAAAAGCCGCGCCCCAATTTTTAGGTTTATTAACTTTTCCGTCACCTATAACGTTTGAATCATAAAATCCATCTTCATTTGCGCTATCATACATTGAACCTGTACCATAATACCATGTACTTTTAACTTCTCCTTCCGTTCCCTCTTTTTTCTGAAGAGTAATATAAGGTTTTTTAAGTACAATTTGCTCACGGTACACCCCTGGCATAATATCAATTACAGTGCGTGTTTCTTCCTTTAATCCGTCAGAAACAGCGTTAATTGCATCATTAATTGTCTTATATCTGTTTTTTTCCGCACTTGATTTTTTATATGCCGAATCGACAAGTATACCATCATACACATCAAGTTTATCAGGGTCAACAGTTTCTTGAGTTGTCGCTTCTGTTGGAATATCAGATGATGTTGTCGTTTCTATTGGAATATCAGATGATGTTGTCGTTTCTATTGGAGTATCAGATGATGTTGTCGTTTCTATTGGAGTATCAGATGATGTTGTCATTTCTATTGGAATATCAGCTGATGTTGTCACTTCACTACTTGTATCTTCTGTGTCCTGAGAAACAGGAAATTTAAATGATTCTCCAATAAGCGCTCTTTGAAGAATAAGGCTTACTTGTTTTGATGTAATAGCGTTTTCACCTGTAACATTCATTCTCTTAACAAAATCTTCGTCTTTCAAATATTTTTCATTAACTTTTGATTTAGTAAGAACATATTGCAGAGCAAGAGAAGCATCATCTACAGTGATAACTCCATCACCATTGGAATCTCCAAAATAAAGTTTAACATCTCCCTCTTCCCCAAGCTGAATTTTCATACTAACAGAATTTTCAACAGAAGTTCCTCCAACTTTAACAATATATTCAGAATTATAGTCAAGAGAAACTTTAGGATTAAAAGTTAAACTAAAAGTTCCGTCTTTATTAACTATCGAATTCTGCTGGTCAACATAAATCGAGTTGTTTTCATTATATTCACCATTTTCTCCTTTAATAGCGATAATTGTAACTTCCTGATTCTCAACGGGATTAGTAATTTTTCCGCTCAGATAAATACTTTTATCCTCAAGCTGAACGGCTTCTTTTATAGATATACTGGGAAGCGTATCCGCCGATACACAAATACCCATAGATGTAATAAACATTATCATACTAATAAAAAATGAATAAAATCTCCTCACTATAAAACACCTCCTTATCCAACAAACTCTTTAACGGCTCTAATAGGTTGAATCTTATCAAAGTCATTCCAAACCATAACTTTCATTGTATATTTTGCATACTCCTGAGAAACATTCACATTAACTCTATTGTTTTCTTTTGAGACTTCTTGTTTTATATCCGAAACAAGAGTATTACCATCGTCATAAAACGCCGTAATAACATACACTTTATCAAGTCCATCCAATTTATCAAAATTAACCTCAAAAGTATAATTTCCCGGAGTCACTGAGTTTTTAATATAATTTTCACCGTCTTTTTGAATTTTTAAAATATCAGAATTTTTATAAATAACAGTTCTTGTTCCTCTAAGATAAGCCACATCACCTATATATCTTTGATTACTCTTATCATTAGTAAGCACCACAAATAAATTTGCTGTTCCCGAAAGAATAACACCCTCTTTAAAAGGTATATCCACATCCGTGGAACTGCTGCTAGTATCAGCGGTTACCGAACCTATTTCTTCTCCGTCTTTGCTGTTTTTCCTTATTGAAATATGAACTTTATCAGGTCTTCTTGTCATATTTATTGTCAATTTCTCAAGACCATCAAGCACACAGTCTTTATAAGCAAAACCTATAGCTTCTCCATTGCCACTTCCTCTATCACCGCCATTATTATTATATAAAGTGCCAATACCATTACTGCTATTTGGTTTAGGAAGACCTGTACCGCCGTCATTAAAAAAATCAGTCGCATCTTTACCTGTCTTAGTCCATACTTCTGTTTTTGTTCCCTCTTCCTGAGGAATCTCTCCGAATCCTACAATATCATAATCCGCACCTGCGTCAGCGTTAAACACAATAACAGTATTATTACTTTCAAGTCTGCTTGAAACCTCATTTCCGGCAGAATCTTTAACTACAGCGGTACCCATATAAGGATGTCTTACCTTAACCTCACCGCCGTTGATAGATTTAATGCTGACTTTTGTTGGAATTCCTTTTTTCCAGGAAGCACCAACCTCAATATTTCCCCTAGCTTTAAAACCTTTAAATTTTCCCGCGTTCCAAGAATCGGGAAGCGCCGGAAGAATGTCAACAGTACCGTTATGACTTTGCAAAAGCATTTCAGTCATACCTCCTGTAAGACCATAGTTGCAATCAATCTGAAAATTAGGGTGCTGACCAAACATATTTGGAGACGTACGACATCTCAAAAGCTGTTCAATTCTTTTATAAGACTCATTTCCATTAAGAGCCCTTGCGCTTAATGCTGTTCTCCAAGCAAGCGCCCAGCCTTTGCTGTCTCCAGGGCTTCTTGCCGCTACAGATTTTTGAAAAGCCTCAAAAATTTTCTTTTCGTTTTCATCCTCACTATACTGATTTATATGCGTACCCGGATAAAGTTCCCATAAATGAGAGCAGTGTCTGTGAGTGCTATTATTTGAAGCCGTATGTTCATTTATTGATTTTTCCTTATTTTTATCTCCCGCGTCAAGAAATGGATTTGTTACAGGATATTTTCCTTCTCCCTTATCTTTAACACTAAAATCAAATGTAACATCTCCCCTTGCCCATTCCTGAATAAGCCCAAGACTATCAATAAGGTTCGGAGCGATTGTACCTGTCTCCTCAGCTAAATAACCGCCTTTTGGAAGTTGTTCTTTCATTTTCGCTATAAGTTCAGCGTCTTCCGTATCTTTCCCAAGAATTTCAGCCGCTTGAATTGTCGAGTCATAAAGATTTCTTACAAGCTGAGTATCCATGGCCGCTCCGGGTTGAATACTTCCTTGTTCTGGAGAACATGACGCCGCCGTCACAAGATAACCTGTCTTAGGGTCAATAACCAAGAATTGAGTAAAGAAATCACAGGCTCCTTTCATAAGAGGATAAAATTCAGCAAGATATTCCTTATCATTATTAAATTGATAATACTGCCACGCATGGTCTAAAAGCCATACACCTCCTGTTGGCCATACACCAGCCGTAGCGTTGTCAATAGGCTGAGTTCCTCGCCAAAGGTCAAAATTATGATGCATAACCCAAGGGTCACCAGGTTGATAACTATTATCATTTCTTGGATTAGATATGCCATATTGTTCTTTTGCTGTAATACTTCCGCTCTTGGCAAGGTCAGAAAACACATCCAGAAGAGGTTTCTCACATTCAGCAAGATTAAGAGGCTGAGCTAGCCAATAGTTCATTTCAGTATTAATATTAATTGTATATTTTCCGTTCCACGATGGAGATGTACTTGGATTCCATTTTCCCGTAAGATTAAGAGGCTGGCTTATAGGTATTCCGCTCGAGCCGTCTCTCGAACCCGCAATCATAAGATATTTACCATAATTAAAATCCAAAACCGCGATTTTATTATCTCCATCTTGAAATGTAGAATTAACTTTCTGTTTATCAGCGTCACCAAGACTGCTTCCCGCGGCAATGGAAAATCCAGAACTTCCGTCAGCCAAATCTTTTCTTATACGTTTTTCAGTGGCAATTCCGGACGGGTCAAAACCATTATTATCAATAGAGATATAAGAACGCTCAAAAAGTTCTTTATAATCTTTTTCATGTTCTGTTTTAATCTGCTGATATGTTTTATTTTGAATTTTTGAAATATAATTATCGCAGTCAATGGAAGGCTTGCTGTCATCAAGATTAAGATAATCTACATAGTTTGACGCTCCAACCACATAAACTGTCGCCTCACTGCCGCCTTTTATTGCAACTTTTGTTTTATCCTCCGAGACAGAAATCTGAGAATCAGGCGCGTTCACTAAAAGCCTCGCCTCAAATTTGATTGAGTTTTTTCCGCCGGGCTCATTTTTCTCACTTCCTGGGACGCCGGCGGTAACTTTAATTTGATTTTCACTTATTTTTTCAAAGACAGGCTCCTTAAGAAAAGTATGGAGCTCAGCGTTAAAGTCGAGTTCCCCGCCTTCCGATTTAATATTTGTAGCAACAGTCTGTGCCGGATAACTTGCGATAGTCTCTCTTGTATAATGGACATTATCATAATCATAATCAACGGTAACGCTTGCGTTTTTCATATTAAGCGCTTTTGTATAATTCTTTACCCCACTGTTTTTCTGTCCAAAATCAAGGTATGTCTCAACAAAAGACTGATAAGATTTTTGTCTGGTTGGAATTCCAAGAAAATACTTTTCCACCATAGCGACAATATCATATCTATGTTGAACAGCCTCTGTATTTTTTTCATTTGAAACATTCAAAGCCATATTCGAAATACTTTTATTCCTAAAAGCCGGAAAATTCGATTGAAAAGATGAATCTCCGACTATAGCGTTAGCTGAACCTATATCAGCGGGAGTACCATCTTCATTGGCTCCTCTGTAATATTTCCAGCCATCTTTTATTGTTCCGCTTGTTGGATTATTGTTTTCATCTACATATGGAGAACCTGTCCAGACTGTATCCTCATTAATCTGAATAACCTCTTTGTCAATTCCACCCATAACAACGGCTGCCATTCTTCCGTTTCCAACAGGATATCCATGAGTCCATAAAAACTCATATTCAGCCCATTTTGTAAGATTTTTGTCTTTAAGAGAACCATACGGCGGTTTACGGTCTGTCAGTCCATCAGCTTCCTTGTTGCTTTGATTTGGGCTAAGAGCGGCAAAGCCTTCATCAATCATTTGATTTGTCCACATAGTATATTCCGGGTCAAAGCTTTTTATTTTCGCCTCATAAGAGGAAGATTCCTCCCCCGCCGCCAAAGCAGGAACACAAGTGTTCACTGAACCAAAAATCATTAATGTACTCAATGTTAGTCCAATCACCTTTCTTAACATATTTAAACCTCCTTTTTAATATCATCCCTAAGCTTTATTTATGTCAGAACTTGGATAAAAAATAATTAATTCAGTATTTTTTAACCCAAGTTGAAACATCATTTTCAGAAACGTTTCTATTTTTAATTTTATTTAGGAAACATAAATTAATCCAAAATAAAATATTATCCCGCTAATCCATGTTCCCTTTTATCTATATACAAAAACGCATTCTACCTGATAACTATATTTTTAATCTTCATATCTGGATTTGAAATTCTTTCAATGAGCAACCCCGCCGCTTTTTCACCAATTTCTCTAATTGGCTGAGTAATAAAAGCACAGGGCTTATTTAAAAGCCATGGAAGTTCAATTCCATCAAATCCAACTATATAAATATCTTTGTCACTAATATTCATAGCTTTCAAAGCTCCAACAAGCTGCTCACCGTTAGATACAAAAACCACTTCAGCCTCTGAGCGCAAAACTTCTTTCATTGCCTCAAATCCCTCATTAACACCATATTTTTTCTTAATAGACAAAACACATTCAATACCATATTTTTGAAGAGCCTTGTAAAACCCACTTTTTCTTTCCAAAGCGTTTGAAACATTATCAGGTCCCTCAATAAATAGCTATTTTTTTAAATCCAAGTTTTATTGTATCACACATTTTCTCATAAACCATAACCTCATTATCAATAGTAACAGAATCAAATATATTTTCATCAAGAAGCCTATCAACAAGTATACACGGAGTATCTCCAACAATATATTTAATTCTTTGAGCATCTTGCCCCGCCGGAAGAATAATAAATCCATCAACCATTCTTTTTTTCAACTCAACAAGTTTCTTATATTGAAGCTCCTCATCTCCGCCGCACCCTGTAATAAGAATACTGTATCCAAATTTTGAAACAAAATACTCAATATTTTCAATTACTTTCATGCTGAATGTATTTGTTAAACTATGTACAACCACGCCAATAGTCATAGTTTTTTGAGTTTTCATACTTCTTGCGATAGAATTAACCTCATAACCTAGTTTTTTAATAGCGTTATCAATAAGGACTCGATTTTTATTTTTAACACTGTCATCGCCATTAATATAGCGAGATACCGTTCCAATACCAACACCAGCCTCTTTCGCCACATCTTTTATTGTTGTCAAAAAAACACCTCTTTTGGAAACGTTTCTACTTTTAATTAAATTATATATCAATATGAAGACTTTGTCAACTCTAAAATTAAAACAATTACACAAATCAATTTTTAAAATTTTAAACAAAATTTAACCAATGTAACTTTAAATATTACAGCACATATAAAAGTTAATTTTTGTTAGTTGTATAATCAAATGGAACACAAAAATAAAAAAATCATAGCAATATATTGTATAATGTTAATCATCACAAAACATAACCAAAAAGAGATTACTATGACTTACAGTAATATAGTTAATAAACCTGAAAAGTTTCAAAGATGGCGTCATCAAGAGTAGAAGACTTAGAAAGAAAATCTAATAGTAATAACAGATATATTTGGTCCAATGTTTGAAGCTATGTTTAAAGGTGAAATGAATACGCACCTTGGCTATTACAGCAATGAACGAACTGAAAAGCAAAACAATAACAGAAGAAATGGATATTCTCATAAAAATATAAAAACATCGTTTGAAGAAGTAGAGCTTGAAGTTCCTCGAGATAAAAATTCAAGCTTTGAACCTCAGATTATTAAAAAGCATCAAAAAAGATTTTTCTAATATTGAAAATAAAGTATTTCAATATATGCCAAAGGAGTCAGTCGGCGTGGTATTTCAGATATAATTGAAAATATATATGGTTTTGAAATGTCAGCAGAAATGATTACAGATAATGTTATTGAAGAACTTAAACAGTGGCAGAAAAGACCACTTAAAAGTCTATATACATTCTTATTTGTAGACTGCATGTATATTCCAATAAAAAGGGATTATGAAACAAAAGAGTGTGCAGTTTATACAATCTTAGAACCTGTCTAAAATCTAAAAAAAGCCTGTCTAAAAACAAAATATACACAAAAAATCAGCAAAAATAAAATCATTTTGGAGCGTACTGGAGACTGAATATTAAACCGTGTAAATGTCAATAATAACCAAAAGAGAAAATGGAGGTAATTGACATGAAAACAAGAAAGAATGGATTGAGTGAGAGAGAA
>CATJCJ010000435.1 GCA_949738935.1 uncultured Eubacteriales bacterium | reverse complement strand
CATACTGGAACAGAAAGTAAAAATTTCCGGCATGAAAAGCAAATCTACTTTCCTGCGCCGTCTAATTCTGTACGGCTTTGTCTATGACATTGACTACTCTGATTTGCGGGATTACAACGCCACACTCGGAAAAATCAGCGGTAATCTGAACCAGATAGCAAAACGAATGAACGCCACAGGCAATGTGTATAAAGCCGATGTTGAGGAAGTGAAAAAGTTGATGCAACAGGTATGGGATACACAGAAAGCCATGCTCTCAAAACAGCCCTCCATGAAGCAGTAAATTGCATACAACCCTCTGTCAAAACAGCAATGGTCAACTTTTTTCCATAAACCTACAAAAGAGAAACCACAATAAAATCTATAATCAGACAAATTTCGCACTATCAAAAAAGATGTACCGCAGTGAAGTTTATTCCTCCATTGCGGTACACCTTAATGTGTGCAGTATGCCGTCGGTTTTGATTAACGTCCTTATCTGGATCTTATGTATTTTTTGTTTTATTCTCATTATGCCGCATCTCCTTTCCTTTGAACTATTACTTCACATTTCCCCCTTATAGGCTTATCAATCAAGCAAGCAGTTCAAGCTTATCTTCTATCTTTCCATTAACTAAAATCAGCAAAAATCTTTTTCCTCCTCATTTCAAAAAATTTTCAGGAAAATAATCAAAAAAAACAGCAGCCTTGATTTCCCAAAGCCGCTGTAAAAATGCACTAAAATATATCTGTTACACGACGGCTTTTTTTCTTTTGCCACTATGTGGCAGTGACGTCGTGTGGCAGAGTAGTGTTTATTTAAATGAAACCTTATCCAAGGCTGAATAAGCTGCTAATAACAAAAGGCTGAATTGTAACCATAATCACAAATGAATAGATTATAAAAAACCATACCTCCATTTTATCATTGCTTTTATTCGCTTGAAATTTCCCATGAGTTTCTTCCCGTAGTAGTTTAGAGAATGACCTATATGCAAAAAATCCCAAACTCGTTCCAACCGTATTGGTTATCAAATCATTTATATCTGTTGAACCCCTGCCAAACATTTGAACAATTTCAATAGATAACGAAAAAAGAAAACTTGTTAATGCGGTATTGCTGATACGGTTATATTTCTTATACAGCAAAGGAAGGAAAAAGCCCAATGGAACAAACAAAATAATATTTAACATGGTATCTATCGGTCCACTTATCATATCTAAAAATGGAATTGGCACAATATTCGGTGAAAAAGATTTTAATTTGCCAATACCTGTCATTGTCAGAATCCCAATAAGATAATAACAAAACACAAATACAGTTGAAATATGGATTTTTGTTTGCTTCTTTCCTAATTTTCCCAAGTACCAAAAATACAATAAAATAACTGGAACTACAAAAATATATCCGCTCACTGAACGAATTATAATATCTGTGATTGACACTTTTATATCCTCCTGTCCATATTTGTCATCAATATTAAATTTACCCTTGCATCATAATTAGTTCTTCCATAATCAAAATCCCTCCGTTAAAATAAAATGAAAAGCTCCTATCAACAATATCATAGCTGATAAAAGCTTTTCGGAATTTAGTTATTGCTTGAATATTTCCTAAGAAAATCCTAAGAAGACATTGATATTTTATGCATCCATTATAGGAAGCGAAACTATAAATATTGTAGTTTCATTTTGACTTTCTGCTGAGATTTTACCACCATGTAACTCAATAATATCTTTTGCGATTGCCAAGCCTAACCCAGTTCCTCCCGTATTTGAAGTACGTGATTCATCAAGTCTGAAAAATTTATCAAATAAAGCCCCCAATTTTTGATGTGGAATAGTTTTTCCTTGATTCTGAAAACTAACAACTATGTTCCCTTGTTCCTTTTTACCATTAATCTTGATTTCTGTATTAGGGTAGCTATAGGAAATTGCATTCTTGAGAATGTTGTTAAATACTCTCGCAAGCCTCACTGAATCGGCATATACAGTCAATTCTTCGTCTGCTGATAGTTTTATCGTATTACCGTGTGCCGATAAAAGAGGATAAAATTCATCTGATAACTGTACAAGCATATAATATAAATCAATTGTTTGTTTTTCAAGTTCAATTTGTTGAAGGTTATAGCAGGTAATATCAAAAAATTCGTTAATCATTTTTTCTAACCGCCGTGCTTTCTCTATGCTTATGGATATACATTTTTTCCTTTGCTCCATTGCCATATCCGGTGCGTCATTCAACAAACTAAGGTATCCTATGATAAATGTTAATGGAGTTTTCAGATCATGTGCCAAATACGCAATCATGTCATTTTTACGCTGTTCAGTATTCTGCACAACAATTTTACTTTCCTGGATTTCTAACCGCAATTCATTCAAATAGTTTTCAACCGTTTTTAATGGCTCAGGTAAACTTATCATTTTTTCTTCTTGTTGGTATATGCTTGAGGAAGCAATCAGTAACCTATTGAGATAATGAAAAGGCTTTTTCCAATAATAAATAAGAATAATTGTATATCCAATTCCAATATATGCCCAAAAACCAATTATTCTATTTCGTTCTATCCAATTTACTATACTACAAACATCAAACTGCTTTAGCAGATTAATAATCACAAGATATGCTGCTATTCCAAATATCGCATATAGAATGGCTGTAACAGCCATTTGAAAAAAGAGTTTTCTATATATAATTTGCAAATCTCTTTCCTGTTCAAAAAAATTATTTTTCAATTTTATATCCACACCCCCATATCGTTTTTATATATTGAGGTTCTTCAAAGGAGTCACCCATTTTTTCACGCAAATGCCGAATATGGACAGTGATGGTATTATTGCTTTTGCTGTAATATTCATCTCCCCATATTTGATGGAACAATTCTTCGGAGCTAACGACATATCCAATGTTTTTGCATAATATGTGCAGAATCGAAAATTCTGTCGGCGTTAAAATAATAGGCTTTTCATTAAGTATACATTCATGCGTTTTAACATTTAATACAAGCCCATTATGAACAATAATACCATCTTCTTCCTGCTCATTTCCATAGCGTTTGTATCTTCTTAATTGAGCTTTTACTCTCGCCACTAATTCCAATGGTAAAAATGGCTTTGTTATATAATCATCAGCTCCTAAAGTTAATCCCTTTATTTTATCTATTTCTTGATTTCTGGCTGTCAACATAATGATAGGGAAATTAAAATATTTACGGATTTCTTTGCACATATCTAATCCATTCATATCTGGAAGCATTATATCTAAAATTGCCAAATCTATTTTTTCTGTTTTAATACATTGCATAGCTTCATGAGCCGATGTAAAAGCAAAAATTTCATAGCATTCATTTGTCAAATATAATGATATAAGGTCTATAATTCCAGCCTCATCATCAACAAGCAGTATTTTCTCACTCATTACAAATATTCCCACCTCTCTTATGCCTTTTATCCACTGGTTTCTCTGCATCCTTTGGTATCAGCCACATATAGCCAAGCTTTGAAACACCCGGTATGCGGTTTTCCCTGCAAAGTATCTGTACCCGCCTTTCCGAAATACCCCATTTTTCCGCTGCCTGCGGTGCCGACATATATTCCATAATTTTCCCGTCCTTTCTATGCCATATTATCAATACAATTATAGTCGGACATACGAATAAAATCAAGTGTTCAAACTTGCATCATGGAAATGTGCATAACTGGCTATTCTGTCATGGATAACTCTATTCACAGGACATGGAAAAGCAAAGTGCCGCTTTCCCACATCCTGCAAACAGAGTTACCCACAACTCCATAAAACAGCCAGTTATACGACATTTCCACAATGTCTGCTACGCAGGAATCCCTCTCACTCATTCTATTTTTATTTAAAAGTACAATCAAGAAAAGCCCTGCATTACACAGAGCTTTTCTAATCTTTGATTAACCATCACTTCATTTTCCTACTGGAACAATATTATACAAACCTTTTCGGATAATTAGGTAGGTGAATCCCCTACGCCATGTTTTGAAAGATTCAATCCGAGTTCTTCGCATAGTTTTCGGCGTTGTTTATT
>CATJCJ010000434.1 GCA_949738935.1 uncultured Eubacteriales bacterium | reverse complement strand
TCTCTAATTCTCAAAATAACTCTGCCCCAGCAAACAACTCTCAACATATTAATATTAATACAAACCCTAATAACTCTATCTCTAATTCTCAAAATAACCCTGCCCTAGCAAACAACACTCAAAATATCAACACACAACATATTAATAATAATACAAACCCTAGCAACTCTATCTCT
Source organism: uncultured Eubacteriales bacterium (assembly GCA_949738935.1). GTDB lineage: Bacteria > Bacillota > Clostridia > Lachnospirales > CAG-274 > MGBC114079. The sequence goes on along the minus strand of CATJCJ010000434.1, from coordinate 10,635 downwards.
AATTCTCAGAATAATACTAGTATACTTAATAATTTTCAAGTCAATACTTCTCAAAGTATTAATTCAAATACTGCCACTCAATTTGATTCTCAAAACAGCCCTACTCAATTTACTGAGTCTAATAACACTAGTCAATCTTTTAACACAAGTAATAATTTAAATTCCTCTAATCCCCAGTTAATGAACACAGCCGCCTCCTTTTCTTTGCGAACCAGCACACCACAGCCCAATACCGCACAAGAACTTCATAACTCATTAGAAAACACAAATTCTAAATTTATACAAACTTTAGTCAAACACCCACAAATATTTCTCCCGCTTATAGAACGTTCGATAAATGCTGGGAATCTTGATATATTTAGGAATTCTATTTCAAATTATGGACTAAACGAAAAATTTCCGGCTATTGAATTATCCAAAGCAATAGAAATAATGCTTCCAAAAAACTCAAAAATGATAGAGGCTTTCAATTCACTTCCTGAAATAAAAATAGCTCTTGCGGCATTCAATAAATCAAGAGAAACAACTGAGACAACAAATAATACAACACAATCAAAAAATACTAATGCTATTAATATCTCACCTAATAACAGCAACACTATTAATACCATTAACAATAATACCATAAAGACTGAGCCACAGCAAAAACACACAAATGAATCAATAAATATTAAAACTATAAAGCAAGAAAATAATAACAATATGATTTTAAACAGCTCAAAAGAACCGTTGGGACATCAAAACAATACTTCCATAAATCAAATAAACAAAAATGGCCAAATTTCTGTAAAAAAACCCATGGTCTCACAGGAATCAAATCAAATTTCATTTGAAAAATTACTTTTTCAAAATAAAGAATTACTTGTTCCAAAACTTGAGAAAGCGATTCAAAACAATTCTTTAAAAAGTTTCAAACAATTTCTTTCAAATATGGGATACTCAGGGCAACCCACAACAATTGAAATAAACAAAGCATTAAAAACAGCGCTATGGGATAATAAAACCCTATTAAAAAGATTTGAAAATCTTCCCGAAGTAAAAACAGCTTTAGCGGAACAGGAAAAAATAAAAATAACTCAAAATATGTTGGAAAAAAATATTAAAAAGGAATCCGAAACACAAATATCTCAAAAAGAATCTCAAAAAGTGAATTTTTCACCTGAAGCATTCACCTCAAAAGAATTAAAAAATATGTTAAAAACAGCGTTAAAAGATTACCCCAACATAAGTGAGAAAGCGCAAAAACTTTTAAACACAAAAGAGCAATTTTTAAACAAAGCTATTAAAACACTTTCTCTTGATTTCTCAAAAAATTATGACGAGCTAGACAATTTTTCAGAAAACTTCACAAGAAAATTAACAAACATTCAAACAAAAATGACTGAAACCCAAGCTCCTTCCTCAAATGAAATCTCTCAAGAAATAAACAACATAATGAACAACCTTGAATTTACATCACAAATGAAAGACACAGCTTACTTTCAATTACCGCTTATTATAAACAACAACCCGTCAACCGCCGAATTATTTATTTTCAAGAATAAAAACAAAAATAAAAACTCAAAATCCTCAAGTGCCGTAATATCCCTTGACTTAGCATTTTTAGGACACTTTGAAGCCTATATTAATAAATCAGAAAGAAATATAGTTTGCCAATTTAAAACAGAAAACAAAAAAATAGAAAAATTAATATCATCAAAAATAAACGACTTAAACAACGCGTTAAAAAGATATAATTACAATCTTCAACAAGTAACCTTCAAAGAATTAGATGAGAAATTCTCAATTCTCTCAAAAGAACCAAAGTTATCCAAAAAAAGTTCAACAAAATCAAATTTTGCTCTTGATATAACCACATAATAAATTAAGATACTAAGAACCTATCTAAAAGTTTTAGATAGGTTCTTAGTATCTGTCTAAAATCTAAAAAAACCTGTCGAAAAAATTAAATTTAAGGAATTTTTTATCTGTTTGCGCTAAAAATTTTACAAATCGCCGCGATATCAGTATACTCTATTCACAATTTCTTGCTTAGCGACACTCTCATCATATATAGACTCATACATATATTGTATTTTCTCTAATTTCTCATTTGAGAGTATTTTTTGTATAAGTTCAGAGACAAAAGGACCTTGAAGTGGATTACATTCTATATCAGCGTTTATCTCACCGTCTATCATTGCCTGAAAAGCGTCTTTAACGCCATCAAAAGACACTATAATAACATCTGTTCCCGGTTTTATACCTGATTCTTTTAAAGCCTCTACAGCTCCAAAAGTCATATCATCATTCTGCGAGAATAATACATCAAAATCTTTGTTTGTCTTCAAATATTCTAACATAGCCTGTTTTCCCTCAGCCTTTGTAAAATTTCCAGACATTTCGGCGGCAAGCTCATAATTTCCATATTTAGCCAATCCCTCTCGAATTCCGGCCGTTCTTCCTGTTTCCGCCGAAGCGCCTATAGTCCCCTGGAGCATAACAACTTTATGATTTTCATTTTCCTTTCCTTTTTCTTTCATATAACCGACAAGCCACTCAACAGCGTTAAGACCTTCCGCTTTAAAATTTGAACCAACCCAGCAAGTATATAACGAATCATCACTTGTCTTTATCATTCTATCAACTATTATAACCGGTATATTAGCGTTTTTCGCCTCTCTCAAAACGTCGTCCCAGCCACTCTCCAAAACGGGAGCAAGCACTATAACATTTACTTTATCTTTTATAAATGACCTTATCGCCTCAATCTGCTTGCTTTGGTCACCATTGCCATCCACAAAAGATAACTGATAACCATTAGCCTCAACAAACATCTCTTTCATTGAGTTTGTATGCGCGTTTCTCCAGCCACTTTCCGCACCAACTTGACAAAAACCTATTTTAACCAGTTCCTCATTACTCTGAGACAAAGTGCTTGTATTATTTTTCTCCTCACCAATATCATTTTTCTGTTCCCTTATTGATTTATATTTTGTTTCCAATACGCTTTGTTTTGAATCATCGACTGAATTTCCTGATGAACAACCCACACATATCAACGCCATAATCAGTATAGAGCATAATTTTTTTATCATTATCTATACCCCCTTTATACTAAAACTATTAATCATTTCACGGAACTCTTTCGCTTTTTCTGTCAGCTTTTCCGACGTATGCGCGCTCTTTTCAGAATTCTCCGCGTTAACCATAACAACCTTATTTATAACATTTATATTATCTGAGATTTTACTTACTGAGTCATTTTGTGTTTTTGACGACTCATCTATATTTTTTGACAAATCCCATATTTTAGAAATTCTCTCAGATATAAGTTTTAACACAGCAAACGTTGATTGAGCCGTTTGCATTCCCTTTTCAACTTTCTCTCTTGATTTATTTATAAGTTCTGAGCTTTGTTGAGCAGCTGTCTGACTTCTTCCGGCCAAACTTCTTACTTCTCCGGCAACAACAGCAAATCCCTGCCCGGCCGAACCCGCACGAGCCGCCTCAACAGAAGCGTTTAACGCCAATATATTTGTTTGAAAAGCGATATCATCTATAGCTGTTATTATATTTGATATACCTTCTGAAGCCTCATTTATAGATTCCATAGCTTCCATCATTTTGTCTATTTCCTTATTTCCTTTTTTAGTGTCCTCAATAGCTTCAAACACAAGCTTTTCCATACGTTCTGTACTTTCACCGTTATTTTTTATTTTTTCCGCCAGCTCAATAGTTGTCTCATTAAGTTTATCCACAGACAATGTTTGTTTTGTGGCGCCCTCAGCTATGCTAACGCTAGCCTGAGACACAAATTTCGAACTATTCAAAATACTGTCAGAAGACTTAGATATATCACTTATAAGACTATTAAAATTAGATATTATCAGCTCTAGAGCCTGTTTTATTTTTCTAAACTCACCTCGATAATCTTGTTTCGCCGAAACTACAAGATTTCTCTCAGACATCTTAGTTAAAATATCTGATATCTCATATACAACAGAGGAAAGATTAGCGGACATATCATTTATATCATCAGCCATTTTTCCAAATTTGCCCAAATATTTATTATCAATATTAACATTTAAATTTCCATTTATTATCTCATTTATAGCGTCTGAAACAGCGTCAACGGGTTGTTCTATAGCTGTCAAAAGCTCATTAAAATTATCAACCAAATCCTTCCAGCTTCCTTTATAGCCGTCTGTGTTTATCTTCTCATCAAGTATCCCGTTTTTAGCGTTGTTTACCAATCTATTTATGTCCATATTCATTTTTTCAAAATATTCTTTCATTCTATTCAAAGTATTATTAAAAACAGCCTTCTCCCCCGCCATTTCCGGACACTTGCGAGAAAAATCCCCAACACTGTAACTCGCCACACATTCTGATACAGTATTTAAATCAAACAATAGAGTATCCGCAAGTTTATTAACACTTTCAGCCGTTCTCCTAAAATTTCCGTCGTACTTTTCCGTATTTATAGACGCTGCCAAATTCCCCTTATTCATATTATCAGATAATTCATTTATATCATATATTAATGAGTTAAAAACATCAACCATCAAAGAAACATCATTGCTCAATTTTCCTATTTCATCCATACGATTTGTTCTCATAGTCACATTAAAGTTTCCTTTTGAAACCATAGCCGCTTTCTCACTCAAATCACGCATAGGCACATATATTTCTTTTGATGTTATATTAGCTATTACAAATGAAAGAATTATTATAATTGTCAGCACTATAATAACAGCTATAAGAACAACTGTTTTTGATATATTGATATTATTATTAATTTTTTCTATTGTAGCGTCTGACAAATCAGACATATATGTATACACCGTATTCATATCATTCGTTATTGATGTACTTTTATTAATACATTCCGAAACAGTTCTTCTGTCTTTTTTCTGAATGGCATTTTCAAATTCCGTAAGAACAGGAATCAATTCTTGGTCTGTCAAATAAATTATATCATCAGAGGCAAGATTTCCATTTTCTTTCATAAGTTCTGTAGAATTTGAATCTTCTTCCAAAGAAGCCCTGTAATTTTTCAAATTTAATTTTAAAGTATCAAGCTTTTTATAAATATTCTCTATTTCCATATTCACATTCTCAGCCGAATTAAAGAGACTATCCTGAACAACTATTGTACTAAGTGAACGTCTCAAATCATTTGTAATTATCAATGAATCACTTACCTGAGATGAACGATAATAGGCGCCGTCTTGCAGCTCTGTATATTTTCCGCTTACCATAAATAAGCTAAACATACCTATAAGAGCCACAAGTACCGAAAAAAATATTATTATGTAGAAACCTGCTCTGATTTTTGTTTTTATGGGTGCGTTTTTATAAAAATTTTTCATAAAAGCCCTCCTATTAATTTTTTATTTGAGGTAATATAAGTCAAATCTAAATTTGTCAGTATTACCTTAAGTATATTATACCACTACTTTTTTGATTAAGGCAATCCCTTTTTAAATAGACATAAAACAATTTTATATGTTATAATATTAAATAAATATGAGCGAATTATTTTTATGGTTTTTGTTTGATATTTCCCAAAAACACTTATTACAGTCAATACATTTTAAAAAGAACAAAAGTATTTTTATCCAATGAATTTGTTTATTTTTAGGTTGGATTACTATAAATATATTGAATATAAGGTTTTCCCATATTTTTGAAAGGACTGAGCTTTCATGAACGCGTTAGACAAATACTTTAAATACAGACAAAATCTTATTGAGCAATATCTCAAAGGAGATATGAGTAAAAGTGAATATTTAACAGCAAATATTGACGCTGTTTTAAGTCTAAAATCAGAACCTTTTAAAAAAATAGATTCTGTAAAAAAAGGATTATTCAATTACCAATACTTTAACGCTATAGCGAAAGATATAAAAATGAATTCATTGAATTTGAATAAAAATGAGCAAGCGGACTATTACTACAACAAAAAAGACCAAGCCACTTTAAAAGTCATAGAGCTTTTAAATTATAAAGGTATTTTAGCCTATCCAATTTATGTAAGAAGCAAAGCGCTAAAAAATAAGCTTTTTGAAATAGTTCTTAAGGATTATAATATGATACTTCATTCCACAAGTGAGCTTATTTTAAAAAGACTTAGAGAAGAGTATGTTTTCTGTGAGGAAATCAGAAAATCACTCATTGACAATTATATAAATCAAAAATATTAAATCAGTATAAGAGCTTGTCTAAAATCTATTAAAACATCCAAAAAAATTAAATTTTAACCGGCTTTTTTTAGATTTTAGACAGGTTCTAAACAAATTTATAGCAATCCAATTCAATTTAAAAATAAACAAAAGGAGACGATATAAAATTTATTTTCACGAAGCTCCGTCGGTCGTCACAGCCGAATGCCTCTACCGACCAACGGCAACGTGGCTGAAAATTGATTTGCGTGTATATTATGTTTTTCTTGATTTTATTTTTATAAGTGATATAATAAAAGTGCCGGTTAATCGGTTTTTTTGAAATTTGAAAGGGGAAAATTATATGTATGATGTAAAATCAAAAAAAGCGGAAGAATTTATTGACGATACTGAAATTAAAGAGACGATTTCTTTTGCTCTTGAAAATAAAAGTAATAAAAACCTTATCTCATCTATAATTGAAAAAGCAGAAAAATGTAAAGGTCTCTCTCATAAAGAAGCGGCTGTACTTCTTGAATGTGATTTAGATGAGGAAAACGATAAAATCCATAAACTCGCGAAAAAAATAAAACAGAAGTTTTATGGCAACAGAATAGTTATGTTTGCCCCGTTATATCTTTCAAACTACTGTGTAAACGGCTGCACATATTGCCCTTATCATTATAAAAACAAACATATAAACAGAAAAAAACTATCACAGGAAGATATAATAAAAGAAGTCAACGCTTTACAAGATATGGGGCATAAACGTTTAGCTCTTGAATCCGGAGAAGACCCCGTCAACAATCCAATAGAATATATACTTGAAAGCATAAAAACAATATACTCAATTAAGCATAAAAACGGGGCTATAAGACGAGTTAACGTAAATATAGCCGCAACTACCGTTGAAAACTATAAAAAACTAAAAAAAGCCGGAATAGGAACTTATATTTTATTTCAAGAAACATATAACAAGAAATCATATGAACAGCTACACCCAACAGGCCCAAAAAGCGACTACGCTTATCATACAGAGGCAATGGACAGAGCTATGGAGGGCGGAATTGACGATGTTGGAATAGGGGTGTTATTTGGGCTTAATATGTATAGATATGACTTTGTTGGTATTTTAATGCATGCTGAACACCTTGAGGCGTCAATGGGAGTTGGTCCTCACACTATAAGTGTTCCCCGAATTCGTCCGGCCGATGATATTGACCCTGACAATTTTTCCAACGCGGTTTCAGATGATATATTCGAAAAAATTATAGCTGTTTTAAGAATTGCCGTTCCATACACCGGAATGATAATTTCCACAAGAGAATCACAAAAAACAAGAGAAAAAGTTCTTGATTTAGGAATATCACAAATAAGCGGAGGCTCAAGAACAAGTGTTGGGGGATATGCTGAGGAAGAGGAAAAAGAGTATAACTCATCTCAATTTGACGTTGAGGACAGACGCAGTCTTGACGAGGTTGTAAACTGGCTTTTAAAACTTGGATATATACCAAGTTTTTGTACAGCCTGTTATCGTGAGGGAAGAACCGGCGACAGATTTATGTCCCTTGTAAAATCCGGACAAATAGCGAATTGTTGTCAGCCAAACGCTCTTATGACCCTAAAAGAATACCTTGAAGACTACGCTTCCGAAAATACAAAAAAACTTGGTGAAAACGTAATTAAAAATGAAATTTCAAAAATAACAAATGATAAAGTCAAAGATACAACGATTAAAAATTTAAAAGAAATTGAAAACGGCACAAGAGACTTTAGATTTTAAACCATAATAAACAGACTGTCAAAAAATTTAAATTTTCTGAAAAAACTTCAATTTTCAAAAGCACCGTTTTATAGCAATCCAATTTGAAAATAAACAAAAGGAGTTAAGATAAAAATTATTTTCACAAGACAATGTAATGCAAACTTGTTCGTTTTTAGGTTGAATTGCTATAAGTGCTTCTCAAAACTTCGCGAAAAAACGTCGCTTTATTTTTCTTCTGTCTAGAACCTATCTAAAATCTAAAAAAAGCCTGTCTAAAAACAAAATATACACAAAAAATCAGTGAAAATAAAATCATTTTGGAGCGTAATAATATTATTTTCACTGAATGAAATTTTAATAGTCTTTAGACAGGCTCTTAGACTAATCGAAAACTCATTTTAGACAACAGCGTGTGATTATACAGCATCACTTTTATTACACAATGAATAATTCTCAATTATTTTTAAATTATTTTGAATTCTTTCATTATCAGGAGCCATTTCAGCCACTATTTTTGCAAACCATAACGATTTTTCCTTAAATCCCAATTCATAACAAGATATAGCGCCCAAATCATATATAGTATAATCCCAGCAAAATCCCTCATTAATATATGTTTTAGGTTTTTCTTTTATCTTAAGCGCCTCTGTAACCATATAATAAACTTTTAACCAATTTTTTTGAATATATCCAAGCTGTGCCATCTCAACATAGGGCTCTCTTAAATAAGGAGCCTCAGCTATAGCCCTATAAAGCCAGCTTTCCGCCTCAGTCAAATCATTTTTTTCTTTATATGCTCTAGCTATATATCTCATAGAGGCGCAACGCTCATCTTTCCAAAAAGCCTGAGGCATTTCCAAATGTTTTTTTAAAGTTTCTATACATTTATCCCACATACCATAATACATATATTCTCTGCCAAGATAGTGTGTATTTCTGTCATCGTCAGGTTTTTCCATAACGGATAACTCTAAAAGTTCCAAATATTGACCTCTTGATTTTGAGGCGTCAGGATAATGGTTCAAATGAATTCTTCCCTCATAAACAGAAAACTTAGGTATATCGCCATAATATTCCAATACTTCGTGTACAGGATGTACCCATCTAAAATTTTTTCTTTGGTGAATTTTTTCATACCAGAATGTAACCCCCGGGCTTCCATCCGGATTAAAACTCCAAGTATACATATAATTAATATGAGTAGTTTTATCTTTTTCCCATACATTCTCAAGAAGATTTCTCCACCCTGGCTCTAAAATCTCATCCAAATCTGTACAAACACAAATATCAACATCAAAAGGAACAAAACTCAAAGATATATTTCGAGCCACATCAAATCTCCAAAATCCCAAATTTATAACATTGACATTAACTCCTCTGCTTTTCAATTTTTCAACAGTATTGTCAGAAGACCCTGTATCTGTCACATAAATCTCATCAGCCTCACTCATTGAGTCAACCCACCTATCAACAAACTGTTCCTCATTTTTACAAATAGCGTATACGGCGATTTTATATTTGCTCATACTCTCAAACCATCCTTTTTTGCCAGATTATATATAGTTTGCTTAAATTCATTAAATTTTTCTCCCCAAGCCGCCTCATCACAATGATAATCAATTATTTTATCTTTCTTATTTTCCGCCTCAAGTATTGTAAACAGCGCCTCGGCATTTCTTCCTATTTCGCTTAAAAATTTCGCTTTCTCATAATAAGGTTCTCTTCTTTGCGGCATATAGAATATAGAGTTATTCAAACAAAATAAAGCCTCATCTATCTCACCAAGAAACTTATACACATAGTATTTTTGTTTGTATAAAAAACTTTTATCACAATCTTTAAGTTTCAGAGCCGTATCCAAAGCGTTCAAAGACCCATTATAATCTCCGATACTCAAATACTCACCAGCCAGAAAACTCCAAGACTTCCATATATCTTTTCGTTCTTTAACAGACTGTTTAAGTAAAGTAAAATAGCTTTTTCTTGTCGCTTTCTCTTCAGGTTTATGATATACGCAAAAATCAGAAAGTATTTTTACTTTCTCATCACCATCATACTCAAGGATTTCATGAACAGGAAGTTTCCATATATAATTATTTCTTATATGAATTCTATCGTGTAAATATTCAGAGATATCACCATTTTCCCAATATGTCTTAAATCTATGATAATATCTTGTTACTGATTGGTCATACTGATTAATCAAACTATTTTTCCAATCATCAGATAAATACTCATCCATATCAAGAGAAATACAAATATCTATATCCGGACTAACCAAAGATAGCGCTGTATTTCTAGCGTCATCAAATCTCCATGGCGAAATATATATAGAAAAGGTTTTTATATTAACTTCCGTGTTACTTTTCATAAATTTATTTATAATATCGTTAGTTTTATCAGTTGAACCTGTATCACATAGAACTATTTCGTCAGCATTCTTAACAGAATTTAAAAAACGCTCAATAAAGTTTTCCTCATTTTTATAGATACCATACACTGCGACTAAAGTTTTTTTCATTTTAACCTCCTGTTTATATAAGAAAAATCCACGTCAAAAAGAAAACAAAAATACTATTATTCTTTTTTGACGCAGCTACAAAAAATCTATAAATTATAGCAATCCAATTTAAAAATGAACAAAAGGAAACGAGATAAAATTTATTTTCGCAAGGCGCTGGAAGGAAAGCGTAGTCAAAAGCCTACGCAGACTGACAGCAACGC
>CATJCJ010000433.1 GCA_949738935.1 uncultured Eubacteriales bacterium | reverse complement strand
TGTTTGTCATTGCTTTCTTTTGTAAATCGTAAAAGTACAGTGTCATAGTTTTCTTTTACATACTTGGAAACAGCTCTGTTCCTTGCCTCTTTCGATGATGTATGAGAAGCCATAAGTTTTTACCTCCATAATTATATTTATTATTGTAACATATTTTAATATGTATATCCATATAGTAAATTGCATAAAAAACGGAAAAATATTTAAAAAAATTTATTAAGTATTTTCCTGTTTGAGTTATTGCTATATTGGTATACATATAGTATAATATAGATGTAAGGAAAATAAAAAATATTAAATAGGCTAACTTATTGGTTATACAATGATAAAAGGAGGACACAAAAAAATGAAAATTAAAGTCGGAGATTATGTAAGAACACCAAGATTTTTGGAAGTACGCATTAACGAGGTATTTGAAAACGAAAAAGAAATGCGTCAGGCAGACTATACAGAACCAACTAATTACAGAAATGATGAATGGGACATTGGCGGGAAAGCTCTTGATATGTACCATATGAAATTTGCCGCCTGTAAGAAATAATGCTGTAAACGAAAAAGCTGTCCTATCGGCTATACGGGGAGAAACGGACGAAAATCAAATGTGCAAAGTTATTTCCGTAAGCAATCAGAAAGGCGGAGTCGGCAAAACCGCCAGTGCGGTCAATTTAGGGATTGGACTTGCAAAACTTGGTAAAAAAGTTTTGGTTATCGACTCAGATTCACAGGGCAACTTATCAGTATCGTTAGGAATAGCGGAACCGGACAGTCTTGATTATACTCTTGCGGATATTTTAAGAGATACAATTAATGAGACTGAAATCGGCAGAAAAGGTATTCTTCATCACGAGGAAGGAATTGACTTCATTCCGGCAAATATTGATTTAGCCGATATGGAAGTACAGCTTATTAATATTATCGGCAGAGAAACAGTTTTAAGACAGTACCTTGAACAGATAAAATCTTATTATGATTACATAATTATTGACTGTTCCCCAAACTTAGGTATGATTACAATAAACGCCCTCACTTGTGCCGATACAGTGCTTATACCTGTGCAGGCAAGCTACCTTCCCTTAAAGGGATTGCAAATGCTTATAAAAACGATTATGAAAATCAAAAGACAGCTTAACCCTAAACTCAATATTGAGGGCATTTTGATAACAATGGTTGACGGGCGTACAAACTACGCAAAAGAGATTATACAGCTTTTGAGAAACGAATACGGCAATACGATAAAAATATTTGAAAACCTTATCCCTCGAAGTATAAAGCAGGATGAAACGGCAGTCAGCGGAAACAGTATCTACAAATACGCTAAAAACAGCAAGGTCGC
>CATJCJ010000432.1 GCA_949738935.1 uncultured Eubacteriales bacterium | reverse complement strand
CAACTCTACTACGCCATTCTTCACGGCCTCAACAGTCAGCGACTTCAACTCCTGCACCGGCAGCAGCATAGAAGCGAACACCTTAGTAAGCAAATAGGCTTTTTCCTTACCTAAATTCTTAGCCGTGCTTAACATTCTCAAATATTCAGCCCGACTTAACTCCGGTACTTCCGAATCCTGCGTTTTCGCTCTCTCTGTGGTCTGCAAATCTCGCCTGCCCAGATAGCCAAGCAACCGGTTTACCACCGAAATAGATGTGTTTATGGTTCTCGGTGCAAACCCTTCAGCCAACATTTTATCTCGCCAACTGTCTATGCTACCCTCATAAACCTTTTTATCCTCAGGCAAATCTGCATAAAATTTATCCAAAGACTGCCGATATTGCTTTACCGTTCCAGGCTTAAAACCGTCGGACAACATATGTTTCAAAAAATCATCTATATCCTTCTGACTAAGTTTAACACCATTACATTGTTTTTTTGATTTATCACACGATTGAATATATATATCATAGGGCCATTCTCTTTGCTCCAATACATTCATCGCTTTTTCACCCCTGAGCAAAACTCACAACGACAAAATTAATCTTCTGTCGCAAAAACATAATATTACATAATAGAAGAAATAAATTTTTAAAGAATAAAATCATTTTTTGTATATAAAAAACACATACCGCTCAAATTTTTTCATGAACGGTATGTTTAAGTGCATTCCAAAAGAACTACAAGAGACTTTTTTACAAAAAAAAGTCTTGCAATTCCGCATTTCCAATGTTATACTATAAGCGTATATATGTTTTTATTATCATTATAATAGACAGAAGATTAATTTCATCTATATATCTATATAATAAAACACCGCTATCATAAAATCTTAAAACCAGCTGTTGTCAACTCAAAAGCTGTAATTTATTCAGTGTCTGCAAATGTTCCGCTCCGGTAGAGATTAAATATATTCTGGTAGTTTCAATACTGCTGTGCCCCAATACATCGGCCAGTTTGGCTACGTCTTTACATACCTTGTAGAAAGCCCTGGCAAACAAATGTCGCAGATTGTGCGGAAACACCTTGCCTGTCGACACCCCTGACTTTTTGCACAATGCTTTCATCTCCGCCCATATCTGCTTTCTGCCCAACCCCCTGCCGCTTCTGGTGATAAATATTTCGCCGGAGGTTATTTTTTTATGCTTAGCATATTTAAGCAGCTTTTTGCAAAGCTTGCCTGTCAGCAGAATTGTGCGTATCTTGCCTTTCAAACTGATTTCCGCCTTACCGACTTTAACAGTTTCAACGGTTATGTATTTTAACTCGCTTACCCTGATACCTATGGCACAGATGGTTTGCATAAGCAGACTTAGGCGTTCTTTACCCAACTCCTGCGCTTTATTTAGCAGCTTCATATATTCTGCCTGGGTTAGTTCTTTATTAGAATGTCTGAACAGTTGTCGCTGAATACGCAGGTACTTTACTTTAAGTTCCGATTGACCTACAAAAGTCAGAAACTTATTTATGGCAGACAATATACCATTAATAGTTTTGGGATT
>CATJCJ010000431.1 GCA_949738935.1 uncultured Eubacteriales bacterium | reverse complement strand
CCGCAGCAACCGCCGTTAAATCAGCCGCAGCAACCGCCGTTAAATCAGCCGCAGCAACCACCGTTAAATCAGCCGCAGCAACCGCCGTTAAATCAGCCAATACCGCCAATGGGTCAGCAGCCATATCCATTTTTTTATAGAAATCCGTATGTTCCTGTTGGCAGGGAAAGAATAAGCAGCGGGTATTTTAGAACAACTTATGAGCGTGATATGAAACTTTTGAGGGAGTTATACAGTGATGTGAACAAGGTTATTTATCCTGTAGTGGCTCAGGTTTTAAATGAATATGAGTATGATGGAAGCCCTATTTATGGTGAGGAAATTGACAGGGAAACTCTGGCTCAGCTTGTTGACAGAGTTTTGAGAAAGGGCGGAGAGATATCTGATAATGTTCAGGAGACTATGCTTGAAGAACAGTATGGAGATATTCCTGAATATTATTTTGAGTGGAATAGAGAAAATTTGTTGAGAGCTACTATTGAGTCTATTTTACTTAATGAGATTTTTCAAATAAGACGTCCTTATTATAGAAAGGTTCGTAATAGGTATAGATATGAGGATGGGCTTTATAGGGGGATTAATTATAGCTATTATTAAATTTTTTCCAAAACTTTATGGAATTTTAGAGAAAGTTTGAAAAGTCTATTGATATTTGAAACTGTCGTTGGATTTTTTCCAAAATTTAAGAAGTTCTTGAATCCTTTTTCTTGAAAGGGAGCAAGAACTTTTATTTTTTAATAATAAAGTTTTTTGGCTCGCTTTTTTTCAAAAAAGCGAGTGGGTTTGGGCAAAGCCCAAGGTTTTAATCATTGTAATATTTTTTTAATAGTGTTTTTGTGGAATTTGTAATATTTGTGTGTTATAATTAGGAATAAATTGTTTTGTGGAGGGTTAAACTTGTACGATAATGTAAATGAGAAAAACGCTGATATTCCAAAAGAGGAAATTGAGAGACAACGGGCTTTTATAAGTAAAATTAAAGATTTGAATGATGAGTTTGAAAAAAAATATAGCAGAAAAAAAACAATGTTTATTTCAACGTTTGGCTGTCAAATGAACGCTCACGATTCTGAGAAAATTAATGGTATGCTTAAGGCTATGGGATTTGCTGACTCTGATTCTGAGAAAAATTCTGATTTTGTGATATATAATACCTGCTGTGTACGTGAAAACGCTGAAAATAAAGTTTATGGAAATCTTGGTTATCTTAAACACGCCAAAGAAACTAATCCATTTATGAAAATCGCTTTGTGCGGCTGTATGATGCAGGAGGATAATGTTATTGAGACAATAAGAAAAAAGTATAGACATGTTGACATTGTTTTTGGAACTTTTAATTTATACAAATTGCCTGAACTTATTTATACAAACATTGAGACGGGAAATCCTGTTTTTGATATTTGGAGAGAGCACCGTGAGATTGTTGAGGATTTGCCAAGTATAAGAAAGTATAAATTTAAATCCAGCGTAAATATTATGTTTGGGTGTGATAATTTTTGCTCATACTGTATTGTGCCTTATGTGAGAGGCAGAGAAAGGAGCAGATGCTCTTGTGATATTTTAAATGAGATTAAAGGCTTGGCCGAAGACGGAGTTAAAGAAATTACGCTTCTTGGTCAAAATGTTAATTCTTATGGAAAAAAACTTGATGAGAATATTGATTTCGCGAAATTACTTAGAAAGGTAAATGAAATAGATGGGATTGAGAGAATTAGGTTTATGACAAGCCATCCTAAGGATTTATCGCCTGAGCTTATTTTGGCTATGGCTGAATGCGAGAAAGTTTGTAATCATATCCATTTGCCTTTTCAAGCCGGAAGTGACCGTATTCTTGAAAAAATGAACAGAAAATATACTAAAGAAAAATATCTTAAACTTGTTGAGGATATTAGAAACGCTGTTCCTGATATTTCTGTTACTACGGATATTATTGTGGGATTTCCGGGGGAAACAAAGGAAGATGTTGACGAGACGATTGATGTTATAGAGAAGGTGAGATTTAACGGCGCTTTTACTTTTATATACTCAAAAAGAACAGGCACTCCCGCGGCTGTTATGGAAAATCAAGTGCCTGAAAAAGATGTTAAAGAACAGTTTAATAGAGTTCTTGAAAAACTTAATCCTATTGTGTTTGAGAAAAATAAAGCTCATATAGGAAAGGTATTTAAGGTTTTGGCTGAGGAAGTTAGCGGAAGCGGCGCGGATTTTATTACGGGAAGACTTGAGGATAACAGCATTGTGCATTTTAAATCTGATAAAGATGTTATAGGCAAAATTGTTGATGTTGAGATTGTTGGAAGTAAAACTTTTTATTTGATTGGGGAAAGGAGAATTTGATTATGACTGTGTATGAAAAAGCGAGAGAATTGGGAGAGATGATTCTTGAGACAAAAGAGGGAAAAAGATTTTATGACGCTAAATTTGTTTATGAGGGAGATGAGGAAGCCAAAAGAATTTTGGCTGAATATTCTCAATTTAAAAATAAACTTCAATTAAGAGTTAATGATGGAAGTATTTCTGAGGAAGATTTGAAACAAGAAATAGATAAACTTAATCAAATGGGAGTAAACGCCAGAAAAAATACTGTTGTCGCTGAACTTACAGACGCTGAGAAAGAATTTAACGGACTTGTTAATACTGTTTTGGGAATTCTTAAGGAAACTGTTTTGAAAGATGAGGAAAACGGCGGTTGCTCGGGTAATTGTTCTTCTTGCGGCGGCTGTAATTGAGGAGGGTTTTGAATGGCTAAGTATACTCCTATGATGGAGCAATATTTGGAAATTAAAAAAGATTATAAAAACTGCCTTTTGTTTTTTAGGCTTGGTGATTTTTATGAGTTGTTTTTTGAGGACGCCGTTACTGCCTCTAAAGAACTGGAAATCGCTCTTACGGGTAAAAGCTGCGGAGTTGAGGAGAAAGCCCCTATGTGTGGGGTTCCTTTTCATTCCGCTGACAGTTATATATCAAAATTGGTCGAGAAAGGTTATAAAGTTGCTATATGTGAACAGACGGAAGACCCTAAAAAGTGTAAAAATATAGTTAAAAGAGAAGTTATAAGAATTGTTACTCCTGGGACAGTCTTGGACTCTAATATACTTGATGATGGAAAAAATAATTATATCGCTTGTATATATGAGGGAAATGGTTTTGGATTTTCTGTTTGCGATATATCTACGGGCGAGTTTTTGACAACGGAATTTTCTATTGATGACGAAAATAAAATTATTGATGAAATAGCTAAATATAACCCGTCTGAGATAATATGCAATGAAAAACTTCATATTGCACACAATATCAGTGACATATTTGATATTAAAGTAAATACATATAATGATTGGGCTTTTATATATCAAGACGCTGATATCAGGCTTTGCAATCATTTTAAAACTTTTAATCTTCTTGGCTTTGGAATTGATAAAGATAAGAATTGTGTTTGTGCCGCCGGAGCTTTGCTGGAATATCTTGAGGATACTCAGAAAAGTAATTTGGGAAATATCTCCTCACTTAAAAAGTACGCGTCAGAAAATTTTATGGTTCTTGATTTGTCGTCGAGAAAAAATCTTGAGCTTACCGCAAACGCGAGGGATGGCGGTAAGAAGGGCTCTTTGTTATGGGTTTTGGATAAAACAAAAACTTCTATGGGTGCCAGACTTTTGAGGAAATGGATTGAACAACCTCTTCTTAATAAATTTGAGATTGACAGAAGACTTGAAAGTGTTGAGGCTTTTAAAGAGAATGTTATTGGCAGAGAAGAAGTCAGAGAGATTCTTGATTCTATTTTTGATATTGAGAGAATTATGGGAAAAATAACTTACGCTACGGCTAACGCTAAGGAAATGATTTCTTTGAGGAATTCTTTGTTTCGTCTTCCTGATTTACATAAAAGTCTTTTGGGCTTTAAATCGGATATTATTGATGAGATTTATCAGGACTTTGATACGTTATCTGATATTTACTCATTACTTTTTGATTCTATAAATGAGGATGCTCCTTTTACACTTAGAGATGGAAATATTATAAAAGGCGGTTACAGTGAGGAGGTTGATAAGCTTAGAGCGGCAAAGGAAAAGGGTTCAGAATGGATTATTGAGCTTGAGACAAAAGAACGCGGGGAAACAGGTATTAAAAATCTTAAGGTTAAATATAATAAGGTTTTTGGATATTATATTGAGGTCACAAACTCAAATGTCTCATTGGTTCCTGAGAGATATATAAGAAAACAGACTTTGACAAACTGTGAGAGATACATTACTCCTGAACTTAAGGAAATTGAGGACGCTGTTTTGGGAGCTGATGAGAAAGTTGTTGAGCTTGAGTATTCTTTGTTTTGTGATATTCGTGAAAAAATCGGAGCTCAAATTGAGAGAATTCAAAAGACGGCTATGTATATATCTGTCATTGATGTTTTTCAGTCACTTGGAGAGGTCGCCTATTCTAACGGATATGTTAAACCGGAAATTTCTGAGGATAGCGAAATTGAGATAGCCAACGGAAGGCACCCTGTTGTCGAACTTATGGGAAAGGAAGCTTTTATTCCAAACGATACAAATTTAAATACTCTGGATAAAAGATTATCTATTATTACAGGTCCTAATATGGCTGGTAAATCGACTTATATGAGGCAAGTGGCTTTGCTTACTGTTATGGCTCAAATTGGAAGTTTTATTCCGGCTGAGAAAGGTTCTTTTGGAATTTGTGACAGGATTTTTACAAGGGTTGGAGCTTCTGATGACCTTGCCACGGGACAAAGTACTTTTATGGTGGAAATGAGTGAGGTCGCTAATATTCTTAATAATGCTACACAAAAAAGCTTGCTCATTCTTGATGAGATAGGAAGAGGAACGAGTACTTATGACGGGCTTAGTATAGCTTGGGCGGTTCTTGAGTATATTGCTTTGAAAATTAAAGCGAGAACTCTTTTCGCGACACATTATCACGAGTTGACTGAACTTGAGGACAAAATAGAAGGCGTAAAAAATTATTGTGTGGCTGTTCAGGAAAGTGACGGAAACGTCGTGTTTTTAAGAAAAATAGTTCGTGGCGGCGCCGATAAGAGTTATGGAGTATATGTCGCTAAACTTGCCGGAATACCACAATGTGTTATTGACCGTTCAAATGAGATTTTGAGACTTTTAATTCAAAATGACTCTATTGAGACAAACAATATTTTACATCCTGAGATTGAGTATGACGCTAAACCATCAAACAGTGTTCTTTTTGTTACGGAGGATATTGATGATAAAAAGTTAAAAGTTATGAAATCTTTATATAAGAGAATTGAAAAAATAGATATTGATACGCTTTCTCCTTTGGACGCTCTTCGATTTTTGTCTGATTTGAAAAAACTTATTAAGGAAAATGAGGAATAGTTTTTTATTTATATTTTCCACTAAATTGATGTTTTCTAATAAGCCTTGCTATGATATAATTTGATTAAAGGGAAGCCTTGTAATTTAAGAGCCTGTCTAAAATCTAAAAAAAGCCTGTCTAAAAACAAAATATACACAAAAAATCATCAAAAATAATATCATTTTGAAACGTAATGATATTATTTTCACTGATTTTTTGGATATTTTAATAGTTTTTAGACAGACTCTAACAGTAAAATAATTTGCTGATGCTTCTTTAAATAAAGAAAGGACGGTTTTTGATATGAAAATAAAAATAAGATGTTTTGGAAAAATCGCCGTGATTGTTGCCTGCGTTTGCGCGTTTATGCCGTTAAATGTTTTGAGTGTTTTTGCGGACAGACCAATTTTTGATGTTGTTATTCCGGAAGTTTCTGAGAACGCTAATTATGTTAGAGTGAATGGAATTGTGTACAACTTTATTAAGGCTCCGGGAAATGTATCTATTGGTGAGGTTTCTGTTGGAAATAATAAAGATATTGATATTTCGGAAGTTGTAATTCCTAATTCTATAACTGTAAAAGGTAAGTCGTACGCTGTGACAAAAATAGAGAGCAACGCTTTTTCTTTGAATGACAACATAAAAAGTGTTTCTTTTGGAAGGAGTATTGAGAATCTTAACGCTTCCGCCTTTTTGGGATGTTCGTCTTTGGAAAAAATAATTGTTGGTGAGAACAATCCTTATTTTAAATCAAAAGACGGCGTTTTGTATTCAGCTGGTTTTAGAAATTTGATAAAGTATCCTGAGGGAAAACAGGATGATAGTTATTCGATAAATTCTTATACGACAGAGTTGGGGGATTATTCCTTTTATGGAAGTCAGTTTCTCAGAGATTTGGTTTTTCCTAATGAGTTATATAAAATAGGAAATTACGCTTTCGCGGATTGCCGTCTTATTGAGACTATAAATATGGGCGTTGATGTTCGTGAAATAGGTGATTATGCTTTTTATAAATCCGGGGTGAAAAATGTTAATTTCTCATCAACTCTTAAATCTATTGGAAAAGCGGCTTTTGCTTTTAGTGATATGACAAAAGTGAGTATCCCGTCAAGTGTTGTTGAGATAAAAGATGGAACATTTTATAACTGTGAGGCTTTGAGTGAGGTTATTTTTGGCTCGGGCTTGAAAAAAATAGGTGATTTTGCTTTTTCAAACACAAATGTTTCAGTTGTTAATTTATCTAATCAAGTAACTCATATTGGGAAATACGCTTTTGCTGATTGTTCAAATTTGAGAACGGTAAATTTGAGCCCAATACTTTTGACTATTGGGGATAACGCTTTTTTTAATTGTTCTTCAATAAAAACTATTGATTTGCCAAAACATTTGACTGAACTTGGAAAAGATGTTTTTACAGGCTGTACATCACTTGAGTCTTTTACGGCGAAAAACGGTAACCCAAAGTGCTGTACTGTTGAAAATGGAATTTTATATAACTCAAATGTGACAACTTTAATCCAGTATCCTTCGGCAAATACTTCATTGGTTTATACGCTTCCATCAAGTTTATCTGAAATAGAAGATAACGCTCTTGCTGATTGTAAGTATATTAATGAGTTTAATATTGATGCTACGGAAAATCATTTTGAGGTTGAGGACGGAGTTTTATATGATTATCATAAGACAACGCTTATAAAATATCCTTTGGGAAAAGGCAAGGATAACTTTGTTGTTCCCGGAACTGTTAAAAAAATAGCTAATAAGGCTTTTAAAGATGCTGATATTTCGGGAATTATAAATCTTTCTGATGAGTTGGAGACAATCGGTGATTTTGCCTTTGAGGGTTGTTCTAATATATTGGCGTTTAATGTCGATGGATATTATATGAAGTCTGAAAATGGAGTATTGTATACAAAGGATAAATCAGAGCTGATACAATTCCCCGGAAAAAGTGACATTATTGATTTTGAGGTGCCTGAGACTGTTCAAAAAATTCGTAAAGGAGCGTTTAGCTCTACAAATATTGAGTCTGTAAAACTAAACGAGGGGCTTGAGGTTATAGATGAATATGCCTTTTCAGATACAGATATTCAAGAGATTGAGTTTCCGTCATCTTTAAAAGAAATAAGAGGATATGCTTTTAGTAATACTGAGTTATCATCAGTTACTTTTCCTGAAAATATAACGATGATTGGAGAAAGCGCGTTTGAGAATTGTGGACGACTTAAATTAATAGAGTTTACATCAAATTTAGCTCCCAAAGAGCTGCACAATAATTCCTTTTTGGATTGTTTTGAGATTTCTTCTGTTGTTTTACCTGAGAACGCTGACTTTATCGATTATATGGAAAAATTTATCGCGTTGGATATTGATGATGTTGAGAGCCTTATTGTTATGAAATAACCTGTTGAGTATTTTTGATTTATCTCAAATTCATTAGCGGATTTTTTGAGGTTATACTAAAATGTCGTAATGAATTTGAGATACTTTTGAAAATGCTTTTATTGGCTTAGTTATAGTAATTCCACTTGAGATATAACAAAAAAATATTTTACGAGTGCTTAAGCACTGCTGGGCGGCAAGAGAATTGCAAAGCAATTTGCAGACCGTGCAAGTAAAATAATTTTTTTGTAACTTTTAAAATAGAATTACTATATATAAGATTATTTTTATAGAGGGTGGGTAGAAAAATGTTAAAAAAGTATTTGAGTTTTGCTGCTGTTTTTGTCCTGAGTCTAGGCTGTTTCGGGAGTTTTTCTTTCGCGGATTCTAATTTTGATGACAATATTGATATTTTGGCGAACGCTTATATTGACATGAAAAAAGCTCGGTTTGATAAGTCTTCTTTTAATTATACTGATGAAACGCTGAAAAACGGTATGATTGAGTTTGAAAACGGTGTTCTTGGGGGGAAAATTGATGATTTTGACAATGACTCTCAAGAGGAACTTCTAACGTTTGAGATTGAACAGGGAGGAACGCCAACTGAAAAACCTGACAGTTATGGAAGGAAAAGAACATCAGGAAAAGTAACCGCGAAAATGTATGAGGTTGTTAATGGAAACGCTGTAAAAACAGATGAGTTTATAACTTATGAGTTTTTGGATTCTGACCTTGGAGAGTATGAGTTTTTTATAAAAACAGTGGGAAATAAAAAGTATGTCGCTGTACAAAATATGTCTTATTCAGGTTGGTCCGGAGACGGCGTTGTTTTTGATATTCAAATTTATGGCTATAACGGAAGCGGATTTGAAAATAAGTTCTCAATGAGAGCTAAAGGTTCGGCGTTTGATTTTAATAAGTACTATTTGAGGGAAATTAATAAATTAAAGGATATGGGGTTTTCAGATGCTGTAAATCAGATGATTGAAGGTTATATAGTTGTTAATTTGACAAAGTATGATGAACATATAGAAAAGGTGACTGAAGTTCTTGTGAGTACAAACAGCGGAAAACTTGGTGAGGTGTATGGATATTCTAACCTTGAGAAAACTGTGAAAGAACACGGGACTGTGAATGTTTTTATAAATAATTATACTGATATTGATGGAATGCCAAGTGTGTTAAAAACAATTTCAGTTGTTTTGAACGGAGAGGAACTCTTATTTGAACAGCCGCCTTATATTGAAAATGGTATTACCATGGTTCCTATGAGGGCTATATTTGAGGCTTTGGGGGCTTCGATTAATTTTGACCCTCGTACAAAGGCTATAACTTCTGTTAAAAATGGAAAAACTGTAGTATTAAATATTGGCTCTGACGTTGCTTTTATAGATTCAGGGTCAAAAAATATTGGTGTTCGTGTGAAGAGTTTGAATGGTGTGGCTATGGTTCCTCTTAGATTTATCTCGGAGGCTTTTGGAGCTAAAGTTGAGTATAACGGCATAGAAAGAATAATAACAATAACGAATTGATAATAGACCTGTTTAGTAACCTAAATGATAACGATTGATAAAAGATTTTTTTGTCAGCCGAAGCCTGGTTTTTGCAGGAATACTCGAAGCGGTATTTCAAAAAAAATCAGGCAAAGACAGGAGGAAAAAATTTGTCAAGCTTTATTATGGAGGTTACTAAACAGGTCTAATAATAAAGGAACCGCTATATTACATTGGCGATAAGAAATTGTAAATGTAATATAATGGTTCCTTTATTTTATTGACGTTCGAGTTGTATTTTTAAACAAGATTTTCAATATCTATACTTAAATCTTTCGACAAGTCAATAAAGTCAGCATCTGTTTTTACTATTGGACGCGACATTTGTCCTTGATTTATAAATATAATTTCAGCCGTTTTTCCGTTTGTAAGTTTAACGGAACTTCCAACGTATGTGTAGGCTATATTTTGCAGGAATATAAGCAAGTATTGTGTGTCAAGAATACTGAAGTTTTGTCTCTCAAAGTTTCGGATAACTTGAAAAGGACAAAATCTTTCTCTGTATGTTCTGGCGGAAGTCATGGCGTCATAAATATCGCAGATTGAGATGATTTTAGCGTATTTGCTTATTTCATTATCTTTTAAACCAGCGGGATAGCCTGTTCCGTTTATTTTTTCATGATGCATAAGAATGGCTTTTTTTATTTCTTCCGGTAAGTCTGTGTCTTTAATTATTTCATATCCTATTATAGGATGTTTTTTGATTTCCTCAAACTCACTATCGGTAAGTTTGCCTTTCTTGTTTAAAATCGCAGGGTCTATTTTTAATTTTCCTATGTCGTGAAGAAGCCCGGCGACAGTTAAATCTTCTGTTTCATTGTCATTCAGGTTAAGCCACTTGCTGAACATATTACAAAGAAGAGATACGTTTAATGAGTGATTATATGTGTAATCGTCCACATTTTTAATATAATTTATATATGTAAATATGTCGCTTTTGCAATTTATTTTTTCCATAACGTCTCTTGTTATTGAGAAAAGAACATTTTTATCAACGGTATTGCCGTTTCCTATAATCTCAAGGATGCCTTTTGTGTCAAGAAGCTTTTCGTCATAAGATTCGCTGAATTCTTTAAACTCAAGTCTATCAACAACCGCTTTTGCCGTAAGATTTTCGGCATCGTTATCGGCTTTGCCGGATATCGGGGATAAAGTGTCATCAATTGAATCTTCCCATACATATACATATTTAACATCGTTTTGGCTTATTTTAGTGAAATTTACACTGTTAATCATTGTGTTTTTCGCAAGAATAACAACTCCGGTTTTTGTAACAACATCTCTTGCCAATATGGAATTTGGCCTTACTTCTGTGGATTTTATTTTTTTAGAAATATTTTCTTCTGCCATTATAGATTTACCTCCCGAATGTGTAGTTATGTATTCAAGAAAAACTTGTGTTTATATTGTAAATTTCTGCTTATGTGTTATAAATAACAGTTTTTACAGAAAATATAGTCGGGCAATATCGTGAGATTATGATTTTATGTTTTTGAGCGGTGTTTATATTAATATAAGATGAATTTTGGCTGTAATTTAAGAGATTTATTAATATTGAAAACACCGGTCTGAGTTTATTTAATTTGTCGATATTGTCTTAATTTGTTAATACATTGTTGACTTTTATATACTTTTTGATAAAATATTATAT
>CATJCJ010000430.1 GCA_949738935.1 uncultured Eubacteriales bacterium | reverse complement strand
TGATTTTTTTGAAATACCGCTTCGAGTATTCCCGCAAAAATCAGGCTTCGGCTGACAAAAAAATCTTTTGTCAATCGTTATCATTTAGGTTACTAAACAGGTCTGCTGTATTTCCTTTAAAATCGTTTTTGTACATCAAGAGCCTCAACAAGTTTAATATCCTTGTTTCTCTCAATAAAATTATCAAGGGTATACTGATTGGCAAAAAGAAGAACAGGGCGGTCATAATGGTCAAAAACAAGAGAACATCTGGAGTTTTGAAAGTCTCTCAAAGAATCAGGTTTATCTGTGGAGACCCACCTGGCGACACTAAAATTCAACGATTCCATTCTTATTTCAGAGTTATACTCATTTTTCAATCTATACTCAAACACCTCAAACTGCAAAGCTCCAACAGCTCCCAAAATAACCTCATTAAACTCATTTTTATATATTTGAATAGCTCCTTCTTGAGCAAGTTGGTCAACACCCTTTTGAAAATGTTTCGCCTTCATAGTATTTACGGGACGAACCCTCATAAAAAGTTCAGGAGGAAACGTAGGAAGCGGCTCAAAGAACAAAGGCTCTTTTCTTGTTGTGAGAGTATCGCCAATTTGATAATTTCCCGAATCATAAATACCAATTATATCCCCCGCAAAAGCCTCATCAACAATTTCTCTTTCATTAGCCATAAGCTGAGTAGACTGATTCAGCTTCAAAATTTTCCCTGTTCTGGAGAGAGTAACATTCATTCCCCTCTCAAACTTTCCTGAGCATATTCTCAAAAAAGCAAGTCTGTCTCTGTGAGCGGGATTCATATTAGCCTGAATTTTAAAAATAAAACCGCTAAAGAAATCATCCGTTGGATTAACCTCGCCCGTTGTTGTCTTTCTTGCTCCGGGAGACGGCGACATCCTCAAAAAATGCTCCAAAAAAACAGTAACCCCAAAATCAACAAGAGCCGTTCCAAAAAAAACAGGAGACAACTTGCCTGACGAAATCAAACTCATATCAAACTCATTTCCGGCACCATCTAAAAGCTCAATCTCATTTCTCAGATTTTTAAGATTTTCCTCGCTTAAAACCCCCTCAAGTTCAGAGCCAAAAACCCCCTTTTCACCAAGTTTCACAGTTTTATCTTTTTTATACAAATGAACTTTATTCTCAATACGGTCATATATACCCTCAAAAAGCTGTCCGCTTCCAATAGGCCAAGTCACTGAAACAGACGGAAGCCCCAAAGCCTCTTCCAAATCTTCCATAAGGTCAAGAGGGTCTTCCGCCTGACGGTCAAGTTTATTTATAAATGTAAAGACAGGGATTTTTCTCATACTGCACACTTTAAAAAGCTTTTTAGTTTGCGCCTCAACACCCTTAGCCGCGTCAATAACCATAACAGCGCTGTCCACAGAAGTCAAAATTCTATAAGTATCCTCACCGAAGTCATTATGACCAGGAGTATCCATTATAGAAACAACTTTATCTTCATATTCAAACTGCATAACAGAAGACGTAACGGAAATACCCCTTTGTTTTTCTATTTCCATCCAGTCCGAACGAGCGAATTTCGAATTTTTAACAGCTTTAACAGTTCCGGCCTCATGGATAGCCCCGCCGTGAAAAAGAAGTTTTTCTGTCAAAGTTGTCTTTCCGGCGTCAGGGTGAGATATAATTCCAAATATTCTTCTTTTGTTTATCAATTCTATGTTTGGTTCAGACATTTCAAAATTCCTTTCTTTATCCCATTACAGCAAAAAATTCCCATAATCTATACCTTTTTCAGTTATAAACATTTTAACTTTATCATCTGATTTGTATTTTACAGTTATCAAGTCCTCCGCCTCAAGATTTTTTACAGCGGAATCATATTTTCTAAGCATATTCGGCGATAAGCTGGCAAACTTATAATTATAACTATCCGAACCGCAAAGATATGACTGATAAGCTCTCTGAAAAATTTCCTTTTCAAGATTATTCAAATTAACTCACCACCTTTCAAACAAAAAAAATCATAAGAGTCACCCGCGTCAATCCAAGCGTCACTCTTACAACAACATTATAATTATACAACGTTTATATCAAACAAACAAGCCATTTTTATTTTACAAAATTTTATTTCATGGGAATAAATTAAAAAACATCGGTTAAACTACTGTTAAAATCAATAAAATATTAACGTGTTTGAGGTTACGCTCAAACTTTTTAAAAATTATCAATTATTTTTCACAAAATAATTTCAGGAGGTTGCGTATGGATACAAATTTTGAGAAAAGCCAAACAAAGGAAAATCTTATGAGAGCATTCGCGGGAGAAAGTCAAGCGAGAAACAGATATACCTTTGCCGCGGAAAAAGCGAAAGAAGCGAAACTACATGTAATAGACGCGATATTTACTTTCACAGCCCATCAAGAAAGAGCCCACGCGAAAGTATTCTATGACTTTTTAAAAGATGAGGCGGGAAAAAACATCAACATTGATGGAACCTACCCTGTTGACATCTATGAAAAAATCCCTGAACTTCTAAGGGCCGCTCAACACAACGAATTTCAGGAATACGAGAACGACTATAAAAATTTCTCAAAAATAGCGAGAGAAGAAGGTTTCATAGGAATTTCAAATACATTTAATATGATTGCCGAAGTCGAGAAAACACATGGAGAAAGATTTGGTCAATTCGCCGACCTTTTGGAACAAGGAAAACTGTTTGTCTCCGACTTTGAGACAAGTTGGATTTGTCTGAACTGCGGACACATCTATAACGGAAAAGAAGTTCCCGCCGTATGTCCAATTTGCAAACACGATAAAGGCTTTTTTATAAGAGTTGAGCTTTCACCATACTCAAAATAAAAACCAAGCCATAAAATAACGTGAGTTCAACGAGAAATTGCAGTGAAACTCGGCGAAACGTAGTTTCGCACAAAAGTTTTTGTCAAACTTTTTTCAAAAAGTTTATGGAGTTTGAGGTGAAACCTCAAGGTTTTTAATGCTTCAAGAGCATTTTTGGAGGTTTGAAACCTTTTTGCGATAGAAAAAGGTTCCATTAATTATAAAATTTCATCGAACTCACGTTAAAATATTAAAATTTTTACGGTAATACGGTGATATTGATAAAATCCTTTCAAAACAGCGTAATTATACACAAAAAATCAGTGAAAATAATACCACTTTGAAATATAATGATATTATTTTTACTGATTTTTAAGATATCTTAATAATTTTTAGACAGACTCTAAGACGACATTCCCATCTTTTCCTCATACTCACTTATCAAATCAATACATTTATCATACTCAAAACCATCAATATAAGTTTCCAGTTCCTTTATAAATTCATTTATATCCTCAGTATAAGTATATTTATTAATTTGAGCGATAGCGTTCTCCATAGAGGTAATATCAAAGTGACCAGCGGCGTTTTTAATATCCAAAAGCAGCTTATGCTCCAAATTCTCAAAAACTTGTTTATTGTCATTTTTATTTTTCTTTTCATAATCATCCACATACACTTTAATATTGTCCAAAAGTTCCAAAAGCTCACTATAAAACTCAGAAATATTCCTGTCAATATATTCAGCGTCCAAATCTTTAGCGGCCATTTCAAGCCGCCTGGCTTTTTCAGAAACAGAAATGGCTCCAATGTTAGCGCTTGAGCTTTTTAAACCGTGAATTTTTATTCTAAACGTATCAATATCATTTTTAATAAGGCCGTCCAATTCTTTGTACATTTCCAAAGACTCCCTCAAATAAGATTTTAAAATCTTATAATAAGACTCAGTGTTATCGCCAACATTTTTAAGTCCGACAGAATAATCAATTCCTCTTATATTAACATCAGATTTATCCGAAACATCTTTGTCCTTATCTTTATTATCTATTTTTATAGGCAAAAAGTCATATAAAACTTTATTAAGCTGCTTCAAATCAATAGGTTTTGCGAGAAAGCCGTTAAATCCATTTTTAATAAAAAACTCTCTGGAACTTGTAAGGGCGTTAGCGGTAAGAGCGATAATAGGAAGTTTTTTATATTTTTCCTCCGGAAAACCTCTTATAACTCTCGTAACATCAACACCGTCCATATTAGGCATCATATGGTCCATAAACACAAGGTCATAATCTTTTTCCTTAATCATTTTTATAGCCTCAGTACCATTTAAAGCGACGTCAACTTTCATATTATATGGTTCCATAAGTCCCTTTGAGACTTGAAGATTAACGCTTATATCATCAACAATGAGAACTTTAGCCTGCGGAATTGAGATTATTTTCTCATTTAAGAAACTATTTTTTTCCTCATCAAAATCCCCCGAATCCTCCTCACATATACAATCCCTGTTTATAGGTTTAAAATCAATAACCTTTTGCTTAATAGCGATAATAAAAGTAGTCCCTTCTCCATAAACACTTTCAACATTTATATAACCGCCCATCATCTCAGCGAGATTTTTACTTATGGCGAGACCAAGACCGGTTCCCGATATAGAGCGATTTTTTCTTGTATCAACCTGATTATAAGTTTGAAAGAGTTTTTTCATATCCTCTTTTTTAATACCAATTCCCGTATCAGAAACTCTCATAATCAGAGTAACAATATTATCATCATTTTTATATTTTTTATTTCTCTGCCACTCAACAGTCAAATTTATTGAGCCGGAGTTTGTAAATTTCACAGCGTTCCCCAAAATATTAAATAGAATTTCCTTAATTCTTATGTTGTCACCTTTAAACATAGACGGCAAATCACAAGGCACATTAATATTAAACTCAATAGGCTTATCGTGTAGTCTAACTTTAATAATATTATAAACATCATGAAGAACATTACTAATATTATAATCCTCATCAATAATCTCAAATTTTCCCGATTCTATTTTAGACAAATCAAGAATATTATTAATTATGGTCAAAAGACTCTTACTAGACGTAAGAATACTTCTTATATTACCTCTTTGGTCTTCATTAAGCTCGCCTCTCAGAACAATCTCACTAAGACCAATAATAGCGTTCATAGGCGTTCTAATCTCATGGCTAACATTAGCGAGAAAATCGCTTTTAGCCCTATTAGCGGCGTCAGACTCATCTTTCATACGAATAAGCTGTTCGGTATAATAATGAGCCTCGGTAACATCAAAAATACAGGCGGCATAACCTTTTATATAATCACCGTCATAAATAGGAGACACATGACAATTATAAAATTTACCCTTAAGTTCAAAATCATTTTTTCCGCCTTTTTTCAATATCTCACTTATAATAATAGAACATCTGTTTATCTTATCTCCCTTTTTCATATATTTAAGTCTGGGAAAAATACTCCTCGCCGCCAAATTCGACTCAAGATATTTGAAATTTCTGTCAACAACAATAATAGCCTCAATCATATTTTTTATAATAAGCTCTTTGGCAGACTGCACAAGGTCAAAAAAATGATATTTATAAATAACAGCAATAAAAAACAAACAGGAAAGTATAAAACCAAAGGCGGTAAAATCAGGAATTTGTACAATTCCAAGAGAGTCAATAAATATAAAAACCGAAGGTATTATAGCTGAAATAGTTATTAAAAAATTTTTTCTGGTACTTTCTTTCTCCTTTTCATATTTAATAAAATTCAATAAAGTTATATATATCATATACACAGCAATAATAAGTCTAACCATAATAAACAAATAATACACAATACCATTTTCAAACACAATATGATTGTAAGACCTTTCAGCGACAAACTCATAAGATGTATAAAATAAGTTGTGCCACTCACAAGTAAAAACACAAGCCAAAAAGAAAACATTAATAACAACCGTACCCCAATACAAAAGCTTGTTTACTTTCGCGACACAAAATTCCAATATAAAAAACAATAAAGCCGGAGCGGAAAAACACAAGCCAATGTATTGAATTTTAACAGCAATCAAAGCAGCCTCCTCATTAGCGCTAAAAAACTCCAATATAAGAGCGCAGGAGTGAATAAAAGCGCAGGTAAGAGTTAAAATAAGATACTTACTGTTCAAATAGCTATTTTCACGAACGCTGAAACAGATTAAAAAGAAAGATAAAAAAACCCCCGCAATTTGAAACAAAACCAAAAAGTCATACAAATAAATCAACTCCTACTCTCTTTTTTCAAAAACTGTTTGTATCTTCTTAAGAAGATTTTCCGGATTAAAAGGTTTAATAATATAATCACTAAGTCCCTCCCTAAAACAGTCAACAACCATCTTTTTATCAGAAACAGCCGTAAGATACACAACAGGCAAAACATCCTCTCCATACGTCTCTCTAATTTTTTTCATAGTTTCAAGACCATTCATAACAGGCATTTGAATATCCATCAAAATAAGGTCAGGAAAGTCATCAACATTTCTCGCCAAAAACTCAATAGCCTGTTTTCCGGAAGTAACAGCTGAAACTTTATACTGTTGCTCAAGAATCAATTTAACAGTTTTAACATTCACGGCAATATCATCAACAATTAATATATGTTTCATAATAAATCTCCCCTTAAAAAAGAATAATTTATTTTGAGGTCTTGCCTCAAAATTATCAATAAAATCCATTTTTTTGATTATACCACATAATTTATAAACTTTCTATAATTTTATTAAAGGAAATATTTCATAATTCAAAAATAAAAATAATTTTCCCAAATATATGACCACCTAAAAAAAACATATTTTGACCATTTAAAAAGCGCCAGAAAAAAACTATAATAAAACAAAAATACAGAAAAGGAGAAATGTTACTATGACAAATGAAATTAAAGAAAGATATAACATCAATAAAAATCTTGCGCAAATGTTAAAAAGAGGCGTAATTATGGACGTAACAACAGCGGAAGAAGCAAAAATAGCTGAGGAAGCCGGAGCGGTAGCGGTAATGGCTTTGGAAAGAGTTCCCTCCGATATAAGAAAAGAGGGCGGCGTGGCAAGAATGAGCGACCCAAAAATGATAAAAGAAATTCAAAAAGCTGTTTCAATTCCTGTAATGGCAAAAGCGAGAATCGGTCATATCGCTGAGGCTCAAATTCTTGAGGCTCTCGGAATAGATTACATAGATGAAAGCGAGGTATTAACCCCCGCCGACGATATGTATCATCTTGATAAATTCAGTTACAAAGTTCCATTTGTATGCGGAGCGAGAAACATAGGCGAAGCTTTAAGACGAATCGGTGAAGGAGCGGCAATGATAAGAACAAAAGGTGAGGCGGGAACAGGAAATGTAGTCGAGGCTGTAAGACATATGAGAACAATGATGTCTGATATAAGAAAACTCACAAATATGCCAAAAGAAGAGCTTATGACTTTTGCCAAAGAAAACGGCGCGCCCTATGACCTTGTTTTATATGTCGCCGAAAACGGTAAATTGCCTGTTGTAAACTTTGCCGCCGGAGGAATAGCGACTCCCGCGGACGCCGCGCTTATGATGCTGCTTGGAAGTGAGGGAGTTTTTGTAGGCTCAGGAATATTCAAGTCATCAAATCCAAAATTAATGGCAAAAGCGATAGTAAAAGCGACAGCCTACTATAACGACCCAAAAATACTCGCTGAGGTAAGCGAGGGACTTGGTGAGGCAATGAAAGGAATCGAGTTAAAAGATATTCCCGAGGAAGAACGGCTTGCCGCGAGAGGATGGTAAAATTAAAATGGAAAACAAAATAAAAGTTGGCATACTTTCTTTTCAAGGCTCGGTAGAAGAACACAAAAAAATTTTAAACACATTCAATGATGTTGAGCCGATAGAGGTAAAAACTTTTTCATCTCTAAACAAAGTTGACGGAATAATACTTCCCGGCGGAGAAAGTACAACAATATCAAAACTATTAAAAATATTTAATTTATCAGTGCCTTTAAAAGAGCGTATAAAAAGCGGAATGCCTGTATGGGGAACTTGTGCCGGTTTAATACTTTTAGCGAAAAATATAGAAAAAGAAACGCCGCACCTGGCTTTAATGGATATATCAGTAAAAAGAAACGCCTACGGCACACAAATCAACAGCTTTGTAACAACAAAAAAAATTGATGAAGTCAGTAAAGAAAAAATTCCTCTTGTTTTTATAAGAGCTCCATGGATTGAAAGTGTTGAATCAAAAGTAAAAATACTTTTAGAAATAAATGGTCATATTGTAGCGGCAAAACAAAAAAATATGCTCGCCACTTCTTTCCATCCCGAGCTTACAGACAACAATGAATTTCACAAATATTTTATAAATATGATAAGAGAGTATAAAAATAAAAATTTCTTTTAAAGTTTTACACCAAAATCAAAAATTTGACAAAAACCGCCGTTTAATTTCTAACTGGCGGCTTTTGTCTCTGTCTGAGTTCGTGTCAAGATATCAGAATCCTCATCTCCACAAAGAAAACTCTCTCTTCTTGGAGCATAATTACTTTTCTTTTCAAGCAAACCCATATCAATAATACAAATCCCCGAATAAGCCGCAAAAATAAATACCACAAAAGGTATGGTAATAAAAACCATAACATCAAAATCAACAGAAAACAAAGCGCAAAGCATAAAACTCACAAAGAAGATTCCAACACTTAAAAAACATATTATTTTCAAAATTCTCAATAAAGAATAAACTTTCATATTACCCCCCCCCATTCGAATTTTTGTTTGGATAATATGATTATACCACGAAAATACTTTCAAATCAACTATAGACTTCTTTCGAAACTAATAAATTACATCAATCTAGAGCGTATCTGAAAACTCTATAACTATTGTTAAAATTGTATAAAATATTAATTATCTAAAAAGTTTATATTGTTTTATAAAGATAAAATATCCAAAAAATCATTAAAAATAATATGAACACACTTCAAGTTCATTTTACTTTTTTATGATTTTTTGTGTATATTTTAGTTTTCAGATACGCTCTAGCAAAAAAATATTTCATTTAATGTTTTAGCGAAAAGAGTTTTGCTTTTTAAACGCCAAAAGCGT
>CATJCJ010000429.1 GCA_949738935.1 uncultured Eubacteriales bacterium | reverse complement strand
GAATTTCCGTTTTTGCAGGGAATACAGATTAGCTCCGGGACATATATGGGCAAACTGAATGCCGAATATACATACGGGGGAATACTGGTCTGCAATGCGCTTGCCTGGTTCCTTTTGCTGTTGCGGCGGGAGAAAAAGGCACTAAAGCATAAGGGGATTTATGCGTTTGGGCTGGTAAGCCTTGCGGTTCCTGTGATCCTTGGCGTGGTGGATGTGACGGGCGCCGGGATACTGCAGAGGTATACGGTGGATATGGTTTTTGGGGTGTTGCTGGTATCCGTGCTGGTTTTGTTTGCGGTGTGGGAAATCAGCAACGGTACGGAGCGGCGCAGCGGGATGATGGCACTCCTTGTTATGGTCTGTCTGCTTCAGGCAGTGTATGGGCTTGGCGTGGTGATGGGGAATGGGGATTTGAGTGTGAATGTGAGAGGGAGTCATCCGGAATTGTATTATTACCTGAAGGGGATGTTTTTGGGGTGAGGAAAAGATGCCGCCCCTGTTTTTTGCGTCCCCACTCACCCCCGAACATAACATTTCGGGCTGAATTGAAACAATTATTTTTGAATTGGCTGTTTTGGGGATTGACAGAAAGTATCAATTAAGATACAATTAGGGCTGTGATAGTTGTGAATGTGTAAATGAAAGAATGATGATGATGTGAAACCTGTCTTTTGGAATGTGTTTGGAGAGCATATCCTTGGGGCGGGTTTTTTATGTGGATTTTTGTAGAGGGCCCTCTCTCCATCAGTGTAAAAGCAGAAGGCACTTTTGGGAAAAAGGCGGGATTTACGTTGGAGGAGGGAAGAAGATATGGTTTTAAGCGGAAGGTGAAAACAGGGTGGAAGTTAAGATGGTAAGGAGAATGGAAAATATGAGAAAGACAGGAAAAACGGAACACATAAAAAAATGGGTCAATAAGGGGAATTGGTTTAAGCGTGCCGGGATTTTGGCTATGGCGGCGGTTTTTGCACTGCCTGCGCAGGGGTATGCGGGAGAGAGGATGGAAACACAGGGAGAGACGGATTCCGCGGTGGGCGGAATGAGGGTGGAGCAGGAGTTGTTCCATATCCATATAGGGAATGAGGAGGGTTCCGGCTGCTATACAAAGGAAATACGGCATGTGCATGAGGGGGATGCCGGTGGAGGCGGGGGCTGTTACAGGAGTCCGGTTTACCATGTGCATACGGGGAATGAAACGGACGGTGGAGGCTGTTACGGGAAAGCGGATTATCATGTGCATACGGGGAATGAAACGGATGGGAAGGGCTGCTACGGGAAGGCGGTTTACCATGTCCATGCAGGAAATGTGTCATCGGGAGGAGGCTGTTACGGGGAGGCGGTTTATCATGCCCATACGGGAAGTGTGTCGTCGGGCGGCGGCTGTTACGGGAAGACGGTGTGCCATGTACATACGGGGAGTGCATCGTCGGGAGGCGGTTGTTACGGGAAGGCGGTTTACCATGTACACACCGGTGATGCACAGGCAGGAGGCGGCTGCTATACCGTGCCCGTATACCATTCCCATGACGGAAATGAGACGGCGGGAGGAAGCTGTTACCAGCCGGTTTATCATGCGCATACGGATGCCTGCTATACAACGGAAACATGTACGGCGGTTTATGAAGGCGGATTCCAAAGGCTGGATGAATATGACGAACATTGTTACCATCACGG
>CATJCJ010000428.1 GCA_949738935.1 uncultured Eubacteriales bacterium | reverse complement strand
CCAAAATGCTCTTGAGGCATTAAAAACCTTGAGGTTTCACCTCAAACTCCACAAACTTTTTGAAAAAAGTTTGACAAAAACTTTTGTGCGAAACTACGTCTCGCCGAGTTTCACTGCAATTTTTCATCGAACTTACATTAAATTATTTGATAATCACTGTTATTGAGTTAGTGTCAGAGGATATTAAAACCTGTCTAAAATCTAAAAAGAGCCTGTCTAAAAAAATCTTGGAAGATAAATTTTTATATTTCTATGTCTATATTTTTTTCGTTAGGTTTTGAGTTGTCTGAGGAGTTTTCATTGGGTGCTTTTGATTCTTCTTTTTCAAGAGAAACTAAAAACGGATTTTCAGGTTCGTCTATAACGTTGTTTGGGTCTAGTATCGCTCTGAATTCGGCTCCCGTGATTTTTTCTTTTTTAATAAGCTGTTCTGCTGTTTTGTGGAGAACATCTATATGCTCGGTTAATATTCTGATAGCCTCACTGTACGCGTCTTTTATTATTTTGTCTATTTCGTTGTCAATTATAGCGGCTATTCCCTCGCCGTAATTTCTCGCGTGACCTATGTCTTTTCCAAGAAATACTTCTTGATTGTCGTCACCAAATTGAATTGGGCCAAGTTTTTCACTCATACCATAACGCATTACCATTTTCCGGGCAAGCTCTGAGGCTCGTTGTATGTCATTTGACGCGCCTGTTGTTATGTCTTTTATTATAATTTCTTCCGCTGCTCGTCCTCCAAATAGAGATATAATCTCATGAGTCATTTGAAGTTTTGAGCGATAGGCTTTATCATCTGAGGGAAGGGGCATTGTGTAGCCGCCAGCCATTCCTGTTGGGATTATTGAGATTATGTGAACAGGGTCGAGTTCTGAGAGAACCTCGAAAAGTATTGCGTGCCCCGCCTCATGATATGCCGTGATTTTTTTCTCCTTTTCACTTATAACCTTGCTTTTCTTTTCTGTTCCTATTCCTACTTTTACAAACGCTTTTCTTAAATCGTCCATATCAAGCTCTTTTTTGTCAGCTCTTGCCGCTAAAAGCGCCGCCTCGTTAAGAAGGTTTTCCAAATCAGCTCCGGTGAAACCTGAGGTTGTTTGAGCTATAACCTTTAAATCAACAGACGAACTTATTTTTTTGCCTTTTGAGTGGACTTCTAGTATGGATTCTCTTCCTTTAACATCGGGAGTCCCAACAACGACTTGTCTGTCAAAACGTCCGGGACGTAATAAAGCGGGGTCTAAAATATCAGGTCGATTTGTCGCGGCAAGAATGATTACACCTTCGTTTGCGCCGAAACCATCCATCTCAACAAGCAACTGATTTAAAGTTTGTTCTCTTTCATCGTGTCCGCCTCCAAGTCCCGCTCCTCTGCGTCGTCCGACAGCGTCAATCTCATCTATGAAAACAAGACAGGGTGAGTTTTTTTTCGCTTGCTCAAAGAGGTCTCGCACTCTTGAGGCTCCGACACCTACAAACATTTCTACAAAATCTGAGCCGGAAATGCTGAAAAAAGGAACACCCGCCTCTCCAGCGACAGCTTTTGCTAAAAGTGTTTTTCCTGTTCCCGGAGGTCCGACTAAAAGTACGCCTTTTGGAATTCTCGCTCCTATATCAACGAATTTTTTTGGGTGTTTTAGAAATTCGACTATTTCTTGGAGTTCGGTTTTTTCCTCGTCAAGACCGGCAACTTGCTCAAATGTAACCTTGTTTTTATCAGAGGCTGCCATTCTCGCTCTGCTTTTTCCAAAATTCATAACTTTTCCGCCGCCGCCTTGCATTTGCCTTATGATGAAAGTCAAAAGAACTATGGAAATAATTATAATTATTATTGTTGGTATTAATGATATGAATACACTTGTTTTTGTGGAATCGGCATAGTTGACTTTTAATTCGTAATTTGGGTCTTTGAGGGCCTCGTCAACCTTTTCCACAAATGAGTTCATATCACCGATTTTTAAGATAGCTATTTTATCGTCAGCGAAAATTACTCTTACTTCGCCTTCGTTGTCACCCTCTGAGTCTCTTTGAATTTCAAGAGTTTTAAGGCTGGGGTCTTTGGACTCAAGTTGTCTTACAAGGTCACTGTATATATATTGATTGACTGAGTTTTGTGTTGGCTCAAAATTTCTGTTTATTAAAATCGCGGCAATTATGCACACAAAAATTATCGCATACAATCCAAAGCCTTTTAAATAGTTGTTTTTCAAATAAATTTCCTCCTTTATTATTTTTTGAGATAATTATGGTACGCTATTTTTTATAATAACATAGAATGTCCATAAATTCAATATTAAAGCAAAAAAATAATTTTAATATTTTTTGTGTTTTTCGACAAAGTGGTGTATAATTAAATAAATATTTTTAAAACTATGTATTTTGATAAAGTACAAGATTTGGATTATTAATGTGAGAAAGGTTTTGAGTTTATGAATAGTAGGTTTGAGCATATTCCTATGATTGTGCTGAGAGGTAAAGTTTTTTTTCCAAATAGAAAAGTCAGCTTTGATTTAATGAGAAAAAAGTCTGACGCGGCGCTTGAAGAATCAATGATTTCTAATGATAATATTGTATTTTTTGCGTCTCAAAAAGACCCTAAAGTTGAGGAAGTCTCATCAAAAGATATTTATGATATTGGCGTTGTTGGAAGAATTGAGAAAATTTTGAAATTGCCGGGCGGTGTTACAAAGGTTTTCGCTGAGTGTTTTAATAAGTATAAAATTGATAGTTTTAATGATAATGATAAGTTCTTCTCGGTTGATATTGATGAGGTCTTTGATGAGAAATATGTCGCGAGTGAGACAGGAAATTCTGTTATGGACGTTGAATATCGCGCTCTTAATAAACTGCTTCTTGAGTTATTTGAGGAATACGCGAGGGTTGGAAAAGTTGGCCCTGAATTTATTATGGAGGTTATATCTTCTGATGATGTTGAGTATATCTCATATTTAATAGGTGAAAAAATTCCTTTTCCTGTTTGTGATAAACAGAAAATTCTTGAACAAATAAGTGTTTCAAAGAGAGCTCGAATTGTGGCTGAGTTCTTGAATAGGGATATCAATTCTTTGTCTTTGAAGAATGAGATTTATTCAAAGGTTCGTTCTAAAATTAATAAAACTCAAAAGGAGTATTTTCTTCGCGAGGAAATTAAGGTCATTCAAAAAGAGCTTGGAGAAGATGATGATGCCTCTGAGATAGATGAATATATAAAGCGTATGAGGGATTTTCGGGAAATGCCTGAAAATGTTAAAAAACGTCTTGAGAAAGAGATTTTACGCCTTAAGAGAATATCTAACGCCTCTCCTGAGGCAACTGTTTCCAGAGACTATATTGAACTTGTTTTAGATATGCCATGGGGGGTTTTTGATAAAGAAAATGATGATATTAAAAAGGCTCAGAAAATATTTGACAGAGACCATTATGGATTGACAGAGGTTAAGGATAGAATTGTTGAGTTTCTCGCTGTCAGAAAGATATCTAATGATGTTAACGCTCCGATTATTTGTCTTGTTGGACCGCCGGGTGTTGGAAAGACTTCTATCGCTAAGTCTGTCGCCAAGGCCCTTAATAGAAAATATATTAGGATGTCCCTTGGAGGAATTAGTGATGAGGCTGAAATCAGGGGACATAGAAAAACATATGTTGGAGCTATGCCCGGAAGAATTGTCTCCTCAATAAAAAACGCTAAAACTATGAATCCTCTTATATTATTTGATGAGATTGACAAAATACGTAATGAGAGAAAAGGCGACCCCGCCGCCGCTCTTCTTGAGGTTCTTGATGGTGAGCAGAATTTTTCTTTTAGGGACAATTATTTGGAAGTTCCTTTGGATATTTCAAAAGTCTTATTTATGTGTACGGCAAATGATGTTGAGGGGATTCCTCTCGCTCTTAGAGACAGACTTGAGATTATTAATCTTGGAAGCTATACTCATGATGAGAAACTTAATATAGCTTTGAAATATCTTGTCTCAAAACAAATTAAGGCTAATGGCCTTACAAGAAAAAATATTAAATTCTCTAAAGACGGTGTGTCTGAGATTATTTCGGGATATACAAGAGAGGCAGGTGTTCGTACCCTTGAAAGGCTCATTGGAAAGGTTTGCAGAAAGACCGCTAAGCTGATTTCTTTGGAGGAGCTTGAGGCTGTTTCATTGAAAAAGTCTAATGTGGAACAGTTTCTTGGCGCTAAAAAATATAAGGAAGATTTTGTTGATAAAAATAATAAAATTGGTGTTGTGACAGGTCTTGCCTGGACAAGGGTTGGAGGAGATACCCTTAGTATTGAAACTGTTATTATGAAAGGAAAAGGTCATTTTAAATTGACGGGAAATGTCGGAAAGGTTATGGAGGAATCCGCTGACGCCGCTATAAGTTATATAAGGGCAAACGCCGGAAAATATGGCATCGATGAGAACTTCTATAAAGAGACCGATATTCATGTGCATATTCCTGAGGGGGCTGTTCCTAAAGATGGCCCGTCAGCTGGTATTACTATGACTTTATCTATTATTTCGGCTCTGACTAAACGACCGGCAAAATATGATATCGCTATGACGGGAGAGATTACTCTTACGGGTAGGGTTCTTCCTATTGGGGGACTTAAAGAAAAAATTATTGCCGCAAAAATGTTTGGAATAAAAAAATTACTTTTGCCTTTTGAGAATGAAAGTGATTTTGAGGAGGTTCCTGATTACGCGAAAGAGGGGCTTGATGTGATATTTGTTAAGGATATGGAGGAGGTTGTTAAGGAAGGATTAATTTAAAAAGGTTAAGGCGCTGTTTTGGTAATCCATACAACAGCGCCTTAAAAAGGAAAATTTAAAATTCTGAATTTAAAATAGGTTTTGCAAATCAATGTTTGAGCTTTGAGCGGCTTCAGCGTTTTCTTTTTGTATTTGCTCAAATATTTCTTTTCGGTGAACAGAAATTTCTTTTGGTGCGACGATTCCAAGTTTTACTTGTTCTCCTTGTATTCCAAGGACTGTGATTTCTATATCGCTGCCAATCATTATTGAGCTGCCTTTTTTTCTTGTCAGGGCAAGCATTTCTATTCACCTCCTTTTTTCTTTTTTAATTCTTCATAAAAATAATATTTTATAGGATAATCCTCGTTTTTTGTTATCATTTGCCCGCCTTTTTTTGTGGTTAAGTTTAAAACTATGGGAGCTTTTAAATTAACGGACATTTTTGAGACGATTTTAGGTATTACCACTATGTTGTATATTGAAAGATTATCATCTTTGACTTCTCCGATTGCGGCTAAATCACTGTCGTACACAAGAGGATTATAGTCCGGCATAATATCGTATACTTCCATAATTATAAATGATATATCAGGAGATTCTAATGACTGTAACCAATAAAATAACGGTTTTTTATTTGAGTCGTCAGAATCCGCTGTTATTATTGTAAATTTTCTTAAATCCTCAAAACCGGGAAGCCCATAATCAAAAGTATAAACACTATCTTCATTTATCTCAACGTTACCGAAATTTTTTGTTTCAATAACCATAGTATAACCACCTTTTTATAAGAAATCCGCGAGCGTAAGCTGTGTTATTGTCATTCCTGTTTTTAAAGCCGCTGTGTATGACGCGTTGGCTACATTTAAATTCATAGCTACGTCAGCGTAATTTACATCCTCATTTTTTGACATAAGAGATTTATAGTTTAAGCCGTCATCGTCAAGTCTGTCTTGAATAAGATTGAGTCTGCTCATTCGTACGCCGAGGTTTGTTTGACGTTCGGTAATGGAGGCGTTGAAATCATTAACTTTCGCTATCATGGCGTCAAAGCTTTCTCTGAGAGATTTGTCAAAGCTTGATTTTTCTGAAACAGACAGCTCGGAAAAAGGTTTTCCGTCGTAATATTTATT
The DNA here is from genome assembly GCA_949738935.1 of uncultured Eubacteriales bacterium. Lineage (GTDB taxonomy): Bacteria > Bacillota > Clostridia > Lachnospirales > CAG-274 > MGBC114079. Next base: position 5,401 of record CATJCJ010000428.1, on the reverse strand, counting down.
TAAATCTTCTGCTGATAGAGTGCCTGACATATAGTCAAATATTCTATCAAAATAATGAAGCTCATTATACATCTCAGTTGTGTATGACTCGGGGGCGGTTAAGTTTATATCAATATAATTATTTACTCCAACCTCAAGTTTTATACGGTCAGCGGAAACTTGAAGCCCCTCGGGAACTATAACACTTACGCTTGAACCGTTTATCGTAAAATCAAGACCGTCTCCGTTTGAGTTTATTTTTGCCTCAAGAGGATGGGCTGTTGTGCCCTCAACAATAGGAATACTTATAAATACTGTTCCAGGACCTGTTGAGGAATCACCGCTTCCGCTTCCTCCTCCTGACATTTTTGTCTGAAGATAAACATTATCTCCCAAAGAGGTGATTTCCATACCGTCTACTTTAAGCTGTTCTTTTAATTTATTAATAAGCTCTTCTTTTTCAGCCTTAAGGGCGCTTGTGTCACCTGTGCTGCCGGAAATCTGACCGTTTAAATCGGCTATTTGTTTTGTTATATCATTTATCGGGTCAACAAAATCCTTGTTTACGATTTCAAGATATTTGTCCGCTCTGAAACTGTAAATTTCGGGGTTTAAAATATTTTTGCCTGTGGCGGCATCTTTTATTATGGGTGCTATATCTGTTTTATAGCCTGAAAAAATGTATCTTCCCATATATGTTGAGTTCATTTCCGTCTCAATTTGACCTACAAGTGAATTTATATTTTGAGCTATTTTTTGACGGTCATCTTCTTTATATTGGTCACTGGCGCCTTGAACGCAAAGCTCGCTTATTGTTGTGAGGATTGACGTTACATTTGAATATGCTGATTCTGTCAATTCCATCCATGAGAGCCCTTGTTTGCTGTTTGAGATATATTGTTCTGTTGAGGAAACTGTGTTTCTCAATTTTAAAGCTCGGCTCGCGAGTATCGGGTCTTCAGAAGGTTTTTGTATTTTTTTGCCTGACGCCATTTGAGTATAATATTTATCAAGTGTTGACATATTGCGGTTTATTCTTGTCAACATTGAGTTTGACATCATCATATTTGTAATTCGCATATTAAATCCTCCATTCTTATACGCCTAAACCGTTTATTGTCGTGTCATATATCTTGCTTATGCTCTGCATAAGTTTCGCTGAGGCGACATAAAGCTGCTGAAATTTAATCATATTTGTTAATTCCTCATTTAGGCTTACTCCTGATACGGAAAGTCTTTGATTATCTGTTTCTGAGGTTATTTCTTTGTAAAACTCATTAAAGTTGTTCGCTTGTCTTCTGTCTATCGCGAGACTTGATGAGGTTCCGTTTATATAGTCAAAGACATTTCCCTCTTTAAAAATTGAGCCGTTGTTTCTGATTTTTGTAAATTGAATGATGATTTCATTGTTGCTTACTTCTGTTGTTGTGTCGGAAGTGGACGCCGCCAGTTTTGACGGGTCGGAAACCAAAATCCCCGAAAGTGAGAAATTGAAAGCTGTGATTTGTGAGTAGTCAAGTTCGGTATCCTCAACTATTTTACCTTCGTTGTCTTTATACGTGAAAAATAAATTGCCTTTATTTCCATCAGCGTCATAACCGTTTATATGACCGTCTATTCCCTCAATATCCGTTCCGTCAAGAGTTTTTCCCTCATTAAATACACGAGCGACCGTTTGAACAAGAGTATTTAATTTATCAACATAATAAGGAATTCCCTTATAATTTTGTACTTTATCGGCAAATTCGGTACCGGCGGTGTCATCGGTGATAACGTTTCCGTCCCGTATATCAAGAAGTCCTTTTAGGTCTCCTGAAAGTCCTTTTGTGCTGAAAGGAATACCTGATGTCCAGTTTATGTCATATAAGCCGACAGCGTCGTCTTTATCAACCTTTTCATCAGAGCCTCTCGCCTCACATGTGAGTTTCTGGTTGCTGAAATGGTTTACAAGAGTTTGTCCGTTTATTAATACACTGAGTTTTTCGCCGTATTGGCTGTCTGTTATCTTGACCTCGGTGTTTACATAATGGGAAAGCTCATCAAGCAAAAGAGCCCTTTGGTCACGAAGGTCGTTGGCGTGACTTCCGTCAAGTTCATTTGAGAATATTTGTTTATTTAAAGAAACAACCTGGTCGCTTATGGAGTTTATTTTTTTTACCAAAGCGTTTACCTCATCATTTAAATCTTTTTGCTGATTTTGAAGAGATATGGCGTAAGAATTTATATTGTCAACAAATATTGACGCGAAATTTATTACATTAGTTCTGTAGGTTTTATCGCCGGAACTGAAAGTTAAGCTGCTTATGCTGTTTAAAAATTCGTTTACTGTTGAGTTTACTCCCATTGATGAAAGTTCACTGAAAACAGTCTCAACAAGTTCAAGCTGGTCGTTTTTTAGTTCATATTCACCAAGTGTGGCGTTTTGCTGCCAGTATTTTTTATCAAGATAAAATTCTCTTACCTGTCCTACCCCGTAAACTTCGCTTCCTGTTCCGACCATACCTTTTCCGCATACTCCTGGAAGAGGCTCTGACGCTTTTTGAAGAGCGACTTGTCTTGAGTAGCCTTTTGTTGACGAATTTGCTATATTATTTGAAGTGACGGATAATCCGTTTTTTGCCGTGAATAACGCGCTTGTGGCGACGTTAAACTCAAAAAAAGCTGAGTTCATTTTTTTACCTCCTTACTATCTTCCTACAACGCCCATTCCGTTTACTACTTTATCAACCATTGAATCTATTATATTTATAAATTTTGATGATGCTTGATAGGCGTATTGATATTTAAGCATATATGAAAGTTCCTCATCCAAAGATACTCCTGAAAGTGTTTGGCGTTTGTTATCAACAGATACCAAAAGGTCGTTGTGTTCCTCGTAGTATGTGTTCGCCTCATCAAGCTCTATTGAGAGTTCGTCTATTACTGAGCGATAGTAGCTGTTTACGGGCATTGACTGATTAAAATCGTCTTTAAGACCCTCGACGCCGTTTTCCCATTTTTTCATAACCTCTAATATAGCTGTTGTATCAGCTACATCGCCCGAGGGAGAAAGAGCGAGAAAATTATATCCGTTTGAGTCTCTAAGTATTGGGTTTACTTGGATATTTGATGTTGTAAAATCAAGTTCCTCATGAATTTTCGTAAAAATCGGAACGCCTTTTTCCCCTGTCAAATCAAATGTGTCTCCGCTTGAGAATGCCTCGTTTAAAAGATTCGCTATCCCAACGAAAAGAGTGTCAAATTGTTTTTCAACTCTTGGAATTAAAAAGTTGGAGACTTGATTATCGGGAGTGTTATGGTCCGCTAGGACGTTTCCTCTTGATATGAGCAAACCTTTTAAAAGTCCGGCGCAGTTGCCTGAGCCTCCGGCAAAGTTTTCTGTGCTTAAATCCCCAAACAGGGAAATAACCTCGGCGTCAGAGGCAAGAATTTCTTCCGAACGAGTAAATACGGGTTCAACAAATCCATATCCGGCGGTTGAGTATTTTAATCCAAGCTTATTGACTGAACCGTTCACGAGAAGTTCTTTTCCCCCTACTATAATATCGGAGCGTCCGTTTGAGTTTTCTTTTACGATTATGTCCAGGTATGTGCTAAGCTCGTCAAGAAGAAGATTTCTTGAGTCTCTATAGTCGTTTGCCTGGTCTTTGTTCATTTCTCTGTATACAATTTTATCGTTTAAGCCGTCTATTTCTTCAACTATCTCATTTATTCTCCCGACATATTTTTTGATTTGGTCATTTATATTTAATTGGTAATTGTATAGTCCGCCGGGACCAACAAGAATATCGTTCATTTTATCCGCCAGGGTCACGCAAGTATCAATAAACGAGCCTCTTGTTTCTATTCCGTCAGGATAAATTGTAAGTTCATTTAACGCTTCCCACACATTGCTTAAAACGTCCTGCGCCGCGTATTTACTTTCAAGCTCGCCAAGAATATTTTCGATTTCCTGACCTGTTACATACTTGGCGGCATAAAAATTTGATACGCTCGCCTCATCTCTGTATTCCGCGTCAAAAAATTTATTCCTTATTTGTCTTATTTCGCTTAAATCGGTTCCCATTCCAATTTGGAGAAGACCGACTTTGCTTTCCGAGTATTTTCTATAGGCGTATGTCTGCTGAATATTTCCTTGACGAGTGTATCCTTGGATACCGGAGTTCGCCATGTTGTGTCCTGTTGTTGAAAGACCGGACTGAGCGTTTCTTAGACCGCTTACGCCTATGCTGTAGCTTGACATTGAAGACATAAAAAAATCCTCCTTATTATTGTTTTGTGTCAAAAAGTCTCTCATCGGTTGGGATTTCATTTCCCATCGCGTCACAATAATAAGGCCTTCCGCTTAACGAGCCTCTTAACAGATTCATTGAGAAATCCGCTTGACTGAGAGATTCTTCTATTAAAACTTTATTCCCCTCGTTTGTTTTCTTTAACTCCGCCAGAAGTTTTTCTGAACGATTTCGTTCTTTTTTTACCTCTTCAGCCTCTGATTGTTTATCTATATATTCGATAAGCTTTGTTAAAGTCATTTTTTCTTGTTCTTTGTTTAAAACAAACGCAATATCGGAAAAAAGCTCTTCTCTTTTTTTATCAAGCTTGAGCGTTTTTCCGATTATGATATTTTCATTATCATTTATTTTTTGAAGGGAATCGATATCGTTTTTTATAATAACGTCTCGTTTTTCTTTTCCGCTTTCAATAAGCTGTTCATATAAATTATTCATTTCGTCTAGAGTTATAATTAATTTATCAATTAAACCTGCCAAATGTAATCACCTCAAATATAACCTGCCGAAAGTTAATCAGCGGTTGCAGTACTTGTATATATTTACATATATTTCATAATTTTATCCGCAATGTCTTCGGCTGAAACGTTATATGAGTTATTTTCAATTCGGTTTTTTATATCGTTAACTTTATCTTCTCTTATTGTTGGAGAGGACAAAGCCGCTTTAAACGCGATTTGAAATTCTCTCGCCTCATTTGAAACATTAAGCTTATCTTTTTTTTCGCCGCTTTTGATTTTTTTACCGGAAACGGCGGGCTTAGCTTCATATGTTTTGTATATTTGAGAAATATTTGAAATTTTCATAGCGAACACCTGCCTTTTCATAAAAAGTATTAATAATATTATAACAAAATGATAACATTTAGAGAACATTAACGAACGTTTCATCAAAACAATTCATTTGTATATAACTTATATCGTCAACGGAAAGAAAAAAAATTATACTTTTTATAAAATTTTTTTTAAAAAACTCAAAAAGGCAATATTATAACCTGTCTAAAATCTAAAAAAATCCTGTCTAAAAACAAAATATACACAAAAAATCAGCCAAAATAAAATCATTTTGGAGCGTAATGATATTATTTTCACTGAATGAAATTTTAATAGTTTTTAGACAGGCTCTTGGATACT
>CATJCJ010000427.1 GCA_949738935.1 uncultured Eubacteriales bacterium | reverse complement strand
GCCTGTTTTTGATGACAGCATAAATCTCATTTACATGAAGGAAACAGACAGTTCAAAAGAAATCATCGTGAAGCCGTATGGACAGCCATTTATGGAGATTAGGATGCTGTTTTTCCAGAAACATGAACAGTAATGCAGTATCCTTTAAAGAATTATTTAAGAAATAGTAACCACAGGCAGTACCTTACTGTAGGTGTTGCCTGAACATAAAAATAACGTATGGTAAAGGAGATAAAAAATGCAGGGTACAACAAAATGGTTTGACGCACAAAAGGGCTATGGATTCATAACAGATACAGAGGGTAAAGATATATTTGTTCATCATAGCAACATTATCATGGATAAATTCCGGTATCTGAATGAGGATGATATTGTCAATTTTGAGTTGGGAACTGGTAAAGACGGACGAGAACAGGCGGTGAACGTCATTCCAGTTCTAACAAGAAAAATGGTGGAGGATGTTTTAAAAAAGGATAATCTTCACATTCAGACTATGAATGATGGTTACGGTGTAACAAAGTATATTGTAATTAATGAACTTGATGTAATTCAGACCGATGAAAAAGGCATGACGCTTGTGGAAGTGGCTGAATATGCAGGATTTGAAATCCATCAGTTATCGGCCTAACCAATGAAGAAGTAAATATGTGAAAACAAACAATGGCGGCGTATGTATCTCTTTCAATATGCCGCCTGTAAATAAGGAGAATATAAAATCATGCGAAAAAGAACCACAACAAAACAACTTCATAATGCACTTTCAAATAATCTGCTGACCGTTGAAAAAGCAGAATTATATAACAAAACCACACGTAAAACGGAAGGGATAAGTATTGATACATTTAAAGACAGTATAGAATTCCTTTGTGAGACTATTTTTGCACCATGTATCGGATGGTATTTTGAGAAAAATCATGTGACGGGCAATTATGAGGTTGATTGTTCGAGAATGGACGGAAGTGTAGATATTATTGTGACTGTTTATTTGCGTGTTTGTGAGGGGGCAAATGCAGAAGATGTTGAAAAAACATTATTACTTTTGGAGGAATGAAGCTATGTCCCAAAATGGTTTTAATGACAAAAACATATTTGAACTGATGGAAGTACCAATAGAAGAACTAAAGGAACTTTCGATAGAAGATTTTGCAGAAAAAATTAATGGTAAAAAAGTAAACATCAATCCATTTATGGAAAACAAAACTTTGGAAGTAAATGGGAACATTTATATTTCTGCTACAAATGTAAATGTCCTTGTACAGAATAATTCTGGTGGTTACAGGTTCAGTATATGGGGAGAATCAACCGCAAATTCACAGTTATATGTCAATTTATAAGAGAATGTTATATTTGGGATATATTCATATGAAAATGGCAAAAGTTACGGGATTGCTTTTGAAGGGAATAGTCCTGATTTATTGATAACTGTTGTTGGCGGGAGAGTGGATAGGAAATAAATGCACAAATATGGAGTAGTGAGTTAAAAACTTTTTAATTCACCGCTTAAAACAGATTGGAGGAATGATTTATTGAGTAATGCAGATAAGAAAAAATTGTATGAATGATTTTTAAATGTAGAAGTAAGTTAATGTAGCTGTAAACAATTAGACGGTATTGCTATATAATGCCGTCTTTTCGCCCATTAGAAGGAAAACATT
>CATJCJ010000426.1 GCA_949738935.1 uncultured Eubacteriales bacterium | reverse complement strand
TTACTTTTTCGAATCTTTCAATCAGAGAGAGTTTGAAGAAAAGGTCTGTAAAACGACGTTTGTTCAGGATAATGAATCCAAATCCGGTTATGGTGTGATTCGCGGGTTGCATTATCAGAAACCTCCTTTTGCACAGAGCAAACTGGTGCGTGTGATAAAAGGTGCAGTATTGGATGTTGCCGTAGATATCCGCAAAGGTTCCCCTACTTTCGGACAGCATGTGGCTGTGGAATTGACGGAGGAAAACCATCGCCAGTTTTTTATACCTCGCGGGTTTGCACATGGGTTTAGTGTATTGAGTGAAGAGGTTATTTTCCAATATAAATGTGATGAGTTTTATCATCCGGAAGCGGAAGGAGCAATAGCCTGGAATGATGCGGAGCTGGGGATTGATTGGAAGATACCAAGGGATAAAGTATTATTAAGTGAGAAAGATAGTAAACATCTATTGTTGAAAAACATTAATGATTTATATTGATGAAACAGAGAATTCTGTCTGTTTTATGTTGATTTGATGAAACTGATATTTTCAATTTTATATATTATTGAAGTATTGGATATATAGATAGATTTTTGAGCTGATTTATTATTAAAATAAAAATAGTTTTATTATGATACAAAAAAAACTATTAAAAATAAAAAGGGTTCTTCTTGATTTTAGAAAATATTCTTTGTTTAATACAATATATTTCAATTTTCATTATTTGCCTTTTAAGCAAGCTATATTTTTACCTATTTGGATTACATACCGAAACTATTGTTTATTTAAAGGTAGGTTAGTTATTGAATCGGATAAAATTTATCCTGGTATGATAAAAATGGGAGCTATTAATTATTGTTTTAATCGACCCAAGGGAGTTGCTTTTGTTAATAGAGGAGGTATCATAAAATTTAGGGGAAGTTGTTTTATTGGGAATGATAGTATAATTGAAATTGGTGAGAAAGCTATTTTAGATATTGGTAATGGTTTTGGTATGACATGTTCTGAATTAAAATGTTATAAAAGAATAACAATAGGTAGGTGCTGTGCTGTCGGCAAGAAGTCTAGAATAACAGATACTGATAGTCATGTTTTTAAAAATTTGAAAAAGAATACTGTTTCCGTTGCTACTCAGGAAATTATTTTAGGAGATAATAATTGGCTGGGTTTTAGGACATTGGTTTTAAAAGGAACACATAGTTGTAATGATGTTATAGTTTCGGCATATTCTGTTTTAACGAAAAGAACTGAATTTGTCAACAAATGTATTGTTTCTGGTAATCCTGCAACTATTGTAGGCGTTGGTTATTATAGAGACCCGTTTGATGAGGATCCTAAAGATCACGAGGATTAATTTTTTCTTACTACAGTATGGGGAATAAAGGACGTATACTAAAAAATACTTTCTTTTTATATATAAGATTAGTTGTAGTATTACTGGTCGGAATCTATACTACAAAAATTATTTTATCAGCTTTAGGTTTTGATGATTTTGGTATATATAATGTTGTAGGTGGACTTGTAACGACATTTACAATTTTAACATCTTCTCTTTCTAACGCTTGTAGTCGATTTATTACATATGAGATGGGGAAACAATCTGGAAACAGATTAAATTTAATGTTTTCCACATCTCTAATGATTATGGCTATTTTATCATTAATACTTGTAGTGTTTGTAGAAACTATAGGGTTGTGGTATTTAAATACATATATGAACATTACGCCTGATCGTTTATATGCGGCAAACTGGTGTTTACAATTTAGTCTGTTTACTCTGATCGCTCAATTGTTCGCTGTTCCTTATAATGCTTCTATTATAGCTCACGAAAAGATGGGAATTTTTGCATATATAAGTATAGTTGATGTATTATTAAAACTCATAATCGTTTATTTATTACAAGTATCTACTTTTGATAAGTTGATTTTTTATTCGTTTCTTTTATTTTTAGTATCTTTATTGATGTTGGGCATTTACATGCTGTATTGTACTCGAAATTTTTATGAAACGCATTTTCGGTTGATTTATGATAAAGCCGTAATAAAAGATATGTTTGGCTATGCGAGTTGGAATTTTTTAGGTGATTCTTCAATTCTAGCGAGGACGCAAGGGATTGATTTAGTGATGAATTATTTTTATGGTTCTGTTATAAATGCTTCAAGAGGAATTTCTGTTAAAATATCTACGATGGCTACTGGATTTGTTAGTAACTTTCTTTTGGCAATTAGACCTCAAATATTACAAAATTTAGCTCAAAAAAAATATGACGAATTATATGATTTAATTTTTTATGGTACCAGGTTTTCTTACTATTTAGTATTAATAATATCTATACCTATTATATTGGAAGCTCCTTTGGTTTTAAAGCTATGGTTGAATGAATATCCTCCGTATACTGTTGAGTTTGTGCGTTTAACTTTTGTAGGTACATTGTTGGAAAGTCTTACAGGTACTGTAGTAATAGCTATAGTGGGATGTCGTAATATAAAAAAATATATGATAGCAATTTTTTTTGTTAGTATTTGTACCGCGTTACCATTCTGCCTTTTATTTTCTTCGTTAGGTTTATCTCCTGTATTTGCTTTTATTTCTTCTTTGTTTCCTGTGCTATTTGGAATAGGGATTAAGGTTATATATGCTAAGAAAATGTTTAATTTTCCTATAGGCTATTTTTTGAGAAAGGTAGTAATGAGATTATTAGTTGTTACATTTCTTAGTCTACTTTTACCACTTCTTTTATATGTTACATTATTTCATAATAGTTATCGACTTGTAGCAGTTCTTTTTTTAGGGATGCCTTATGTTGCTTTTATAATTTATTTGTTGGGGTTAACTGGCAATGAAAAAAAACAATTATACCATCGTTTTTTCCATAAAAGAAAGATATGAAATTAATAAAGCGTTATGGATGTAGTAGTCATATTTAATGGTTTAGGTAATCAGTTATCTCAGTATAGCTTTTATTTGGCTAAACAGAAATACTGTAAAAATTGTACCTGTATTTTTGATTCGCGGGGCGTTAATAACCATAATGGTTTCGAATTGAATCGTCTCTTTGGCATTGAAATCCCCAATACTATAAAAAATAGAATTCTATATTGGCTATTTCAACTCAAAAAAAGAAAAATCGTATCTTCACTTTTATCATTACTGAAAATTAGAATAATAAAAGAAGACAACAAATATCTTTTTAATGAAGATTTGCTCGTTAAGAGTCCTTTGGGTATTAATTTTTATTGGGGAGGATGGCCTAGCGAGAAGCATTTTAAGGCAATAGAAAAAGAGGTGAAGGGAACTTTCTCATTCCCAAATTCTGAAGAAGATGAGGTGTTTAATAAAATAAAAACTGAAATAGAAAAGAATCCAACTTCTGTTTCGTTGCATATAAGAAGAGGAGATTATCTGAAGAAAACAAATAGCATTTATCAATTTGGAGGAGTTGCTACAGATGATTATTTTAAAAAGGCTATTCAATACACAATTAAGCATATAAATAATCCTTCTTTTTATGTATTTTCAGATGACATAAATTGGTGCCGAGAACATTTTATCGGTAATGAATATCACTTTGTTGATTGCAATAATGGTTTAAATTCATGGCGTGATTTATATCTTATGTCTCTTTGTCGTCATCATATTAATTCTAATAGTACTTTCTCATGGTGGGGTGCTTGGCTTTGTGAATATGATGATAAAATCGTAATTACTCCGGAGGAGTATATAAAAGATTTATCCACTCCTGATGTTTATCCAGCAGAATGGATTAAATTATAATTTTATATTTATGAAAAATTGTGTATTTACTATAGTTGCCACCAACTACGTTGGACTGGCGCAAGCTTTGCAGAAATCCATTGAAAAATATAATAAGGATGTTGATTTCTATATTGTTGTTGCAGATGAACCTGCTGGTGAAGTAAAATCAAAATTACCATGTAACGTATTTGTAGCTAAAGAAATATTGTCATATTCCGATTCGAAATGGTATGAAATGGCATTTAAGTATAATCTAACAGAGTTTTGTACTGCCATCAAGCCTGCTTCTATACAATATTTCTTTGCTAAAGGTTACAATAAAGTTATATATTTCGATCCTGACATTCTTACTTTTGACAGTTTGGATTTCGTTTGGAACAAGTTGAATGATTACAGTGCTGTTGTTACTCCTCACATATTAACGGCAGAAGTTGAATATTCGGGGAATTTAAAGGAACAGAGATTACTCTATTCTGGAGTATTTAATATGGGTTTTGGAGCTTTTAAACAGACTCGTGATGTTACTAATTTCTTAAAATGGTGGAAAAATCGTCTTGAAGACTATTGTTTTGCCGATTCTAATCTGAATTTGTTTACAGACCAGAAGTGGGTTGATATGCTTCCTTGCTTTTTAGGTACACAGCTATATGTGTCAAGAAATAAAGGGATGAATGTTGCTCCTTGGAATTTTCATGAAAGAAAAGTCATTCAAGGTACAGAAAAACTAAAAATAGGATCAAGACTGCTGGATGAAGAATTAGATAATTTGATTTTTGTGCATTACTCTGGATATAATTATAAATCACTCATATCGGGTGAAGTGATTCAACAGAATATATCGGACATCAAACAGTACGAAGATATCATTGTGCTTTTCAATGAGTATGGATCTGCACTTAAGCAAGCTAACATTGCAGCTTTTATAGACCAAAAATATACCTATAATTATTTTTCTAATCATACATATACCATTAGTCTGGCTGTTAGAAGATTATTTAGAGGGTTGGTTGAAAATGGTAATGATATAGAAAATCCATTTGATTGTAATTCAGATTTCTTTAACCGTTTAAGTAGTAAGGGATTTGTAAGAAAGAATCAAGAGTTTAAGTCAGTAGTTTATAATGAACAATCGCAAAATACTCAAAAAACGATATCTCGAATTAATACTTTATTCGGTTTTGTATTTAAAATTATTGGTGCAGATCGATATTATAATTTGACAAGGGCATTGCGCAAATATGGAATTTGGGAAAATCATTCGTTTTTAATAACCAAAGGAACTGAAAGTTATAAATTCAGAAGACTTTAATTGTAGCATGTTTATTAAGGAATTTATTCGTAAAGGCAGCCATAAATTACAGATTGTGTGATTTATATACATTGATAGTCGTTAGTTGAATGTATTACATTACTTTTCTGTTTTTAGCGTTGTGCGCGTATATAGAGATAACAAAGGGGTGGACAAAAAGGTCCATAGGTACTTTATTAATCTTATGTATAGTATGGTTTATATTGCATGATGGTTTAAGGTGGGGGATAGGATCTGACTGGACACCTTATTATAAGTATTTTCAAAATTGTCTGATGTCAGATAATCGAACCGGATTTGAGCTTGGTTATGCTTTGATGAATAAGTTTGTTAGGGGCTTTACAGACAGCTATACTGTATATTTACTACTGCATGCAATTGTTGTATATTCAGTATTCTATTGGTTTACTAAAAAGTATTCACCCTATCCGCTAATGAGTCTTTTGGTATTATACTACTCGATGATAGGTTATTTGGGAATGAATAGGCAATACTTGGCATTAGTTATATGTTTATTGTCTGTTCCTTTTATACTAAGACATAAGTATATGGTAAGTATTGTTATTATTGCTTTTGCGTGCTTATTTCATATCAGTGCCTTAATGTTTGTACCTTTGTTATTCTTTACAAGACGAATTCCATCTCAAATTATATGGTTTTCTTTGTTAATAATTTCTTTGGTATCTATTTCGGGAGTAATCAACAAGTTGCCTTTTGAAATGTTATTTGTGGCAAGTGATGATTTGGATCATAAGATGTCTTTTTATATAGAAAATACTTCTGATTTCACTTCTTCAATTCCCTCAAAACTATTAGGTATCGCTCGTCGTGGCATAATAGTGTTCTCGGTTTTATTACTGCGGAATCGAATACCTTCTGTTGATAAGAGTTTTGATTTTGTTTTTAACGTAAGTCTTTTATCCTTACTCTTATATATATTTTTTAGTGGAACGGTTTTGCAAATATTAGTATCGCGCGGGGTATTATTTTACTCTATTTTTGAAGTGTTGCTCATCCCTTATTTAATTCGAATACTTAATAGTGTAAAAGCAAAACAAATTGCTTTTTGCTTTTTGATTATTTGGGGGTTATATTCTATGAATAAAAGTATGGATGCATATAGTTATCTCGGAGTTGATATATTTAGGCCATATAATGCCGTTTATATTGATTCTGAATATGTCGCATTACATTAATAATTGGAGTTGTATAATGAAACCTATTTTGTTCTTTCACAGAAATATCAAATGTGGCTTTAGTATAAATAAAGTATCACAGACTTTTATTCGAAAAATAGATGATTACCAAGAGTTTTATGCTCCTTTTAATCGTGCTGATGTAATAAGTCTGCTGAGGAATTTATTATTTGTTCTGCGGCATCGTAATAAACATGCAATAAACCATATAACAGGTGATATTCATTATTGCATTATGGCTTTATTAGGTTGCAAATCGGTTCTGACTATCCACGACACGAATATGTATGATTTCTGCAGGAACCCGCTGAAGCGATGGGTGTTTCGTTTGTTTTGGTTTAAGTTACCAATTAGATTTGCTGGGAAAGTGGTATGTATCTCTACTGAAACAAAACGTAGGGTACTGCAATTTTCTAAACGAAAGGATATAGAGGTGATCTACAATGCAGTAGATGATTCATTTCTTCGACAAAAACCTCAGCCTGTTCCATACCATAAGAAGCCCCATATTCTTTTGATTGGAACCAATGTTAATAAGAATGTGGTCCGCACAATTGAAGCATTGAGTGGCATTGAATGTCAGTTAATTATAATCGGCCATCTAAATGACGAAATATCTAATGCGCTCAAAAAGCATCAAATGGATTACATTATAAAAACAAAATTGAGAGATGCGGAGATTATCGAAGAATATCGGGCTTGTGACATCGTAAGCTTTTGCTCAATTTATGAAGGTTTTGGAATGCCTATTATTGAAGGGAACGCTATGGGGCGTCCTGTGATAACTTCTTGTATCGAACCGCTTATCGAAATTGCAGGTGATGCAGCCCTTCTTGTATCTCCTTACGATGTTGAAGATATGCGTCGAGGATTTTTGAACTTAATAAATGATTCCACACTGAGATTGCGTCTCGTTGAAAATGGATTAAAGAACATCATGCGTTTCCAAAGTCAGGAAATCGCTAAACAATACATGAATTTATATAAGTCGCTTTAAGTATAAACGAATTTATGAAAAAAATCATAGTAGTTTCTGCTGTGAATTTAGTAGAAGGTGGTACCTTAACAATTTTCAAAAATGCACTTACAGAGTTGAACGAACATTTTGCGGAAAGATATCGTATTATTGCCTTGGTACATGATAAAAAATTGGCTTATTTCCCCCATATCGAATATCTTGAGTATCCATGGGTGAAGAAGAGATGGATTAATCGTGTATATTTTGAATATTTCTTTTGTCGTTCACTCTCTAAAAAGCTTAACGCATATCTATGGTTAGCCATTCATGATATGACACCGGATGTAACTGCAACATTACGAGTTGTTTACTGTCATAATTCCACTCCTTTCTACCATCCAAAGCTATCTTCGATTAAGTATAGTTATAAAGAGTATCTCTTCTCCCAGTTTTATAAATACCTTTATCGAATAAATATCAAAAAAAATAATGCTGTAATAGTGCAGCAAAATTGGTTGAAAAAGGCTTTTATGGGGTTGTATAATTTAGAAGATAAGAAAATAATTGTGGCTAAGCCTTTTGAAAATCCTTCTCCTGAGGTAGAGATCTCATTGAGACCTGATAACAATAGTATTACTACTTTTTTCTATCCGTCTTTACCACGAACTTTTAAGAATTTTGAGATAATCTGTGAAGCTTCTAAGTTGTTGCTCCAAAAGGGGGTGAATAGTTTTAAAGTGGTGCTGACGATTGATGGAAGTGAAAACCGCTATACACGTGACATTTTAAAAGCTTATGGAAATATCAAGCAAATCAAATTTGCAGGATTAATGTCTAAAGAGAAGGTTTCGGAGATGTATGTCAAGTCATCTTGTTTGATATTCCCTTCGAAACTTGAAACATGGGGATTGCCTATTTCGGAATTCATTCCTTTTAATAAGCCAATGATTGTAGCCGACTTACCTTATGCATACGAAACTGCTATGGGAGCTAAACAAACCGCTTTCTTCAATACAGAATCGGCTGAAGATTTGATGGCTCGAATGAGTGAGGTTATTGAAGGGAACTTGAGTCATTTCAAATTAGTTCCTAAAGAGGCTGAATCTGATGATGTCGTGTATACATGGACAAATTTGTTTAATAAACTATTGAAATAGATCTTATATACCATGTTGGAGATAACAAATAATGATCAAGATGTTAACAAATCATTAATTGGAGGCAAAAGAAAGAAATGGGTAGATTTCGGCAAGGGAATTTCAATGTTTTTAGTAGTACTCTACCATAGTGAAGTCTATTACGCTATCACAAATTATAATTTTAGCTATCTGTTTGCATACTTCAGGATGCCGTTTTTCTTTTTTCTTTCAGGCTATTTATTTACATCTAACTACCTGCAATTTTCGCTGAAACGTAAGATGCTTCAAATTTTACGAGGAATCGTTTGGACATATCTGATATTTACTCTTATATTATTTGTTCCTAAATCTATCAGTCATAATATTCCTTTATCTGTTGGATTACAAGAAATTGTATTAGGTTGGGCTTCTTGGTTTGTGGTAGCTTTAGGTGTAGCACAGGTGATGTTCGGATGGGTATTAAGCAAGACTAAGAACCATAAAGCAATTTCTACCTTTAGTTTAGTGTGCCTGATATTGGGCTATTGTATTTCTATTTGGTATCCTGAGCGTTTGCCTTACTATTTCGATCGAGCATTATTAATTGTGCCATTCTTTGGATTGGGATTTTTTTATCGTATCTATGAAAATATAGTTGATCGATACGTACCAGTGAAATGGTGGGTGTTATTGCTTTTAGTAGTTTGTTATTTTGGTTTCTATATCTATGATTCGATGCATTGACATACCATGACTTCGGCCTTCGGAGCCAAGGATTATCATAATTTCATGCTATATCTTTGCTATGCTGTTTTAGGTATTATGATGATGGTAAGGCTTGTGAAGCTGGTACCCCCTATACCATGGATTTGTTTTATAGGAGTTAATAGCTTGGTATTTTATTACTTGAATGGTGGAGCTATTACGATTATAGTTGCCATCTGTAATAGATTGAATTTACATCTGCCGATTGCTATTCAACAACAATTTGGATATATAGAGATACTATTTATGGCAGTTATCACCTCATTAATGATAACTGTTGTCGTAAAATTTATTCGCCGTTATTGTCCCGTGATGATTGGAGATAAGAATGCTTTTAATCATTGGGCAAAGATTTTTAGACTAAAAATTAAGTTCTGAGAAACAATCATAACTTGATTATTAAATTGAACATTAATAGCCATAGACATTATATTCCATTAAACTACGATATCGTCAGAAATGGCGGTAAAAGTAGTAAGAAAATGACTGCAATCCATCCCTTTGGCGCTTTGGATCATTTTTGGACAGAGTTGTTTGCAGTCTTAAACGATAGGAATTTACCTATAGATAATAACCTTACGGAACGAACCTTACGAAAGCTGACCACTCAGTGTAACAATATGCTTCATTTCGGTAGTGACGAAGGGGTGAATATGGTAGCAGCTTATCATAGTGTTATAAGTACAGTGAAGTTTCATGGCCGATCGGCTTGGGATATTTGTGTGATTTTTTTTAAGAATATTTTTAATGGGTACAGAGGTTATGTTAATCTCACTCCTCGAAACATCGGTTTGACAGTAATCAACCGTTAATAAATCGTTTAAATTTTAATTATATACGTTTTTAGGCACTGAAAGTGCCTAAAATAGCGGAATGATCTAAATTGAGTATTAACTAAAACTTAGAATAAGGTGTATGAAATAACAGCTACTATTGTCACATATAGGAATCCTGATTCCATTTTGTTGAAAACTATCAATAGCTTTTTGAATACAAAAGTTGAAGTGCGGTTATATATTATAGATAATTCTCCAACAGATAGATTAAGGAATATTTGTAATGATCCTCGTGTAGAATATATTTTTATGAACTCTAACAATGGCTTTGGAGCAGGGCATAATGTGATTTTACGTAATGCATCCAAAATGGGGAAATATCATTTAGTTTTAAACCCTGATGTATTTTTTGAAAAGGGAACATTGGAAAAATTGTATGATTATATGGAAAATAATCTGGATGTTGGAAATGTAATGCCTAAAGTTATTTTTCCAAATGGTGAACTTCAATATTTATGTAAACTATTACCTACTCCTCAAGACTGGATTGTTAGAATGTTTATTCCTATAAAAAAGATAAAAGAAAGAATCGATTATAATTTAGAAATGCATTTCGCGGACTATGATAGCGAGATGAATGTACCATATTTATCAGGTTGTTTTATGTTTTTACGTAAAACTGTCATAAAAGAAATCGGTGTGTTCGATGAGGGTATTTTTATGTATGGTGAAGATACTGATTTGAATAGACGAATTTATAAGAAATATAAAACGATGTATTATCCCAAAGCAGTCATAACCCATAATTTTGAGAAGGGGTCTCATAAAAATTTTAGATTATTGTGGATTCATATTAAGGCTGCTATATATTATTTGAATAAGTGGGGATGGTTTTTTGATAAGGAACGTACTTTAATAAATAGAAAAACAAAAACTATTTATTCAGTAAAATAATCACTTCTATGAATCTTCTATTTACAGGAGCTTCTGGCTTCCTGGGCAATAACATTTATCCTCTATTAAAAGATAATTATTCTATTGCTACTATCGGATTGGCTTTACAAGATAATTATTCCGCCAATTTAGCTATAGAAATACCTAATCTAACAGAAAAGTATGATATTGTTCTTCATGCTGCCGGTAAAGCCCATTCAATCCCTAAAACAGAGGAGGAAAAACAGGCTTTTTTTGATGTCAATTTACGAGGCACTAAGCATTTATGTACTTCCTTAGAAAATAGTGGTGTACCCAAAGCCTTCATCTTTATTAGTACTGTTGCTGTTTATGGCTGTGATTATGGCGAGAATATAACAGAGGAACATCCTTTAAATGGAATGACACCTTATGCCTTAAGTAAAATACAAGCAGAGCAATATTTACAGGAATGGTGTAATAAACATCATGTGACTTTAGGAATTATTCGTCCTTCATTGATTGCAG
>CATJCJ010000425.1 GCA_949738935.1 uncultured Eubacteriales bacterium | reverse complement strand
TACTTCAAAGGCACCTTAAAACCTGTCTAAAGTCTAAAAAAAGCCTGTCTAAAAACAAAATATACACAAAAAATCAGCGAAAATAAAATCATTTTGGAGCGTAATGATATTATTTTCACTGATTTTTTAAATATTTTAATAGTTTTTAGACAGGCTCTTAAAAAAATATAAGGAATTGATGTTTGTTATGAAAAATGTTGTTGTAATCGGAGGCGGTCCGGCGGGAATGATTGCCGCCGGATATGCCTCTCTGAGCGGCAATAGAGTTACCCTTATTGAAAAAAACGATAAACTTGGAAAAAAACTTTATATTACCGGAAAAGGAAGATGTAATCTTACTAACGCCTCAGACGCTGAAAATCTTATTCGGAATACAGCTGGTAATCCTTATTTTATGTATAGCGCTTTTTATACATTTGGAAGTGAGATGACTATGGAGTTTTTTGAGAAGTTGGGAGTTAAGTTAAAAGTTGAGCGCGGAAACAGAGTGTTTCCAAAGTCAGACAAATCAAGTGATATTATTAAAGCTTTGGAAAATTTTATTATGAAAAACAAAGTTGAAGTTAAATTAAAAACGGAAGTTGTCGATATTATTATTGACGGTAATCACGTTTCGGGTGTTATATTAAAAGATGGAAGTCGTTTTTTTGCGCGGAGCGTTATTATCGCTACGGGAGGTTTATCATATCCTATTACAGGGTCTACGGGTGATGGGTATAGATTTGCCAAAAAGTGCGGTCATTTTGTTACACCTCGATACCCTTCTTTAGTGCCATTAAAAATATCTGAGGATTGGTGCGGAGAACTTCAAGGACTTAGTATTAAAAATGTCTCTATTGATGTAAAAATAGGAGATAAGTCAGTTTATAAAAATTTTGGTGAAATGATGTTTACGCATTTTGGTGTGACAGGCCCGCTTATTTTGAGCGCGAGCAGATATGTTACAAATAGAATTTCGGAAAAACCTCAAATCATTATTGACCTCAAACCGGCTTTATCTGAAAAAGAATTGGATTTACGTATTTTGAGAGATTTTCAAAAATTTATTAACAAGACTTTTAAAAACAGTCTCAATGAGTTGTTGCCACAGAAGCTGATTCCTGTTATAATAAAGCTGACGGGTATTGACCCTGAAAAAAAAGTCAATGAAATAAAAAAAGATGAAAGAAAAAAACTTTGTTCTTTGCTTAAAAACCTTAAATTGAATATTGTTGGTACTACTGGATTTTCTGAGGCTGTAGTTACTTTTGGCGGAGTTTGTGTGGATGAGATTGACCCAAGTACTATGGAGTCAAAGTTAATTTCCGGATTATTTTTTGCCGGAGAGATTATTGATGTTGATTGTTTTACGGGTGGGTTTAATTTGCAGGCGGCTTTTTCAACAGGATATTTGGCGGGAACAAATGTATAAGGAGTGTGTGAGATTTTGTCTTATTGCAGTATCAGAGGCGCTGTTACTGTTGAGGAAAACAGCCGAGAAAGTATTTTTGAAAATACAAGAATACTTTTGAAAGATATTATTAAATCAAATGATTTGGATTTGGAAAGTATAATTTCTATTATTTTTACCGCCACAAGGGACATTGATGAGGCTTATCCTGCTGTTGTTGCCAGAGAAATGGGAATTGTTCATGCCGGTCTTGTGTGTATGCAGGAAATGTATGTTAAGAATAGTCTTGAAATGTGTATTAGGGTTCTCGTTAATGTTGAGACTGACAAAAAACAAAAGGATATGAAACATACATATTTAAAAGGCGCTGTTAAATTACGTCCGGATTTGGTGAGAAGAGATTTTGTCTCAGTTGCTATTGATGGCCCGGCGGGTTCGGGAAAAAGTACAGCGGCGAAAGAAGTTGCTAAAACCTTGGGCTATATTTATGTTGATACCGGAGCCATGTACCGAGCTGTCGCCTTTTATTGTATCGAAAATGGAATTGATACAGGGGATGATTTCGCTGTTGAAAATTCTCTTGATAAAATTGATATTAAACTTAAATATGAGAATAATGAACAGAAAATTTATTTGAATGATACAGATGTAAGTTCTGATATAAGAACTCAGACTGTTGCCAAAGGCGCCTCTAATGTCGCGGCTAATGAAAAAGTTCGGAAAGTTCTTGTGAATTTGCAGAAAAAAATTGCTGAAAATAATAACATTGTTATGGATGGAAGAGATATTGGTACTTGTGTTTTGCCTAACGCTTCTGTTAAAATATATATGGACGCGGATGTTTGTGAGAGAGCTAAAAGACGCTGCGGTGAGCTTGAGTTAAAAGGTATTGAGTTTGACTTTGATAAAATTAAACAGGAAATCGCCGAGAGAGATGAGAATGACAAAAACAGAAAAATTTCTCCGTTAAGAAAAGCCGATGATGCTGTGTTTTTTGACTCTACAAATAAGAGTATTGAGGAAGTAAAAAATGAAATTGTATGTATTGTGAAAAAGGCTATTTAGACATTATGGTTATAAAATAAAATGAGGGTAAAAAATGGAAATTATTCTTGCTAAATCCGCCGGATTTTGTTTTGGTGTGAAAAGAGCTATTGAATGTGTGTATAATATGCTTGATTTGGGGAAAATATATACATATGGTCCTCTTATTCATAATAAATTTGTTACTTCGGATTTGGAGAAAAAAGGCGTCTTTGTCATTGATGATTTTGACAGCGTCGAACCAGAAAGTACTGTTGTTATACGGTCTCATGGTGTTTCTGAGTCGGTTTATTTGGAGCTTGAAAAAAGAAGTTTGAAATATGTGGATTGTACTTGTCCTTTTGTTAAAAAAATTCATGAAATTGTTAAAAAAGCGTATGACAGCGGCAATAGGATTATTATTATAGGAAATAAAGAACATCCTGAGGTTATCGGAATTAACGGTTGGGCAAAAAACAGCGGTATTATTTTGAATTCGCCTGAGGAGGCGTTAAACACCTATATTGATAAAAATAAAAATTATACTATGGTTGTTCAGACGACTTATCAAAAAGATATTTTTGAAAGTATTTCGGGGATTTTTGATAAGT
This sequence comes from uncultured Eubacteriales bacterium, assembly GCA_949738935.1. Lineage (GTDB taxonomy): Bacteria > Bacillota > Clostridia > Lachnospirales > CAG-274 > MGBC114079. The sequence goes on along the minus strand of CATJCJ010000425.1, from coordinate 27,470 downwards.
TTGATAATGTTGAAGTTTTTAATACAATTTGTTCAGCTACTGAGGACAGACAAAATGAGGCTGTTGATATTGCTAAAAATGTTGACAAAATGATTGTTATTGGAGATGAGAAAAGTTCCAATACAAGAAAATTATTTGAAATCAGTAAAAAATATTGCGAAAATACATTTTTATGCGAAACAATTTATAATTTACAGTTGAATATTTTGCGGAAAAATGATAAAATTGGTTTAACTGCTGGTGCGTCTACGCCGCCGGCTATAATAAAGGAGGCTATAAATAAAATGAGTGAAAATGAAAATTTTGAGGAGATGCTTGACAAGAGCTTAATTACTTTACATACAGGAGATGTTGTTAAAGGTACAGTTATAAGTGTAAGCAATGGTGAAGTGTCTGTTAATCTTGGCTACAAATCAGATGGAATTATTCCTAAAAACGAGTTTTCTGAAAATCCTGATATTGACCCCGCTGATGTTGTTAAAGAGGGCGATGAGATTGAGGTATTTGTTGTTAGAGTTAACGACGGGGACGGTAATGTTCTTGTATCTAAAAAGAGACTTGACGCTAACAAGGGTTATGAGGAAATTGAGGACGCGTTTAACAATAAAACTGTTGTGAGAGGAAAAATTGTTGATATTGTTAAAGGCGGTCTTATAGCTCTTATCAGCAATAAAAGAGTTTTTGTTCCATCATCTCAAATCTCGAACAGATTTGTTGAAAATTTAAATGAGTTTAAAAACAAAGAATTTGATTTTAACATTCTTGAGTTTGATAAGGCTAAACGTCGATTTATTGCTGGAAGAAAAGAACTTGTATTGAAAGAAATCGCTGAGAAAAGAAAGAAAATTTTTGAGTCGATTAATATTGGTGACAGAATTGAGGGTACTGTAAGCCGTATTGTTGATTTTGGCGCTTTTGTTGATATTGGCGGTGTTGACGGTCTTATTCATATTTCTGAGATGAGTTGGGGACGTGTTAAAAAAGTTTCTGATGTTTTGTCGGAAGGTGATAAAGTTACAGTTACTGTTTTGGACGTAAATAGTGAAAAAGGTAAAATTTCTTTATCTCTTAAAGATATTAACAATGACCCTTGGAAAACAGCTCCCGAGAAATACGCTATTGGCAATATTGTTGAGGGAAAAGTTGTTAGGATGGTTCCTTTCGGTGCTTTTGTTGAGCTTGAGGAGGGTGTTGACGGTCTTATCCATATTTCTCAGATTTCTTATAAGCATATCGCTAAACCTGAGGACGTTTTGGAAATTGGACAAATTGTTAAAGCTAAAGTTACTGATTTTAATGAGGAAAGTAAAAAAATCAGCCTCAGTATTAAAGAGGCTGATAGTAAACCTGATGAAACTTCTGCTGAAAAAACAGAAACTGCGGAGTCCGCAGAGAATTAATTAAAATAGACTTTGGTAGATTTTATATTTTTTATAAGACAGTCATCAATTGGACAGGCTTTTCCGCTTTGATGGCTGTTTTGTTAAATTAAAACATATTGGAGTTTAATTACAAATATTATTTTTTGGAGGATTTTTTATGTTTGATTTGAATGAATTAAATAGTGTTGACCCTGAAATTAAAAGCGCTCTTGAACAGGAACTTGAAAGACAAAGAAAAAATATTGAGCTTATCGCTTCTGAAAATTTTGTTTCTAAGGCTGTTATGGCGGCTATGGGTTCCCCTATGACGAATAAATACGCTGAGGGATATCCTGGAAAAAGATATTATGGCGGCTGCGAAAAAGTTGATATCGCTGAAAATCTTGCTATTGAGAGGGCTAAAGAACTCTTTGGCGCTGAGCACGCCAATGTTCAGCCTCATTCCGGCGCTCAAGCTAATATGGCGGTATTTTTTTCCGTATTAAAACCGGGAGATACTGTTATGGGTATGAATCTTGCTCATGGTGGACATCTTACTCACGGAAGTCCTGTGAATATGTCAGGTAAACAGTATAATGTTGTTCCTTATGGCGTTGAGAAAGAAACAGGAAGAATTGATTATGATGAAGTGAGACGTGTCGCTTTGGAACATAAACCTAAGCTTATTATTGCGGGCGCCAGCGCTTATTCCAGAGTTATTGACTTTGAGAAATTTAGCGAGGTCGCTAAAGAGGTCGGGGCTTATCTTATGGTGGATATGGCTCATATTGCAGGTCTTGTTGCCGCTGGTCTTCATCCGAGTCCTGTTCCTTACGCTGATTTTGTAACCACTACCACTCACAAAACTCTGAGGGGACCAAGAGGCGGTTTGATTTTATGTAAAGAAGAAAACGCTAAATTGATTGATAAGGCTGTTTTTCCTGGAATCCAAGGCGGACCTTTGATGCATGTTATCGCGGCTAAGGCTGTTTGTTTTAAAGAGGCGCTGTCTGAGAATTTTAAACAATACGCCGGTCAGGTTATTAAAAACGCAAAAGCTCTCGCAAAAGCCCTTGTTGATAATGGATTTGATATTGTTTCCGGAGGAACCGATAATCATCTTATGCTTGTTGATTTACAAAGTATGGACATTACCGGAAAAGAGGCTGAAAAAAGACTTGATGAGGTTGGAGTTACTTGCAACAAAAACGCTGTTCCCTTTGACCCTCAAAAACCTTTTGTCACAAGTGGTATAAGGCTTGGCACTCCTGCTGTGACAACAAGAGGTATGAAAGAAGACGATATGAAAGAAATCGCTGATATAATTGGCCTTGTTATCAAGGATTTTGAGAAAAACTCAAGTGAGGCAAGGGAAAGAGTTGAAAAACTTGTTTCTAAATATCCTTTATATTAATATAAAATAAAAGCAAAAATTTTGATATTTTAAGGAAACATGTTTTTAAATAATTTAAACAGAATAATAAATCGATGGTTTAAGGTTTTTTCTCAAACAGGCAAATTTTTTGCGGATTTAGAGTCCGCAACGCTTTTGAAAATTGAAGTTTTTTCAGAAAATTTAATTTTTTCGATAATCTGAGGAAACGTTATTTAACGTTTCCTCAAAATATATGTTACTATAGTAATAAGTGAAATTATCAATATAACCGATAAAAAAATTAATGATGAGTTTTTGAATATATTTATTGCTAATGTGTTTGTTTGATTAAATGTTTCTTTTACTGTATTTGAGAAATCTATAGGCATAAGTATATTTAGTATGTATACATATATTATTGATAGTATGCTTTGAGAAGCTTTTGAGATAAAGTATAAACTTGTTTTTATTTTTGTTTTTGATAGAAATCCTATCGCTTGAGCGTGGATTGAAAATCCGCCCCAAGATATTATTCCGGCAGCTATCGCTGTTGTTGTTATTGTTGGTGTGAAAGATGATAGATTTTTGCAGCCGTTTGTTATTTCAAGTATTCCTGTTGTTATCGGAAAAATAAAATTATTGTCTATGTTAAAAAAGTTAAAAATCGGTGAGATAACTTTTGTTAGAAATGATGATATTTCGGTTATTTCCATCATTTTTGAGAGTACTGAGAAGAGAATTATAAATCCACCTATCATAAGTATTGTTTCCATAGAATCTTTTATGCTTCTGCTTAATAGTTTTCCTATGGAGATATTGTTTTTTCTGTATTCTTGTTTTAGATTTGTTAGGGCGTGTTTTATTGAAATGCTTTTATGGTTTTCTTTTCTTTGCGGACATTTATAATATCTTAATAAAACTCCTATTGATAGAGCTGAAAGGTAATGGGCCAAAAGTATTATTGTTCCGACTTTTGGAACTTTAAACATTGATACCGCTACTGTTCCGAGTATGAATAGCGGGCCTGAGTTATTTGTGAACATTATTAATTTTTGTGCTTCGGTTTCTGTTATTTGATTATTTTCATATAATGACGCTGTTATTTTAGCGCCCATTGGATATCCGGAAATAAATCCCATTATTAACGCAAACGCTCCGCATCCTGATATTTTAAATAATTTTTGTGTTATTGGCTCTAGAATTTCACCAATAAAATTTATAAAACCTGTTAATGAAAGAATGTTTGCTCCGATTATAAATGGTAACAATGATGGTATGACATTATTAAACCAAAGCAGTAGTCCGTTTTTTGCCGAAACTATTATTTGACTTGGAAATAATATTATTAATATATTGAAAAAAGTTACAATTATTGGTATAATGTATATTGTAGGGTTTTTTACTGCCGGTTTATTTCTCATTTTATCAACTCCTTCGGTGAATTTTTTGAGAAAACAATTTAAGTATTTATTGTAACATTTGTTTAGGCGTTTCTCTATAATTTATTTTATTTGATGTGAAATTATGATTGATTGGAGAGGTTTTATATTGCGAAAGACCACTAACAGAAGAAATATGAAAAAAGCAAAACCAAGCGGAAAAAAAAGTAATTTAAAATCACCTCAGAGAAAAGTAAAGCAGATTGATTATGATAATTATGACAATAGCGAAAATGATTTTCAGGATGATATTGAGCAAAGACGCAGGGCTAGGGCTGAACGACTGAAAAAACTTAACGCCAGATATGAAAAAAGACAAAAGCTCACTCAGGGAAAGTCTTTGATTTATATTGTTTTTATTTTTATTATTATATATTTTGTTGGATATGGAATTATTTTCTTTTCTAGAGATAGCATACCTTTTGATACTATTCAATATGGAAGTATTGATGAGCCTAAAACTGTTAAGGGAATTATTGTGAGAGATGAGACTGTTTATAAATCCACAGCAAATGGAGCTGTTGTTTATGATGTATCTGACAAGGAAAAGGTTAAAAATGGAGCGAGAATTTGTAGTATAAGAAATGAGGAAACTGTTAAATCTCTTGAGTCTGACCTTAATGATATAAATAAAAAAATTTTTACCATGCAAGAAAACAGAGATGATTTGTCTTTGTTTTATGAAGATGTAAAAAAAATTAATTCTCAGATTAAAGATATTGTTAACGATACAGTGTATAATTTTAGTACGTTTAATATAGGGGTAGTTAATGATTTTAAGTCTTCTGTACAGAAAAAAATTGAGGAAAGAAATCAACTGCTTTTATCAGAAAACAGAGGCAGTTTGACTGGTCTTATTGAGAAAAAACAAGAACAAGAAAACGCTATCTCTAAAAATATTCTTACTTTATCAGCACAAACAGGTGGTATTGTGTCTTATTATACAGATGGTCTTGAGGAAACTATTAATATAAATTCTCTTGATAAAATCACAAAAGAACAAACTACTATGGAAGCGGAATCTGTTGAGATTAAAAATTATGTTTCCGCTAATGATAAAGTATTTAAAATAGTAAACAGTAATGATTGGTATATTGCCGCGTATATACCAAATAGTTATATTGATGGGTGGAAAGTAAATGACTTAGTAAATGTTTACACTGAAAATGATAAAACAGATGGAAATATTTCTGCTTTGGTATATAAAATGGATAGTTATGAGGATGAGTCTTATGTCGTCTTGAAAGTTACAAAGGATATTCTTAATTATATTGATAAAAGAAGTATAAATTTTGAGATAAGCAGGTCTGAGGTTGGATTTAAAATACCTATTGACGCTATTGTCTCGAAAACCATATTGAAAATACCTAAAGAATATGTTAGAAATGATTATGTTATTAAAGTTTCTGATGATGTCAAAGATAATATTCTTATTGAGAATTCTGGAAGTGACTCAGAGGGAAATTTTATATATACTCCTGAAAAAGATGGAATTATAAAACTTGGAGATAAAATTCAAAATCCCGATTCTCTTGATGATATTTATGAGGTTAAAGATGTTATCAATATTCAGGGCGTTTATATTATTAATTCGGGAATCGCTGAGTTTAAAACTATTAATACAGAAGGTTTTTCTGAAAATAGTACACATATGATTATTAACCCTGAAAATAATCCTAAAATAAGATTGTATGATAGAGTTTTGACTGATACAAGTAATGTTAAAGAGGAAGAAATGATTTATAGTTAGGGAGTGTTGAGTTAATGAGTCTTATAAGTGATAATCTTTGTGATATCAGAAAAAAAATTGAGATTGCCGCGAATAAATCCGGAAGAAGCTTTGAGGATATTTTGCTTTTGGGAGTTACTAAAACAGTTGATGTGGATAGAATTAAAACTCTTATGGATTGCGGGGTAAAAACTCTTGGAGAGAATAGGGTTCAAGAGCTTATCTCTAAATATGAAATTATTGGGGATGGGGCTAAATGGCATCTTATTGGAAACTTGCAGACTAATAAAGTTAAATATATAATTGATAAGGTTGAGTTAATTCATTCCGTTGACAGTATTAAGTTGGCGGAGGAAATTGATAAACAGGCTAAAAAAGCTGATAGAAAAGTTGATGTTCTTGTTGAGGTTAATATTGCTGGTGAAATTTCAAAACACGGGGTTAGACCTGATGAAGTGTTTAAATTTGTTGAGAATATCTCAAAGTTTGACAATATTAGAACTAAAGGGCTTATGACTGTAGCCCCATTTGTCGAAAATTCGGAGGAAAACAGAAAATATTTTAGACAAATGCGAAAAATATTTGTTGACATCAAGTCCCAAAATGTGGATAATATATATATGACCTATTTATCTATGGGCATGACAAATGATTATGAAATTGCCATTGAAGAAGGCGCTAATATTGTTAGAATTGGTACCGGTATTTTTGGTGAGAGAAACTATGACATAAAAAAATAATACTATATATTGTTGTACGGTATTATCTAAATTTAATCTTTAGGAGGATTTATATGGCTAACATACTTAATAAATTGAGAGGCGCTATGCTTGGTGAAGCATATGAAGATGACGATTATGAGTATGAGTATGAAGATGAGGAAAGAGATGAGGAAGATTCAAAAGTAAGAAATATTGAAAGCGCGAGAAATTATTCAAGAAGAAACAATAATGGCTCAAAAGTTGTTAATATTCATACTAATGTTCAGATGGAAGTTGTCGTTACTATGCCTAACAATCTTGAGGAAGCCGGAGAAGTTTGTGACTATCTGAAATCAAAGAAAACAGTTATTGTTAACCTTGAAAGTATTGAACATGAGATTGCTCAGAGAATAAGTGATTTTTTATGTGGGGCCTGCTATGCGCTGGATGGTTCTATCCAGCTTATTTCTGATGATATATTTATTATTGGACCGGTTAATGTTGATATTACAGGGCAGTTTAAGGAAGAACTTAAAGCGAATGGTATTAAGCTGCCATATACTTCTATGTGGAGATAGTGAGGTTTTATATATGCCTTTAACATTTATAATTTTTCAGGCTTTGACTATTTTTGTTGAGATTTTGGATTATCTTATTCTTGCCAGGGTTTTTTTATCTTGGCTTCCTTTTGGAAGAGATAATCCCATTATAAGATTTATTTACGCTCTTACAGAGCCTATTTTGGCGCCTATTAGAAATATGCTTCAAAAATCACCTTTGGGTGGTCCGGGAATGATTATTGATTTTTCACCTATTATCGCTTTTTTTCTTATTAGGCTTGTTTTAAGTATTATTGGAAGGCTTCTGTTAGCTGGGTAAGGAGGATGTATAATAAGTCTGTGTTTGATAAGCATAGTATTTTAAAAAATGTTTCTAAGCCTGATGAAAAGCTTATTTTTTCTAAAGCTCTTGACCGGGCTTATTATTGTATTAAAAATTATGAGCCGGCTTTTACTGAGTTTCTTGACCCTTATAAGATTGCATCCGTTATTGCTCTTATTGGAAACGAGCGTGATTTTAATATTCGTGTTTTTGGCGGGATTGATAATTGTGAGAGGAAAAAGATAGGCTTTTTTCCTGAGTTTATGGTTGAGGAAGATTGTATTTTTCCTATTTCCGCGGTTCAGATAAACTATAATTCTTCTTTTGGAAAAAAACTTACTCATAGAGATTTTTTGGGTTCTCTTATTGGACTTGGAATTGCCAGGACAAAGATTGGTGATATTTTGATTGAAGATGAGGATATTTTTGTTTTTGTTGATGAGGATATTGCTGATTTTATTAATATAAATCTTGAGAGAGTGGGACATACAAAGGTTAAAACAAAAATTATTTCCGTTGATGAAGTTGAAATTAAAGAGGATTTTGGGGATTTGAGAAATATTACATTGGCTTCCTTGAGGCTTGACGCTTTTTTGAGCGGGGTTTTTAATTTGTCAAGAGGGAAAGTCAGCGACCTTATAAAAAGTGAGAAAGCTTTTGTTAATTGGAATATTTGCGAAAGTCCGTCTAAGTTGATTTCAGAAGGGGATATTGTTACACTTAGAGGATTTGGACGAGTTAAAGTGATTGATTTTCTTGGAAAAACTAAAAAAGGCAGATTTTTGATTGCTATTAATAAATTTAAGTGATTGGGGGAAGTTGTATGCTTACACCTGTTGATATTGAGACAGTTGATTTTAAAAAGGTCGCGCTCGGTTATTCTCAAGATGAGGTTGATGAGTTTCTTGATAAAGTGATTGTTGAGTTTGAGGTTCTTTATAAAGAAAATGTGAAACTTACTGATAAAGTTAATGTTCTTGAGGAAGGTATTAAGTATTATAAAGACCTTGAGGAGACTTTGAAAAACTCTATTGTTTTAGCTGAAAAAACAGCCGTTGAGACAAAAAATAACGCCAATCAAAGTGCGGAGCAAATTATTAAAGAGGCTGAGCTTAAGGCAACGGAAATTTTGCAGGACGCTAATAAGAAACTTTATGACCTTGAGTATAAAGTTTTGGGAATGAAAAATCGATATGATACATTCAAGGCTAAGCTCAAACTGTTGCTTAACACTGAAATTGAGATTTTGGAAAATAGTGATAAAGAAATTGATTATGAATTGCATGACATGGCCGTTCCTTCTGATGATGATTACAAAAACAAGGTTTAGGATGTTTACATAAAAAACCGTGGGGAGTTACCCCGCGGTCTTTTCTTTATATTTTTTCATCATTTATTATTTTTTCCACAGTATCGGCTATTTCACCGATTAGAGTGTCACAGTTTTTGTTCCCGAATTCTTTTTTTAAAGACATACAGTTTATGGAGTGTTTGCTTTTGAAATCTGTGAGAAGTTTTAATCTGAGTTTTTTAGCTGTGATTTCATCAAATAATAATCCGAAAATCATTATTCCCGATATAAGAACACTGCATATATTGTCTATTCCGAATCCGTTGTTGACCGCGCCGCAAAGTTTCATTGATTGTTTTGAAATTGGAATTCCATATACACTTTCACAGGCTTTTAAAAGACATTGTGAACAGTTGAATCCATTTCTATAATAATATAAAGCCTTTTCTCTAAGCATAGTTATTCCCCTTTTTATAATTTATTTTGAGAAAACGCCGATTTAATTTTTTTGAAAGTAAAAATTATTACTTTTTTAATGAAGATATTTGTAATAGATATGATTTAAAAACTCTTTTAAAGGCGTCTCTTTATATTATATGGTTTAAGGATAAAGCTTTGTCAATATTTTAAGATATAGTTTGCGGTTTTTGTGTATTTTTTTATGAAGTTTTCGAAACAGAGAAATACCATCAGAATAGCTGTTAATGCTTTGTATAAATCGGCTGCCGTTTGAGCGGGAATTAAGCTTTTTTATGTTTTTTTGGGGAAAATTTTTTTAATTTTTAAAATTTGCTTGCAATGATTTTTTATATGTGATATAATACCTTTCGTGTAAAATCCTATGTTCAGAATCTGGTATCTCCGACCTGTTCTTAGCATAAGGTGTTTATTAATTTTATATTTTGGAGGATTTTAAAATGATTTTTGACAAAAAAGCGATTGTCGCTAAATATGGAAGAAATGAAGCTGATACAGGGTCTCCTGAAGTACAGGTGGCTTTGCTTACCGCAAGAATTAATCATTTAACAGAACATTTGAAAGAACACAAAAAAGACCATCACTCAAGAAGAGGTCTTTTGAAAATGGTTGGTCAAAGAAAAGGTCTTTTAAATTATATTAAGGCAAAAGACATTGTTAAATATCGTGAGCTTATCAGCGAATTGGGATTAAGAAAGTAATGAGATATGAGCGGTTAAGCCGCTCTTTCTTTTTATGTTTTTGTTTATTTTAAAAATAGAAAATTTTATTTTGAAAGGAGAAAAATATGTATAAAACATACTCCATGGACTTATCGGGTCGTGAGTTATCTGTTGAAATCGGAAGAGTCGCTGAGCTTGCTAATGGCGCGGCTATTGTTCGTTATGGTGATACCGCTGTTTTGGTCGCTGTTACCGCGTCTGAGAAACCAAGACAGGGAATTGACTTTTTTCCGTTAAGTATTGATTATGAGGAAAAGCTTTATGCTGTCGGCAAAATTCCCGGAGGTTTTATTAAAAGAGAGGGCAGGCCTACAGAAAAAGCTATTTTGACTTCTCGTCTTATTGATAGACCAATCAGACCATTATTTCCAAAAGATTATAGAAACGATGTTTCTGTTGTTGCTACTGTTCTTTCTGTTGACCAGGATTGCAGTCCTGAAATTGCCGCTATGATTGGTTCATCAATTGCTTTGTCAATTTCGGATATACCTTTTATGGGACCAACAGGCGCTGTTTCTGTTGGTATGGTTGATGGAAAATTTATTATTAATCCTACTTCTGAACAGAGAGAAAAAAGTAAACTTGCTCTTACTGTCGCTTCAACAAAGCATAAGGTTATGATGATTGAGGCGGGCGCTGATGAGGTTACTGATGAGCAAATGTTTGATGCCATTATGTTTGGTCATAAACAGAATGTTGAGATTGTTAATTTTATTGACGGTATTGTGGATGAGATTGGCAGGGAAAAACATGGTTATGAGGAGCATGTGGTTCCCTCTGACGTTTATCAGTCTGTTAAAGACGCTATTACGGACAGCCGTATGGAAGAAGCTGTTTTTACTGATATGAAACAAATTCGTGATGAGAGAATGACTGCTCTTACCGAAGAGGTTATGGGCAAGCTTATGGCGGATTATTGCGAGGATGATGATGAGGCTTATGCGTCTCTTATTGGTGAGGCTATTTATAAATATGAGAAAGAAACTGTAAGACGTATGATTCTTAGAGAACACAAACGTCCTGATGGAAGAAAACTTGATGAAATCAGACCTTTGTCAGCTGAAGTGGATATTTTGCCTCGTACTCACGGTTCAGCTCTCTTTAAAAGAGGACAAACTCAAGTGCTTACAATAACAACTCTTGGTTCTATGAGTGAGGTTCAGAAACTTGATGGGCTTGATGAGCTTGAGGATACAAAGAGATATATTCATCATTATAATTTTCCAAGTTACTCCGTTGGAGAGACAAAACCATCAAGAGGGCCGGGAAGACGTGAGATTGGGCACGGGGCTTTGGCTGAAAGGTCTTTGGTTCCGGTTATTCCTGACGAAAGTGAGTTTCCTTACGCTATAAGACTTGTTTCTGAAGTTTTGAGCTCTAACGGTTCAACTTCGCAAGCCAGTGTTTGCGGTTCAACACTTTCTCTTATGGCGGCGGGCGTTCCTATTAAAAAGCCTGTTGCCGGTATTTCTGTTGGACTTGTTACAGGTGATACCGATTCGGATTTTGTTCTTCTTACGGATATTCAGGGGCTCGAGGATTTTTTTGGGGATATGGACTTTAAAGTGGCGGGAACTCACGAGGGAATTACCGCTATTCAGATGGATATAAAAATTGATGGTCTTACTCCGGAAATTATTAAACAAGCTCTTTCAAGAACCCATATAGCGAGAGATTATATTATTGATGATGTTATTTTAAAGGCGATTCCAAAGTCTAGGGATTCTCTTTCAAAATACGCTCCTAAAATCGCTTTTGTTCAGATTAATCCTGATAAAATGTCTGAGGTTATTGGCTCAAGAGGTAAAACTATTAATAGAATTATTGAGGAATCCGGGGTTGATAAAATTGATACTGAAGATGACGGAAAAATTTTTGTTTCATCAAATGATGAGGAAAAAATTAAAAAAGCTGTTGATATAATTGAGGCTATCGCTAAAGATTTGGAAAAAGGAAGAATTTATTCCGGTAAGGTTACAAGGATTATGAATTTTGGCGCTTTTGTTGAAATCGCCCCGGAAAAAGAAGGTCTTGTTCATATCTCAAAACTTGCTCGCGAAAGAGTTGAAAAGGTTGAGGATGTTGTAAAAGTTGGCGATGAAATTCTTGTTATGTTTTTGGGCGTTGATGAGAGAGGCAGAATTAATCTTTCAAGAAAAGACGCATTATAATATTTTTTTTGTAAATAATATTTATAAAAAGTCTTACAGTTTTATCTGTGAGACTTTTTGCTATTGGAGGTTATTTATGGTTGAGGTTGTTAAGTTGAAAAATGGTATTACGATTGTTTTGGAAAAAATTTCTTTTGTCAGAAGCGTCTCTTTTGGAATTTTTGTTAAAAATGGTTCAAGAAATGAAAGTGAAAAGACTAATGGAATTTCACATTTTATTGAGCATATGATGTTTAAAGGCACTAAAAAAAGAACAGCTAAACAAATCGCTGACGATATTGATTCTGTTGGAGGTCAAATAAACGCTTATACAACAAAGGAATATACTTGTTATTATACAAGAACTCTTGATACACATTTTAATGTTGCTTTTGACGTTTTGAAAGATATGTATTTTAATTCTTTATTTTCTGATGATGATATAAAAAAAGAAAGAAAAGTTATTATTGAGGAAATAAATATGTATGAGGATACTCCTGAGGAGGTGGGCTATGACTTACTCCAAAGTGAGATATGGAAAGGTAATTCTATAGGATACCCTATTCTGGGAACAGTAAAAAGTATTTCCGAATTTAACGAGGATATTATTAAAGGATATTACAAAGAACATTATCGTCCCGATAATACTGTTTTGGCTTTGGCCGGAAATTTTGACAGAGATATGGTGATTGATGAAATTGATAAGTATTTTGGTAATTTTGAGTCTTTAAGTTTATCTGAGTCTGAAAATGTTTATCATATACCCGAGTATTTTAAAAGTAGTATTAAAAAAGAAAAGGATATTGAACAGGTGCATTTGACATTGTGTTTTCCGGGAGTTCAAAGTGGTTCTGATGAATCCTATATTTTGGCTATAGTAAATACTATATTTGGAGGCGGAATGAGTTCAAAGCTTTTTCAAAAAATAAGAGAAGAACATGGCCTCGCTTATACAGTTTACTCATTTTTGTCAAATTTTGTTGACACGGGTCTTTTCAGTATTTATTCTGGACTTAATCCAAGTCAATTTGACCAAGTTTACAGTCTTATTTTAAAGGAAATTTCGGATTTTAAAAAAGAAAAAATTACGGAAGCTCAGCTTTTAAAAACAAAAGAACAGCTTAAAAGCAATTTTATTTTAAGTCTTGAGAGTTCTTCCTCAAGAGCGTCTAATATTGGAAGAAGTATGCTTATTTTGAATAAAGTTAATGAAGTTGATGATATTATTAAAAAGGTTGATAAAATTACTCTTGAACAGGTGTATTCTATAATTGATAAAATATTTGATTTAAATAATTTGAGTGTTTCTGTTGTTGGTAGAAATGTTGAAAAATTTAATGTGTAAAAATATTTTCAATGTAAATATATTTACCATTTTTAAAAAATTTTGCTTTTATTGCGGACAATTTTGTTGTATAATTATTATGAGGTAGAAATTTTTTTTAGAGGATGTTATTTATGAAATTGTCAGTAAATGAAATAAAAGATTTTCTTAAAAATGTACCGGTTGAAAATATCCCTTGTGAAATTGAGAAATTTAAATGTGATGAAAGAAAAAGTATTCAGAAAACAGTTGAGAGGTATGAAAAAAAATATAATGATTTTTTGAGAGAAATGGATAGGCTTGAGATAATTTCTGCTTATGAGAGTAAATATTATAAAAATGGCGTAAAGTTTATTGCCGGTATTGATGAGGCGGGAAGAGGTCCTTTGGCTGGGCCTGTTGCCGCCGCGGCTGTTATTTTGCCTGAAAATTGCCGTATTTATGGTATTGATGATTCTAAAAAGTTATCTCCGAAAAAAAGAAAAGAATTATTTGATGAAATCACTAATAAGGCTTTGGCGATTGGTGTTGGTATTGTCTCAAATGTTGTTATTGATGAGATTAATATTCTTCAGGCTACTTATGAGGCTATGAGAGTTGCCGTGTCAAAATTGGAAATTGTTCCTGAACAACTTCTTGTTGACGCTGTGACAATTCCCAATATTAACATTCCTCAGGAGGGAATTATTAAAGGTGATTCTAAAAGTATTAGTATTGCCGCTGCCAGTATAATTGCTAAAGTTACAAGAGATAATATTATGGATGAATATAGTAAAGTGTATAAAGAGTATTTGTTTGATAAAAATAAAGGGTATGGTACAAAAGAGCATATTAACGCTATAAAAAAAGAGGGGCTTTCTCCCATTCATAGAAAAACTTTTACGGTTAGTCTTTGAGAATTTTTTTTAGTGATTTTTTAGTGATTGGAATGATTGATATGAAAATTAGCGGTGATAGTCTTTTGAATAACGCTGTGAGCGCTAAATATGACGCGGCTGTGTCTGATATGTCGAAAACTCTCGCGCAAATGAAATCCGGTGATAAATTTGAGGGTACTGTTATTGATATTAAACAAAATTCGGTTACTTTGAAGCTGGATGATAATAATATTATTAACGCTAAATCGTTAGTTAATCCTGATTTGAGAATAGGAGAGAGAGCTTCTTTTACTGTTAAGGAAAATAGCTTAAATCAAATTTTTGTTGAAATTTCAAAAACAGAGTCTGAGAGTTTGAATTTTGTAAAAGAACTTTTGAATAACGCTGAAATGCCAGCGACAAAAGAAAATATGGATTTGGTAAAATTTTTGATTGATAATAATATGCCCGTTGATAAAAAAACTATTGCTGACGCTTTATATTTTAAATACGCTAATGAAACAGGCAATATAAATAATGGCAAAACAGAAAATTTGATAAATGATAATATAAATTCAAATCAAAATATGAATAGAGCGGGTTTAAAAGATATATCAAACTTGAACGCAGATGAATTAGAATTCAAAAATATTAAAAATATGAATAGCAATGAAATGAATTTAAAAAATATCTCAAATTCAAATAATGTTTTGGAAAAAGTTTTGTTTCTTCTTAAGGAAGAAATGCCGACGGGAAAAGTCACAGTTGATACATTAAATCGTCTTATTGATAATAATACCGCTCTTAAATCGGAGCTTTCCACAATCGCTTCGGAAATATCAAAAATGCCTGATAGTAAAATTAAAGACGCTCTTTTGAGGACACTTGATATTAATAAGTCGGATTTTTCATCCCCTAAAGAACTTCGGCAAGCCATTAGTGAGAAATTGTTTTTTAATAAAGATGATTTTAAGTCTCATGAAAATCTTACAGAAAAGTTTGAGAAAATATTTGAGATTTCGTCAAAGGGCGGAGAGGTTCTCGCGGAAGTTTCTGAGGAAATTCAAAACAACGTTGTTAAACAGAGTTTTGATAATATAAAAAATGATTTGAATTTTATGAAAGAAATTGATAATTATAAAAATTATGTTCAAATTCCCATTAGTGTTGATGGAAGAGAGAGTGAATGTGAGTTACATATTTTTAAAAACTCAAAGGGTAATAAGAATTTCTCTAAAAGAGCTTCTGTTTTACTCTCACTTGATTATTTTTTTGTTGGGAAAATTGACACTTTTATTGAGAAAATTGACAAAAATCTTGCTTTTCAGTTTAAATGTGAAAAAAAAGATACAATTAATCTTATTAAAAAAAATATTAATGAGTTATCAGAATTGCTTGATGATTATGGTTTTAAAATTACCAATGTGTCATATAAGGAAAAAGATGAATCTTTTAATGTTATGAAAAATAAAAGTAAAAATAGTGATAAAAATACTTCAAATAGAAGATACTCTTTTGATATGAGGGTGTGATTGAATTTATGGCTGAAAATAAAAAAAATATTAATCCTAAGCAAAAGGCTGTCGCTCTTTCTTATAACGCTGAAAAAGATATTTCTCCAAGGGTTGTCGCTAAAGGAAAAGGTTATATCGCTCAGAAAATTTTGGAACACGGCGAGATGTCTGACGTTCCTGTATATGAGGACCCAAAGCTTACGGAAGAACTTACAAGATTGGATTTGGGTGAGAATATTCCCCCGGAACTTTATGAGGTTGTCGCTCAGGTTTTGGCTTTTATAAGTAATCTTGACAGATATGAGGAGATTAGACATCGTGCTAAAAAGTAATTCTGAGAAAGGTCGCGTTGGTGAGAAAATAGCTCTAAAGTATCTGAAAAACAGAGATTTTGAGATTATGGCGACAAATTATAGGACTTGCTTTGGCGAGATAGATATAATAGCGAAAGATAAGGAATATATTGTTTTTATTGAGGTTAAATTGAGGAAAAATTCTGAATATGGTTTTCCGAGAGAGGCTGTTGGAAAGTCTAAACAGAAAAATATTATTAAAGTCGCTCGTGATTTTATTATGAAAAATAATTTGGAGGATGTTGACTTTAGATTTGATGTTATTGAAGTTTTGGGTGGTTCTGTGGAGTATATTGAAAACGCTTTTTGGGATTGGAATTGATTTCATGATTAAACATAGTAACGGAAATTTAGTTTATTTTACTTTTGAGAATTTTGATAATACGGGGATTGTGTCCCATTGTTTTTCAACGCGGCTCGGAGGTGTTTCTGAGGGTGTTTTTGAGTCTATGAATTTGCATTTCCGAGGTGATAATCCGAAGAATGTAATTGAGAATTATAAGATAATTTGCTCCGCTATTGGTATTGATTATAAAAACATTGTTTTTTCTAAACAAATTCACAATGATACAATCTATACCGTCTCTAAAGAAGACAGGGGAAAAGGTCTTTTAAGAGAAAGTGATATTGATGACGCTGACGGACTTATTACAAATGAAAAAGAAGTCGCTTTGGCTACTTTTTACGCCGATTGTGTTCCTGTTTATTTTCTTGACCCTGTTTTGAAAGTTATCGCTATGGTTCATTCGGGCTGGAGGGGAACTGTTAAACAAATTGCCGCTAAAGCTGTTCTTAAAATGGAAAAGGATTATGGTTCTGAAAGAAAAAATATTTTGGCGGGGATTGGTCCGTCAATTAAAAAATGCTGTTTTGAGGTTGAATATCCTGTTGTCGCTGAGTTTGAAAAGAATATTAATTTTTCAAGTGAGTTTATTTTTAAAGATAATGAAAAAAAGGGAAAATATAAAATAGATTTGCAGGGTATTATTCAGGAAACTCTTATTTCTGTTGGAATTTTGCGGCGGAATATTGAAAACGCGAATATTTGTACCAAGTGTAACCCTGAGTTGTTTTTTTCTCATAGATATATGGGAGATGAAAGAGGGAGTTTGGCGGGGATTATTAGTTTAAATAACCAATAAAATTTAGAACAAGATTTAAATTATAAAAGGGAAAGGAAGATTATAAGATGGCTAAAATGTCAAAGAAAGATATGTTAGATAGTATGGAAATAAAGAATTGGGAGACTAATTTAACAGAACAAGATTCATATAAAAAAATAAAAGATGAATTTGATTTTGCTAAAGAAAATTATTTTATAACAATAAGAGATATGTTAGATATTATGGAAGAGAAAAATTGGAATTATAAACATATAGAAGAATATTCGTATGAAAATGTAAAAGTTGAATTTGAAATTTTTAAAGATGAACTTGAAATTCATGGTACTTATAAAAAAATTGAAGATGATGAAATTTATTTGGTAGAATAAAATGAAGAAGATGAATGTTATTAATGATAAATAAAATTTTTATTTCTTTGTATTGTTTTAAGTTTGGGGTTGTTTGCTTTGAACGGTCAGAATGTTATTTTTAAAGTCGAAAGCGGAAGTATCGCTGAAGAGGTTGGAATTGAACCGGGCGATATTCTTATGAGTATAAATGACACTGAAATTAAAGATGTTTTTGACTATAGATATTTAATTCAAAATGAGTATATTGAAGTTGCTGTTCGAAAGTCTGATGGAGAGGAATGGATTTTGGAGATTGACAAAGATGAGTATGAGGATTTGGGAATTGTGTTTGAGAAAGGTCTTATGGATAACGCCAAAAGCTGCTCAAACAAATGTATTTTTTGCTTTATAGACCAGCTTCCAAAAGGTATGAGAGATACGCTTTATTTTAAAGATGATGATACAAGACTTTCTTTTTTACAGGGAAATTATGTTAGTCTTACAAATATGAAAGACGAGGATATTGACAGGCTTATTTTTTATCATTTGTCACCTATTAATATTTCTGTTCATACAACAGATATGGAACTTAGAAAATTTATGCTCAAAAATCCAAGTTCGATAAAAGTTATGGAGTATATTCGTAAATTTTATGCGGCGGGGATTGTAATGAATTTTCAGATTGTTTTGTGTAAGGGTATAAATGACGGTGAGTTTCTTGAAAAATCTATTTGGGATTTAAGTGAGTTTATTTATGAGGGGACAAGCCTTTCGGTTGTTCCTTTTGGTATGACAAGGTTTCGTGAGGGGCTTCAAAAGATTGAGACGTTTGATAAAGATGATTGTTGTGATATAATTGATAAAATTGAGAAAATTCAGAGAGAGCTTTTTGCTAAATTTGGAACAAAGTTTGTTTTTTTATCTGATGAGTTTTATTTGAAAGCTGAAAGAGAATTTCATGACGCTGATTTTTATGAGGATTTTTCTCAGCTTGAAAACGGCGTTGGTATGATTAGTCTTATGAAAAGTGAGTTCTTTGAACGTTTGGCTTCTCTAAAAGGTGATGAGAAAAAAAGATATATTTCTATCGCTACAGGTTCGGCCTCTTATAAATTTATTTTAAATTTGACTTGTGAATTGACTAAAAAATTTAAATATACTAAAATAAATGTATATGAGATAAAAAATAATTTCTTTGGAAATACAATTACTGTTTCGGGACTTTTAACAGGAAAGGATATTATTGAGCAGCTTTCGGGAAAGTATCTTGGTGATTTTTTGCTTATTCCTAAAAACGCTTTTAAAGCGGATGATACTGTTATGCTTGATGATGTTGATATTAGTGAGATTGAGGAAAAACTTGGATGTGAAATTAGAGTTTCAAGTTCTGATGGAGCTGAGTTTATAGATAATATTTTGTTTTAGAAATGATATTTGGGAGGAAATGTTAATGGCTAAGCCTATTGTTGCCGTTGTTGGCAGACCTAATGTTGGAAAATCAACACTTTTTAATAAAATATCGGGAGATAGGATTTCTATTGTTGAGGATACTCCGGGGGTTACGAGAGACAGAATATACGCTGAGGCCGAATGGCTGAATTGTAAATTTACTCTTATTGATACGGGTGGGCTTGAGCCTGAAAGTGATGACGTTATCCTGAAAAAAATGTACTCTCAGGCGGAAATAGCTATGGAAACAGCGGATGTTATTTTATTTGTTGTTGATGTGAAAACTGGCGTGATAGACACGGATATGCAGGTAGCAAATATTTTGAGAAAGACTAAGAAGCCGGTTGTTCTTGTTGTTAACAAAGTTGATGACCTTAAAAAATATGGAATGGACGTTTATGAGTTTTATTCTCTTGGTCTTGGTGAACCGTGGGGGGTTTCCGCCGGACAGGGACTTGGTCTGGGGGATATGCTTGATGAGGTTGTTAAACATTTTCCTGAGGACAGTCTTAATGACAATGATGATGAGACAATTAAAGTCGCTATAATAGGAAAACCAAATGTTGGAAAATCATCTCTTATTAATAAGATTTTAGGTGAGGATAGAGTTATTGTAAGTGATGTTGCCGGAACAACCCGAGACGCTATTGATTCTTATTATGAAAAAGATGGACAAAAGTATATTTTTATTGATACAGCGGGAATGAGAAGAAAAAGCAAGATTAAGGAAAATATTGAGAAATATAGTATTATTCGAGCTGTCGCCGCTGTTGAGAGGTCGGATGTATGTATTTTGATGATTAATGCTGAGGATGGAATTACTGACCAAGATACTAAAATTGCCGGAATCGCTCACGAAAATGGAAAGGCTTGTATTATTGTTGTTAATAAGTGGGATTTGATTGAGAAAGATAATAAAACTATGAATAAGTTTATTAAGAGTATAGAAAGTGAGCTTAAATATATGCCTTATGCTCCGACTTTATTTATATCAGCTCTGACAGGTCAACGTATTCACAAGCTTTTTGGAATGATAAAAACTGTTTCTGAGAATAATTCCAGAAGAATCTCAACGGGTCTTTTGAATGATGTGCTTATTGAGGCGATGGCTCTTAACCAGCCTCCCGCTGAGAAAGGAAGACCGTTGAAAATTTATTATATTACTCAGGTTTCTGTTAAACCGCCGACTTTTGTTTTGTTTGTGAACGACTCTCAGCTTCTGCATTTTTCTTATAGACGTTATATCGAAAATCAGTTGAGACAGGCTTTTGGATTTTACGGAACCCCTATACATTTTATCGCCAGAAACAGAAAAGAATAGATAAGGTTTAAGGAAGTGATTTTTATGGAAAGGCTTATTTGTCTTGCTATAGGATATATTATAGGTTGTGTTCAAACCGCTTTTATAGTTGGAAAACTTATGGGAAAAATTGATATTCGTGATTTTGGAAGCGGAAACGCCGGTACCACTAATGTTACTCGTGTTTTGGGAGCGAAAGCGGGAGCGATTGTTTTTGCGGCTGATATTATGAAAGCGGTTTTGGCGTACTGTTTATGTACCGTTATTTTTGGTGGGGGAGGTACTTTTTTTGGCGATGGTGAGGCGCTTTGGGGAATTTACGCGGGAGTTGGTGTTATCCTTGGTCATGATTTTCCTTTTTATCTGAGATTTAAGGGAGGAAAAGGAATCGCATCAACACTGGGACTTATTTTATGTATAGATTGGCGGGTTGCTTTGACTACGTACTTTTTTGGATTGATTGTTGTTATCGCTAAAAAATACATATCTTTGTGCTCTCTTGTTATGGTTGTTGTAGCCCCTGTTTCTATGGTTGTATTTAGTATTATTATGGAAAAAAAAGTTAATATTGAGGCTGTGTCTCTTATGGCGGCTATTGGATTTTTGGCTTATTACCAGCATATACCTAATATAAAAAGGCTTATTAGAGGTGAGGAAAATAAATTTAGCATTAAAAAAAATAAGTAGGGAGGCGGAGCTATGAGTAAAATTTCCATAATTGGTTCGGGAAGCTGGGGAACAGCTCTCGCTGTTCTTTTAAGCGATAATGGACACAATGTTATTCTATGGTCGAGACTTAAAGAGAAAGCTGAAAAAATTGCCGGGGATAAAGAAAATAAAGAATATTTGCCAGGAATTGTTCTTTCCGATAATATAAAAATTACTTATATTGATGAGGATGTAAAAAACTCTGATATGATTGTTTTTGCTGTTCCGTCAAAAGCGGTCAGAGAAACCGCTAAAAGATTTTTTCCTTATGTTGAGGAAAATCAAATTGTTGTTAATGTGGCTAAGGGGATTGAGGAAGGCTCTCTTTTGAGATTATCTCAAATTATCAGTGAGATTATTCCTTTTTGTAAAGTCGCTGTTCTCTCGGGGCCAAGTCACGCTGAGGAAGTCGGAAAAGGATTGGTTACAGCTTGTGTTGCCGCATCTGAAGATATTGAGATTGCGGAAGAGGTACAAAAGGTATTTATGAACCCTGTTTTTAGGGTGTATACAAATACAGATATTATTGGTGTTGAAATTGGCGGGGCGCTTAAAAATCTTATCGCTCTCGCCGCGGGAATTTCTGATGGGGTTGGTTTTGGCGATAACTCAAAAGCGGCTTTGATGACAAGGGGAATTGTTGAGATTTCAAGGCTTGGCGTTGCTATGGGAGGAAAGGCTGAAACTTTTTCTGGTCTTTCCTGCGTTGGAGACCTTATTGTAACTTGTACAAGTAAGCACAGCCGTAACAGAATGGCAGGTATGCTTCTTGGAAAGGGTAAGTCTCTTGAAGAGACTCTTAAAGAGGTTCATATGGTTGTCGAGGGTGTTAACACAGCTAAGGCGGCTTATGATTTGTCGGTTAAATATAACGTTAATATGCCTATTACAAAGGAAATTTATGACGTTTTGTTTTTCGGGCAGGATACAAAACAAGCGGTTGTTAATCTTATGACCAGAGATAAAACCGCCGAGTATAATTTTATTAAATAATTTTAAGGAGGTACTGTTCTATGTACAAAGATGTTAAGGGCAAATGGACTGCTGATTTGGGAAATGGAAATTATAAAAATCCGATTTTGTTTGCGGATTATTCTGACCCGGATGTTATACGTGTTGGTGATGATTTCTTTATGGTTTCATCTTCTTTTACATATTTTCCGGGAATGCCTGTTTTGCATTCAAAGGATCTTGTAAATTGGAAGTTTATTAGTCACGCTGTTGAAAAAATGCCTTTTGAATGTTTTGACAAGCCTCAGCACGGAAAAGGTATTTGGGCTCCGAGTATAAGATATCACGATAAAAAATTCTGGGTATTTTTCGGCGACCCTGATAGGGGTATTTTTATGGCGAATACTGAAGACCCTTTTGGCAAGTGGAATGATGTTGTTTGCGTAAAAGAGGCGTTGGGTTGGATTGACCCTTGTCCTTTGTGGGATGATGATGGAAACGCTTATCTTGTTCACGCTTTCGCTAAAAGTCGTTGTGGATTTAAAAGTTGGCTTGCCGTAAATAAAATGTCTCCTGATGGAAATAAACTTCTTGATGACGGGGTTATGGTTTTTGACGGAAGAATTAATCACCCTACTATTGAGGGTCCTAAGTTTTATAAAAAAGACGGTTTCTATTATATTCTCGCTCCCGCTGGCGGAGTTAGAACAGGTTGGCAGATGGCAGCTCGTTCAAAAAACGTTTATGGACCATATGAGCATAAAATTATTATGCATCAGGGAGACTCTCCTATTAACGGACCTCATCAAGGTGGTCTTGTTGATTTGGATAATGGTGAGAGTTGGTTTATTCATTTTCAGGACCTTAACGCTTATGGCCGTATCGCTCATTTGCAGCCGGCAAAATGGGTTGACGGCTGGCCTTTGATTGGCGTTGACTCAAATAATGATTTTGTTGGGGAACCTGTTCTTGAACATAAAAAGCCTAGTGTTAATTGTGAATCGGAAATTTGTACTCCGGCTACATCTGATGATTTTAGTAAAAATGAACTTGGTCTTCAATGGCAATGGCAGGCTCATGAAAACAAAAAATATTATGAACTTGGTAATGATGAGCTCAAATTGTTTGCTGTTCCTGTTACTGATGAGAATGGAAACGAGGGGTTCGTCTCGGATGCGGCTAATCTTCTTTCTCAGCTTATTCAAGCTCCTAATTTTGAGGCTGTCACAAAGGTTAAATTAAATCTTCCTGAAGACGGAGATACAGCGGGTCTTACTATTACAGGAGGAAATTATTATTGTATAAGAGTTGAGAATTGCGGAGGAAAATTTGTTATTAAACAAACAAATTATGAGCATAGATATCCTGAACATAAAGAAAAGGTTACGGGAACAAAAGAAATTGACAGCGTTTCTGAGATTTATCTTAAAGTTGTTATGGAATATAACGCTCAAACAGATTTTTATTATAGTTTTGACGGCGTTAAGTATGAAAAACTTGGTGAGAGGGTAGAATATATTGTATCTAGAAAAAGCTGGGTTGGCGGAAGAATCGGATTATTTTGTATGAACAACAAGGGAAAAGACAGTAAGGGCTTTGCGGCTTTTGAGTATATTGACATTAAATAAAAATTTATTGATTACGGAAACACCGTTTTAATTGGTGTTTCCGCAATCTTATTGTATTGGGGTTGTTATATGGAGATATTGTTTGCTTTTTTGACGGTTTTGAAGTTTATCGCTATTATGTTTGTTGTTATAGTCGGTATATTGCTTTTTTTTGTTACGGTTGCTCTTTTTGGTGGTATTAGATATTATGTGATTGTTGAGAAAAAAGAAAGTTTTTATGTTAATGTTAAATTAAGTTTTATTAAAATTATAAATTTTGTGTTTTTAATTGACAAAGATGTTAATAGAAGCTATTTTAAAATATTGTTTTTTAAGTTTTTTAAAAAAGATTTCGCTGGAAAGGAAAATTCTGATAAGGAAGTTAAAATAAAAAATAAAGAGAATTTTAATAGTGACGATTCTAATTATGATAAATCAGTTTGTTTTGAAGAATGTGAAAAATATATAGATAAGGATTTTAGCGGTAAAAATAATAATATTGAGGACTTTTTTTCGAAAGAAGATTGCTTTGAGAAAAAAAATGGTAAAAAGAAATATTATTATAATAAAAAAGTGAATAATATTTTTTCTTTTGTAAAAAATATTTATAATAAATTATTTATTTGAAAAATTATCCTGAAAAAGGTGAGATTGTAAAATATACGTTAAGATTTGTCAAGGAATTGATTTTCGCGATTAAGCCTAAAAAATTTAAGGCGAATATTACTATTGGATTTGAAGACCCTTCCAATACAGGAAAGTTTCTTGGGATTTCGGCTGTTATACTTGAATTTTTGCCTCTTGATATTTATTTATCCGGTGATTTTGAAAATGAGATTTTTGAGGGGATTTTGGAAACAAAAGGAAAAACAAGTGTTTTTAAAATTGGAATTCCGACTTTGAGGTATATTTTTAAAAAACCTATTTGGAGATTAATTAAAAGAAAATTCTGATTTTTAGAAAGGATTGATTTAATGGATTCTATGAATTCCGGCTTGGAAACTTTATTTGGTAAAATGGAAAATTTTATTTCCACAAAAACTGTTGTTGGTGACCCTATTACTGTTGGAGATATTACGATAGTTCCTTTGATTGACGTTTCTTTTGGAGTTGGCGCGGGCTCTTCGGGAAATAAAGGTGAAAAAGATGATAAAGGAAGATGCGCCGGTGGTCTTGGCGCTAAAATTACTCCTTCAGCTATTCTTGTTGTTCAAAATGGTACTGTTCAACTGGTTAATGTGAAGAATACCGGTAGTGTTGATAAATTATTGAATATGGTTCCGGGAATTCTTTCCAAATTTAATTTGAAAAAAGAGAAAGATGAGGAAAATTAAAGTGAAAGTGAGGAAAATCTTTAATGTAATACCATCGTATGTCTTAAAGATATTTTTGGAGGATTTTTAAATGAATGATTTATATGTTGAACAACTTGTTGAAAAAGAAGAGACAAAAAAAAATGTTCTAAAAAAAATGTGTATTGTGGTGATAGCTTGTTTGGTATCTTTACTATTGTCGTCGCAATGGCTTTTTAAAGACCCTATTCACGCTTCTCCTCTTATTATTGTTGTCGCTCTTATAGCAAGTTATTTTTTTAAGCGTTTAAATATTGAGTATGAGTATTTGTTTACAAATGGAACTTTGGATATTGATTGTATTTATAATAAATCGAAAAGAAAAAATATTTTTTCCGCGGAGGTTTCTGAATTTGCTGTTATGGCTCATATTGATGATAAAGAACGTTTTAATGGATATTCAGCTTTGCCTGTTAAAGACTTATCAAGCGGTGGAATTTATGGCAATACATATATGTTTATTACCTATTTTAATGGAGAAAAAGTTAAAGTTATTATTGAGCCTAATGAGCAGCTTTTGAATGCTATGATGGTATATTTGACTCCAAGAAAATTGTTTTTGAGAAAATGATTTTTATGATTAATTTATTTATAGCGAACCAATAAAAAATAAACAGGAGAATTTTAAAAAACTTGATATCTTAAAAAATTTTTTTATTGGTTCGCACTAAAAATTTTGCGTATTGCTATAAAATAAAATTTATTTATGGAGGTTTTTATGAAGCACGAACTTATTATTGTATTAGATTTTGGCGGACAGTATAATCAACTGATTGCGCGACGTGTACGCGATTTAAATGTATATTGTGAGGTTTTATCATATGATACACCTATTGAGAAAATAAAAGCTAAAAAGCCTAAAGGTATTATTTTTACCGGTGGCCCAAGTGTTGTTACCGATGATGACGCCCCCATTATTGATAAAGGAGTTTTTGAACTTGGCATTCCAGTATTGGGAATTTGTTATGGCTGTCAGCTTATGGGATATTTAATGGGCGGGCAGGTTGGAAAAGCTGAGCAAAAGGAATATGGAAAAGCTGAGTTAACTGTTAATACCGATAATATATTATTTAATGAAGTAAAAAAAGAAAGTATTTGTTGGATGAGTCATACTTATTTTGTTACAAAAGCTCCTGATGATTTTGATGTTATCGCGAAAACTAAAACTTGCCCTACAGCGGCTTTTTGTAATATTGAAAAAAATTTATATGGAGTGCAATTTCATCCGGAAGTTGTACATACTGAAGAAGGTAATAAAATTCTTAACAATTTTCTTTATAGAGTATGTAAATGTAAAGGTGATTGGATTATGACCGATATTGCTGATGAAATGGTTAAATCTGTTAAAGAGAAAATTGGTGATAAAAGGGTTCTTTGTGCTTTATCCGGTGGAGTTGATTCCTCTGTTGCTGCTGTGATTGTACATAAGGCTGTTGGAAAGCAACTTACTTGTGTGTTTGTTGACCATGGATTGTTAAGACTTAATGAGGGGGATGAGGTTGAGGAAATATTTAGAAAGCAGTATGACATGAATTTAGTTCGTGTTAACGCTGAAAATAGATTTCTTTCTAAACTTTCTGGTGTTTCCGACCCTGAAACCAAACGCAAAATTATTGGTGAGGAATTTATTCGTGTGTTTGAGGAAGAAGCTAAAAAAATAGGACATGTTGATTATCTTGTTCAGGGGACTATTTATCCTGATGTCATTGAGAGCGGTACTAAAAATTCCGCTGTTATTAAAAGCCATCATAATGTTGGCGGACTTCCTGACGTTGTTGATTTTGAGGAAATTGTTGAACCATTAAGAGATTTATTTAAAGATGAAGTGCGCGCCGTTGGCATAGCTTTGGGTATGCCTGATTTTCTTGTGTACAGACAGCCTTTCCCCGGTCCGGGTCTTGCTATTAGAATTATTGGGGATATTACTAAGGAAAAACTTGATATTTTGAGACATACTGATTTTGTGTTTAGAGATGAAATCGCTAAGGCAGGATTGGATAGGGAAGTATGGCAGTATTTTACTGTTCTTACGGGTCTTAGAAGCGTTGGTGTTATGGGAGATGAAAGAACTTATAGTTATACTGTAGCATTAAGGGCTGTTACTAGTCTTGATGCTATGACCGCTGATTGGGCGAGAATTCCTTATGATGTTCTTGAAAAAATTAGTATTAGAATGGTTAATGAGGTTCAAGGGGTTAATAGAGTTGTTTATGATATAACTAGTAAACCACCTGCAACTATTGAGTGGGAGTAACGAAAAATGTTGCTGAAACCCGCATAGAAAGCGGGTTTGAGGTTATCGTGAGTGCCATTTGATAACGATTTGATAACACTGACTTAAATACATTTATTCATTAAATGCGTCAGTGGCTATCAGGTTATAGTGTTTATATTTAATAAAAAGGTCTTACTGAATTGAGTGAAATCAATTTGGTAAGACTTTTTTGTTTATGTTATTCTGTATCTTTTTGGCTT